>CALXBT010000111.1 GCA_944386585.1 uncultured Clostridia bacterium | reverse complement strand
CAGGTTTCCTGCACCGGTAGACGGCGTGAAGGAAATACAGTAATTATATAATTTCGTGGGTCTGAAAAGAAAAGTGCTGTTGCCGCATCAATGAGGCGACAGCGCTTTTTTACAGATTTTAGCTCTTGAAAATGATTTGGCAGCGCAGATTTTGCAAAAAATGTTTTGGAGGAATGTTTTTTATGATACAATAGAACATCGGAGGCTTATTGATATGCAAGGAAACGGGTGTAAAAGCGAAAAAATTACGATAAAAAGTGAAGCGGATACTCGTGCGTTTGGTCTGCGGCTGGCGCGTGAAGCGACACAGGGCAGCGTTCTTGCCATGATCGGTGAACTTGGCACGGGAAAGACGACGCTTACAAAATATATTGCGGAAGGACTCGGAATTACAGAAGAAATTACAAGTCCAACCTTTACGATTGTGCAGGAGTATCACTCCGGACGGCTGCCGCTTTATCATTTTGACCTGTATCGGGTGCATGATCTGGACGAGCTGTTTGAAATCGGCTGTGAGGAGTATCTTTATGGGACAGGGCTGTCGGTCGTTGAGTGGGCCGATTTGGCGTATGAAATGATTCCGAAAGGAGCTGCTGTTTTGAAGATTTCGTATACCGAACAGGAAGGCGAAAGATTATATGAGTTTTCGCGGAAGGAGCAGGAATAATGTGGATTCTTTCGATAGAAACAACGGGGCCGCAATGCTCGGTTGCATTGATTGATGAAAAAGGAACAACGACAGAAATGCTATCTGAAGGAACGCTGAATCATCTACAGAATCTGATACCGATGACTGAAACGCTTCTTTCAAATAGTAGATTGCAAATAGACGATATAAGTGCAGTTGCCGCCTCATGCGGACCAGGTTCATTTACGGGAATCCGTATCGGTGTGGCGACGGCGCGGGCGCTTTGTCAGGCAGCTGGAAAACCGGCGATTGCCGTACCAACTTTGAAAAGCTTTGCGTATCATGCAGAAAATTGCGGAGGAATCATTGCATCGATTCTTGATGCACGCAGAGAACAGGTATATGGCGGAGCTTATCTTTGGAAAAACGGGCAGATTAGTGAACAGGTTGCAGGAGGTGCGTATCCGTTTGCTGAATTTCTTGTACTGCTGAAAGAGGCATGCCAAAAAAGCGGGATGCAGGAAATCTGTTTTTTTGGAGACGGGTGCGGACCTTACGGAGAAGCCGCAGCTGATTTCTGCTGTGAAAATGGAATAAATGCCCGAATTTCCGGCATAACACAGCGGGCATCCTCAGTAGCGAAATTAGCGCGGTCAATGTATCAGCAAGGAATGCTTCTTCCGTACGGCAAGCTGATGCCGGAGTACATGCGAAAAGCAGAGGCCGAGCGGAAATTGGAAGAAAAACGGAAACAGACGGCTGGCGGAAAGGCAGAAAACGAAGGTTAAAAAAGAAATGCGGGAAAATGTAGCCGGAAAAATGAGCGGTACAGACATGATTATCAGAGAAGCGAAGCTGGATGATGTACATAGTATCGCGGAGCTTGACAAGCTCTGCTTTTCAATGCCGTGGAGTGAAGTATCCTTTTTAAAAGAAATTTCGGAGAATAATATTGCGCTTTATCTTGTGGCAGAAATAGCAGGGCAGATTGTAGGCTATGCCGGGATGTGGCTGATTATAGACGAAGGGCATATTACCAATGTAGCGGTACATCCAAATTTCCGAAGACGGCATATCGGAGAGGCGATTGTCAGCGTATTGCTTGCGGAAGCGCAGGCGGAGGGAATTACGCGGCAGACGCTGGAGGTGAGGGTATCCAATTTTGCGGCGCAGCGCCTTTATGAAAAATTTGGATTTCAAGCATGCGGTATACGCAAGGGATATTACGAGGATAATCACGAGGATGCCATCATCATGTGGCGTGAAAACGAATAAAAAGTATAAAAGAGAGAAAACCTTACATACTAAAAATGTTTCAGAATATCTGAAAAAAATTATCCGTAAATGCCTGAAAAGACGAAAAAACGGACAGAATGAAAGAGAGAAAAGGATAAGGCTTGAAAGGTAAAAACTGCGGATGAAAAAGGTATGGAGGGGAAGATGGATAGAAATTACAGGGATTATGACTATGAATTTGGCGATGATATGAGCGTTGCAGCTAGCCATTGCAGCAGATTTACAAGAAGGCATGATCTGAGTGCCTTTAACATGACGGATTATCAGTCGTGTGAGAACTGCCGCCATATGACACCGGATAATCGCTGCATCGTCAAGGAAAAAGGTTAGAATGGAGCAGGAGAGATATGAAAGACGGAAAATTTCTGACAATTGCATTTGAATCGAGCTGTGATGAAACAGCGGTTGCAGTGCTGGCAGAAGGAAGGAATGTACTGTCGAATGTGATTTCCACTCAAATTGAAATACACAAGGTGTTTGGAGGCGTGGTGCCGGAAATTGCATCGCGCCATCACCTTGAAAATATCAACGCAGTTACAGAGCAGGCACTGACGGAAGCAGGTGTAACATGGGAGGAGATCGATTTAATCGGCGTTACGAAAGGGCCAGGTCTTGTTGGTGCACTTTTGGTTGGAATTGCAACTGCGAAGGCATTTGCGATGGCGAAAAAAAAGCCGCTGGTCGGCGTGCATCATATAGAAGGACATATCAGTGCAAATTATATCGCATGCAAAGAGCTTGTGCCGCCGTTTACAGCGCTTGTCATTTCGGGTGGTCATACAAATCTCGTAGAGGTGACAGACTATCATGAATGCTGCGTACTTGGAGGGACGCGCGATGATGCGGCCGGCGAGGCATTTGATAAGGTGGCGCGGGTAATTGGACTTGGTTATCCGGGAGGTCCGCTGATTGATAAGCTTGCACAAGAAGGAAATCCGCATGCAGTAGAATTTAAGCGGGTGTATTTGGAAAAAGACAGCCTTGATTTTTCTTTCAGCGGAATTAAAACAGGCGTGCTGAATTACATAAATTCGGAAAAGCAGGCTGGTCGCAAAATCGTACCGGCAGATGTTGCGGCATCGTTTCAGCAGGCAGTGCTGGAAGTGATTGTAGATAAAGCAGTATCGGCGGCAGCCCGTATGGGAGAGAAAAAACTGGTACTTGCAGGAGGTGTGGCGGCTAATAGCGCGCTTCGCCGTCTGCTGAAAAGAGCCTGCGCAGAAAAAGAAATCGCTTTTTTCTGTCCTCCTCCGGTGCTTTGTACCGATAATGCGGCGATGATTGCTTGCGCTGCTTATTATGCGTATCAGGCTGGTATACGGGATGATTTTACGCTTGATGCGTATCCGGCGCTTCCGCTTTAGCATGGTCTTTTTGTACTGAAGGAGCGGGCCGCTTAAAACGCAGCAGAAGAGATAGAAACGCAAAAAGGATACAAGGTGAAAACAGAGAAATTGACAGGGGAATAAGAAGAAAATGATAGTATTAAGTGCAGCGGACATTACAAAAGAATATGGCACAGATGTGATTCTGAAGAATGTTTCGTTTCATATAAACGGCGGTGACCGAGTTGGTCTGATTGGGGCAAACGGCGCCGGGAAAACAACACTGATGAAGATTATTGCCGGTGAGCTTTCGTGCAGCAGCGGTAGCTGTTTCATTTCTTCGGAGCTGACAGTAGGATATTTGAAGCAGAACGGTGATTTTCAGTCAGACCGCACGGTATTTGAAGAAGCATACAGCATTTTTTCTGATTTGCAGGATATGGAGAAGGAAATGCATCGGCTTTCTGATGAAATTGCCGCGCGTTCGACAGCAGGCGAGTCGGTAGACAAGCTCCTGCTGCGTTATGCTGACCTGCAGATGAAATTTGAGCAAGAGGGTGGATACAGCTATAAAAGCGAGGTAAACGGTGTGCTTTCGAGCATGGCTTTCAGTGAAGACTTTTACGATAAGAGGGTATCGACACTTTCAGGCGGAGAACGGACGAGACTATCGCTTGCCTGCCTTCTGCTGAAAAAGCCGGATATCCTTTTGCTTGATGAGCCGACAAATCATCTTGATATAGGCACTCTGAAATGGCTGGAACAATATTTAAAGGCTTATAAAGGAACAATCCTCATTATTTCGCATGACCGCTATTTTCTCGATCAGCTTGTCAATAAAATTTTTGAGATCGAAAATCACAGGTTATATACATACGACGGAAATTACAGTTCCTTTGCTGATAAAAAATCTGCGCGGCGTGCTGCGGAAATGAAAAGGTATGAAAAACAGCAGACGGAAATTGCGCGGCAGGAGGAAATTATTCGGCGGTTTAAACAGCATAATACAGAGCATTTGACAAAGCGGGCGCTGTCCAGAGAAAAGATGCTGGAGCATATGGAACGGGTCGAGAGACCGGAAGATCTGCCGGATAAAGTAAAAATCAGTTTTCGGCAGAACTTTAAGAGCGGAAACGATGTGCTTTTCGGTGAAAATTTGGCAAAAGGATTCGGCGCTGCGGCAGGGCGGAGGGAACTGTTTTGCAATGTTAATTTTGATATCAAGCGAGGGGAACGAATTTGTATTGTCGGACCTAATGGTGTCGGAAAGACGACGCTGCTTAAGATTATGATGCAGGATCTTTTGCCAGATGCCGGTTATCTCAGGATTGGACATAATGTAGCGTTTGGCTATTATGATCAGGGACAAATGCTGCTGACAGAAGAAAATACGGTGCTGGGTGAGCTGAAGGAGGCGTATCGCCTTTATACGGATACAGATATGCGCAGCATCTTAGGCAGATTTTTATTTCGCGGCGAAGATGTTTTTCTTCGCGTTGGCTCACTGTCGGGCGGGGAAAAAGCCAGACTTTCCCTGCTGAAAATGATGCTTTCCGGTGCTAATACACTGATTTTGGATGAGCCGACGAATCATCTTGATATTGACTCAAAAGAGATTTTTGAGGAGGCACTGCTTCATTTTGAGGGGACAGTCATCGTTGTATCCCATGACCGCTACTTTCTCAATAAGATTCCTACAAGAATTTTTGAGCTGACACCGGGTGGAATTACAGAATATCTGGGGACTTATGATTATTATGTAGAAAAAAAGCAGTCGATTGAATCGGGCAGAAAATATCTTGCGGAGCTCAAATCAGAGGTGCGCACGGAGAAATCGGCCAGTCTGAATGACGGCCGTATACTGGGCTTAGACCATGCGCAAAGAGATGCTTCTGTGAAGCCGTATTCTTACTCAGCTGAAGCGAAAACACTGACAGAGGGTGCAGGACTATCGACAGCAGAGGCGCGTCTCCTTCAGAAAGAACAGGAGCGTGCGTTGCGGCGCCTAACGAGAAGAATTGAGGCGCTTGAAGCTGAGATTGAAGAGTTGGAAACGGAAATCTCGGAGATTACAGCACAGATGCTGCTGCCAGAAAATCTTTCAAATCATGCTTTTCTGACAGAGCTTCACACAAAGCTGGACGAAGACAACCATGCTCTTACTATGAAATATGAGGAATGGGAACGGCTTGCGGCAGAAAAATACGAAAATGATTAAAAATAGTATTAAAAATCTGTTGCATATATGCGGGAGCGTATATATAATAAAAATTGTATTTAAATAGAGATACTATGGAGGTTTATCATGACTTTTGAAAAAATAAGAGAAATCATTATGGAGCAGCTCAGTGTCGATGAAAATGCAGTGACAATGGAGACTCATCTGATGAAGGATCTGGAGGCGGATTCTCTTGACGCTGTTGAAATTATCATGGCGATTGAAGATGAATTTGAAATTGAGATTCCGGACGAAGATGCTGAAAAGTTCCAGAATGTGGCTGATATTGTGAAATATGTAGAAGATAAACTCGGTTAGAGGGTATTTATATGAAAGAAAAACCGAAAATTTCAAATGCAGTCATTAAGAGGCTGCCAAGATATAGAAGATATTTAAAAGAGCTTAAGAAAAAAGGCGTTGACAAAATCTCTTCAAATGAGTTTTCCAGTCTAATCGGCTATACTGCATCGCAGATTCGCCAAGACCTCAATAATTTCGGAGGATTCGGACAGCAGGGATACGGATATAATGTCAACGGACTTTATAATGAAATCAGCGCGATACTGGGACTTGACAAACAGTATAAGATGGTGGTTGTGGGTGCTGGAAATCTTGGTCAGGCGATTATCAACTATACGAATTATTATAAGGCAGGATTTCTAGTAAAAGGAATTTTCGAAGTAAATCCAAAGCTGATCGGAATTTCTTTCAATGATATTGAAGTAATGGATTATGAGGATCTGGTAGAGTTTGTCGAGGAAAATGCGATTGATATCGGAATCATCTGTACGACCCGCCAGAGCGCGCAGGAAGTAGCTGACAAGCTTTGTTTTGCAGGAATCAGAGGTATCTGGAATTTTGCACCGGTGGATATTGAAGTACCGGATTCGGTGTCTCTTGAAAATGTACATTTATCTGATTCCCTTCATTCACTCGCTTATCATATGAACAGAGCAAACCAAAAGAATGAGGAAAAGAAAATCAAAGCCAGGACGGATTTAGCTCAGAAAGCTGAAACGGCTAATACGGAAAAGTAAATAATAAAAAATAAAATAACCGTTTCATGAAGAAACGGTTATTATTGCTTATTTCTTGTATAATTAAGCCTGCGTCGGAGCATCAACCGGGCAAGCGTTTGCACATGAACCGCAGTCAATGCACTTGTCAGCGTCGATTACATATGCAGAATCTCCCTGCGAGATAGCTTCTACTGGACATTCAGCAGCACAAGCACCACAGCTTATACAAGCATCCGTAATTTTGTAAGCCATTATGATATCCTCCTTCAAAAATAGTCAATCTTTCGATATACACACATTATAGCAGAAGTATCTGGAGAAGTAAAGATGAAAGTTTATGCTTTGGTTGGAAAAAGCGGCACGGGGAAAAGTTTTCAGGCTACATATCTGTGCGGTGAATTGAATATAGAATATATCGTGGACGACGGTCTTTTAATCGGCGGCGGAACGGTATTGGCAGGCATTTCTGCCAAGCGGCAGCAGACGAAAATCGGAGCGGTAAAAACAGCTCTTTTTACGGAAGAAATGCATCGGTCAGCAGTGCTTGAAAAACTGGAAGAGCTTGCCCCAGAAAGCCTATTGATCATCGGCACCTCTGATGAAATGGTGGGCAAGATCCGGCTGCGTTTGCATCTGCCGGAGTTTGAAAGGACTATCTATATTGAAGAGATTACGACAGAGGAAGAACGAAAAACGGCAGCCAGACAGCGAAACGAACAGGGCCAGCATGTGATTCCGGCGCCTGCATTGCAGCTGAAGCAGCAGTTTTCCGGTTATTTTATGGATCCGCTGCGGCGATTTATGGGACGCACGGGAAAACTTGCTGATGTTTCGGGCGGAGGGCTGGGCCGCTTTTCGGCCGGCAACGGAAACAGCAGCGCGGCAAGTGCCGTAGAACGGACTGTTGTGCGTCCGACTTACAGCTATCTCGGAGAGTATAAGGTCAGCGATAAGGTGATTTTCGATATTGTCAATTATATCTGCTGGTGTTCAGGAGTTGTCAGCAAGACGGCGAAGGTTAGTATTTATAAGACGGACAGCGGAATTCAAATCAGTGCGGGCCTGATTATGAAATACAGTGCGGATGTAATAGCGGCTGTAGGGAGAATACAGCGCCGTATTGCAGAGGAAACAGAAATGATGACAGCCTTTCATGTTGAGGCGGTGAATATTGAGATAAAAGGATTAAAATGAAACTGATAAAAGAGGTAAGGGATTTTAACCTGAAGCATATATTCGAATGCGGACAGTGTTTTCGCTGGGAAGAAGAGCCGGATGGCAGCTATACGGGAACGGCGCTTGGCCGGACAATCAATCTGAACATGGAAAAGCGGCAGGACGCAGATGCCGGCACGGAAAATGCGCGGCTGATTATTGATGGCACGGATGAAAACGAATTTGAGGACCTCTGGCGCAGCTATTTTGACTTTGACCGTGATTACGGTGAAATCAAAAGGACTCTTAGCATGCGTGATTCTGTAATTGGCAGCGCAATTGCGGCCGGCAGCGGAATTCGCCTGCTAAATCAGGATAATTGGGAAACACTGATTTCTTTTATTATTTCGCAGAACAGTAATATTCCGCGCATAAAAAAATGTATCGAGAAGCTTTCGGAAAATTTTGGAGAGGAGCTTCCCACATACAGAGGAAAGAAGCGTTATGCATTTCCATCAATTGAAGCGCTCTCGGAACTTTCGCCGCAAGCGCTTTCGGAAATCGGGCTGGGATACCGAGCCCGCTATATTACAGAGACGGCGAAGACGATTGCGCGCGACGGCGGAAAAATGCTTTATTCGCTCGGCGAACTGCCGGTACGGGAGGCTTATGAGTATCTTGTCAGCCTTTGTGGTGTAGGACCGAAGGTGGCCAACTGTATTTTGCTGTTTTCCATGCAAAAGTATGAAAGCTTCCCTATTGATGTATGGGTAAAGCGCGTCATGAACAGACTGTATCACATTGATGAAAATGACAGTGCGAAAATGGAATCCTTTGCAGTGGAAACCTTTGGAGAATATGGGGGATTTGCGCAGCAGTACTTGTTTTATTATATGCGGGAGTTTCCAAAGGAGCAAAGAAAGCAGGAAGATTGAAGAAGAACGCGAAGCAAAGTGCTTAAAAAAATAGAAAAATATAGTCAAAAAAATTATGAAAAACTGTTGACTTTACCAAAAAAAAGGGTACAATAGAGTTAGCACTCATAAGATATGAGTGCTAACAATACAAAATTGTTAAAATAAAGTAATAAAAATATATCAATCAGAAAGGAGACTTAATCATGAGTTTTGGTATCAAACCGCTCGGAGCAAGAGTAGTCATGAAGAGATTTGAAGCAGAGGAAAAGACGCAGGGGGGCATCATTCTTTCCGGGCAGGCGAAAGAACAGCCGCAGATGGCAGAGATTGTTGCAGTTGGTCCGGGTACAAAAGATGAGAAGATGGAGCTTGCTGCCGGCGATAAAGTAATTTTTTCAAAATATGCAGGAACAGAGGTAAAGTATCTGGGAGAAGAGTATATGATTATGAAGCAGGAAGATATTCTTGCAAAGGTAGATTAGGCAAATTAATGAGAGATTTCAGATAAGAAAGAGGGTAAAAAAATGGCAAAAGAATTATATTACGGCGAGGACGCCAGAAGAAAACTGCAGGCAGGTGTAGATCAGCTTGCAGATACAGTTAAGATTACATTAGGGCCAAAGGGCAGAAATGTACTACTTGAGAAGAAATTCGGATCTCCGCTGATCACTAACGACGGTGTGACAATTGCAAGAGAAATCGAGCTTGAGGATCCGATTGAGAATATGGGTGCGCAGCTGGTAAAGGAAGTTGCGACAAAGACAAACGATGTTGCAGGAGACGGTACGACGACGGCAACGCTGCTTGCACAGATTATCATCAAGGAAGGATTTAAAAATGTAGCGGCCGGCGCAAATCCGATGGTGCTGAAGCGCGGAATTCAGGGTGCAGTAGATGTGGCAGTAGATGAGATTAAGAAGTTGTCGCAGACAGTTGATTCGAAAGAAGCGATTGCTCAGGTTGCGTCTGTTTCGGCTGCGGATGAAGCGATTGGCACACTCATTGCAGAGGCAATGGAGAAGGTCGGAAAGGACGGCGTTATTACTGTAGAAGAATCTAAATCAATGGGTACTACTCTGGAAGTCGTAGAGGGTATGCAGTTTGATAGAGGATATCTTTCCGCTTATATGGTAACAGATACCGATAAGATGGAGACAAATCTCGAAAATCCGTACATTTTACTGACAGATAAAAAAATTACGAATATTCAAGACCTGCTGCCGCTTCTGGAGCAAATCGTACAGCAGGGCAGAAAACTCCTTATTATTGCGGACGATGTTGAAGGCGAGGCGCTTGCAACACTTGTTCTTAATAAGCTGAGAGGTACTTTCGACTGTGTGGCAGTAAAGGCACCGGGCTTCGGTGACAGAAGAAAGGCAATGATGGAGGATATTGCAATTCTGACCGGCGGTACTGTTATCTCTGAAGAAATCGGATACGACCTGAAGGAAGCGACGCTTGACCTTCTTGGAACAGCAGCATCTGTTAAGGTAACGAAAGAAAATACAGTTATTGTGGGAGGAAGCGGAGAGACATCCGAGATTTCTGCAAGAGTTAATCAGATTAAAATGCAGATTGAAGAAACAACTTCTGATTTTGACAGAGAAAAGCTGCAGGAGAGACTTGCAAAGCTAGCTGGCGGCGTAGCCGTTATTCAGGTTGGTGCAGCAACGGAGACAGAGCTTAAGGAAAGAAAGCTCAGAATCGAAGATGCACTTAATGCGACAAAGGCGGCTGTTGAAGAAGGAATTGTAGCCGGCGGCGGTGTAGCACTTGCAAATGCAATTCCGGCTGTAGCAAAATTTGTCAAGACGCTGGCTGGTGACGAAAAGACAGGCGCGGCGATTATCATGAGAGCGCTTGAGGAGCCGGTAAGACAGATTGCCGAAAACGCAGGCTTTGAAGGCAGTGTTGTTGTTGCGAAGGTAAAGTCCAGTAAGAGCGGCACCGGTTTCAATGCGGCAACAGAACAGTATATGGATATGATATCGGCAGGTATCGTGGATCCTGCAAAAGTAACAAGATCAGCGCTTCAGAATGCTGCTTCCGCATCAGCAATGCTTCTGACGACGGAAAGCTGCGTTGCTGATATTCCGAAGGATGAGCCTGCAATGCCGATGGGCGGCGGCATGGGCGGCGGTATGGGCATGATGTAGTCTTGCCCTGTGCAAAGGCCCAAAGCCCGCATTTTTCCTGCCGGAAGGATTGCCGGACGGCTTCCGCAAAGGGGCGGTTTTTTAAGAAAAACTGAGCGGAAGGCAGGTTTTCGGCGCGAGGCTGATATTTGAGAAAAGGGGAATTTCATAGGAAAAGAAAAAGAGTATCTTTTTAAGAAGAAAAGATACTCTTTTTGATTGATTTAAAAAATATCTTTTTATAAGCAGTATTGCTTGCAGTTTTATTTT
>CALXBT010000110.1 GCA_944386585.1 uncultured Clostridia bacterium | reverse complement strand
TTTCCTGCTGTTACCGATAAGAAAAAGCTTTGTCTGCGTTTGCAGCGGGGAAGCTTTTAATCGAAAGATTTTAGAATCTGCGGTTAGTAAGAGTATAGAATAAAAATTTGCAAAGTGCAATCAACGCTTCGTAGAGTTCTTTCTTTTTATTTTACCGATTTTTATAGAAAGAAGAAACAATTTTTGTGTTTCTTTGAATAATTTCTTCAGAAAAAGATTTAGTTAAAAATATGAGTAAAATGATGAATTTACAATTTAATTTAAATATGGTAAAATAAGTAAATAAAATCAAAGAAACATACAGATTAGAAATTAGAAGCAAAAAATGGATCCATACAATAAAGAAAGAATTTATGAGAAAGGAAAGACGAGAAAATGAATCGGATTTTTGAAAGGGCGGGCAGGAACGGACAGAGGATGTTTTTTTCTGCAGAAACTGTAAATATGCCGGAATTTTATGAGCGCAGAAAAATAGGAATAGTCGGCTGCGGTAAGAGTACCGGTGCCACATTTGCAGCGACTGCGCTGGCACTGTATGCCTCAGAGCTGACAGCACATAAAGTGGCCTATGTCCAAATGGACGGAGAGACATTTTCAAACTACCAGACTATAGAACAGAAACAGCAGAAAACAGATATATATGATGCACTGGGAATGGATAAACGCTTTGCCGGCAGAGAATTTATTGATTTTTTCGGTTTGCTGGAGCAAGGAAAGAGTATTCGAGGTCTCCGCAATTTGGACGAAAAAATAAACTGGGCTTTGCATATTCCGCAGGAACATCGTCAAAACAGTTATAGAATGACGGAGCTTTCGGTGCGGATGAGACCGCTTTCCGCGCATAAAAAAGTAGATATGAGATTGAAAAAGCCGGCAAAGGATGCTGATAAAGAACTGAGGTTTTTGCGGCTTATCAATAATATTGCAGGAGACTTTATTGTCTGCGATTTTGGCAGTAGCATGCCGGCACGAAAGCTTTATGAGGATATGGATTTAATTCTCTGTGTTGTTGATCCGATGCCTTCAAAGCTGCTTTCCGCTATAGAACTGCTCGGCAGCATAAAACTGATGGAAGCGAAGGGATATGAAGTAATTTGGCTGATCAATAAGGATAGCAGCGGTGTAAATCGACGCGAGTTTCGCGATTTTACAGGACTTAAAATAGCTTCCGTATCAGCAGATACAGCGGTAAAAAACAAGAAAATTATTTCAGAGCAGACTGATTCCAGTGAAAAATCTTTGCACAGTATACAAAAAGGTTTTTCAGGCGGAAGCGGATCTGACAAGAAAAAACGATGTTACAGTCTGCCGCTGCTGGATCAAAGAGACTTTTACCGTGCGGAATATAATTGTGAGATTGCAGCGGGGCAAAAAGCGGTAAGAGCGCAGACAGAAATAGTTTTTCGAGCGCTTCTGACAGAAATTTTAGCGCGTTTGAAATAATTCTGTAATATTATGATAATATTTTTATAACAATCATCATTGAAACATCACTTTAATTGCCTGTCGAATTATAGTATAATATATAGAATATATGGATAATTTGTCGCACGGCAGAAATTTTGCGGCGAAAGGGAGAAAAATGATTATATTTGAAAATGTAACGAAAAATTACAATACGAATGTAGGACTTGATAATGTAAGCATTAAAATCAATAAAGGTGATTTTGTCTTTCTCGTTGGACCGTCCGGTGCAGGGAAGTCAACATTTATCAAGTTGATTTTAAAAGAAATAGATGCGGACAGCGGCAGCATTCAAGTGGACGGAAAAGAGATTACAAGGCTTTCAAACAGAGAAATTCCAAAATTGCGCAGAAGCACAGGGATTGTATTTCAGGATTTCAGACTGCTGCCCAAAAAAACTGTTTTTGAGAATGTCGCATTTGCGATGGAGATTATTCACCAGTCGCCGCGTCAAATCAGACGGCAGGTGCCACAGGTGCTGAGTCTTGTAGGAATCAGTAATAAAGCGAGCAAATATCCAAGCGAGCTCTCCGCAGGTGAGCAGCAAAGAGTGGCAATCGCGCGGGCAATTGTCAACAGTCCGACAGTCCTCATTGCAGATGAACCGACCGGAAATCTCGATCCGGATACTGCATGGGAAATCATGCGGCTTTTGGAGCAGATCAATATGCGCGGTACGACAATTGTGATGGTAACGCATGCAAAAGATATTGTAGACAGAATGGGTAAGCGCGTTATTGCAATCGAAAAGGGACGCATTGTAAGAGATGATGTCGGTCATTACGGTTATCAGGAAAATAACAGTAAACATATGGGAATGTATTCTTACGAGAAGGGAGGACCTTTGAATCATGTTTAATAGTCTTAGGTACTACGTGAAGCAAGCTTTTGTACAGGTTTTCCGAAACAGAGCAATGAGTCTGGCATCGATGTTTTCTATTACGGCAATGCTGTTGATACTCGGCATTTTTTTCGTAGTTATGGTGAATATCGGGGTTGCGATTGAAGAAGCAAAGGCTGATTTTGATTCAGTATCAGCTTATCTTGCTGATGAAACTACTTATGAGCAGGCGGAGGTAATCATTCTTCAGCTTTCGGGCATGGAGGAAGTTGCCGATGTTTATTATCTTGATAAGGATACTGCGATGGAGCAGTGGAAAGCGCAGGAATGGCAGGATAATGCCTATCTTCTTGACGGACTTGTAGAAAATCCGCTTCCAAATTCGATTGAAGTTAAAGTAAGGGCGCTTGAGGATGCTGACAGAGTGGCGGAAGTTCTTGGAACCTTTGATGGAATCAGCAAGGTAAAGTATTATCAGGAAACGGTGGACAAGCTGGTGCAGATTACGGATTCTCTGAACATGGGTCTGCTCGTGATTATGGCATTTCTTGTTATCGTTTCGGTCGTTGTTGTTTCTAATACGGTAAAGCTTACAGTATTTGCGCGGCAACGGGAAATCGAAATTATGAAATATGTCGGTGCGACGAATTGGTTTATAAGAGGACCGTTTTTAACGGAGGGGATTATTATCGGACTGATTGCAGCAGGGGTCTCAGCGGGGATAACAGCGCTGATTTACAGCCGCGCGATTGCGGCTCTTTCGCTTGATTTGAGCCTGATTCTCGGTAATCCGATGGTACCTGTCGGATTTATGACATTTAATCTGATATGGATTTTTATTGCGCTCGGTGTTTCGATTGGAGCGTGCGGAAGTATTATTTCAATGAGAAGATTTCTTGATACATAAAGGAGACTAGCATGATTCGGAAATTTATCGCATACAGTATAGTATTTTCTATCATTTTTGGTTCGCTCGGAATTGCCGTATTTGCAGATGCTGAGTCGGATGCGCAGGCGGAGCTTGATAAAATCAAAGGGCAGCAGTCAGCGCTTCAGACAGAGCTTGATAAAGGAAAAGCGGTTGAAAACAGCCTGAATAAAGAGATCAAAGCGTTAGAGAGCAATATTGCCAGCTTGGATTTAGAAATTAAAGAGCTTAATACCAGCATCACACTTACTGAAGAAAGAATTTCAGAGGCTTTAGTACAGCTCGAGCAGGTGGAGCAGGAAATTGCAGAACAGCAAAAAGGACTTGGTGATCGTCTTGCCGCAATGTATATGAATGGCAATGTTGGCTTTATCGATGTGCTGCTCGGGTCTAATTCTATCTCCGATCTGATGACAAATCTTGACAGAATGCAGCTGGTCTATGAGCAGGATAAGCAGATGCTGGAAGAGCTGCAAGTGCAGCAAAAAGTAATACAGGCTGAGAGAGAGTATCTTGAAGGATTGCAGAGCGATTTGCAGCTTGCAAAGGAAACGGAAGCTGAGAAGAAACAGCAGCTTGACACGGATAAAAGCATTGTAGCGGAAAAGAAGGCGGCGGTAGCGCAGGATAATGATGCACTGGAAGAACAGCTTGATCTGCTGAACGCGGAAGCCAATGCTTTGGTGGCGGAAATTCTTAAACTGCAGGGAAACGGTGATTTTATCGGTGGTGATTTTACTTGGCCGGTTCCTGGTGTTTCTCGGGTAACATCGGAATTTGGTAACAGACTGCATCCTATTTTCAAAAAATATAAATTACATACGGGCATTGATATTGGCTGTCCGAATAATACGACGATTGTGGCATCTAATGCCGGAACAGTTATTAAAGCTGGCTGGAACAATAGCTATGGCTATATGCTGATGATTGATCACGGCGGTGGAATTGTAACGCTTTATGCACATAATACCTCTCTGCTTGTTAATACCGGTGATGTTGTCTATAAAGGACAGGCAGTGGCTAAGTCCGGCAGTACGGGAAATGTAACAGGACCGCACTTGCATTTTGAAGTGAGAGTAAACGGTGAATATGTGGATCCGAGAGGGTATATTACTTATGGGAAGTAGATTATATGAATGAAATCAATCCGATCATCATTGAATTGCTCCGGAAACGGGGCATAACAGATGAGGCCGATATACAGGAATATTTATCGGAAAAGCCGCAGAAAACTTATAATCCATTCCTGCTTGCTGACATGGAAGCAGGAGTGGATTTAATATTGTCTAAAATAAAAGACGGGGAACAGATTTGCATTTACGGCGATTACGATGCTGACGGCATTACAGCAGTCAGCCTTCTTTATCAAGTACTTTCAGAGCTGACAGAAAAACTGAGCTATTATATTCCGTCCCGTTTTGACGAAGGATACGGGCTGAATACTGATGCGATTCAAACCATCAAAAAAAGCGGTGCTGGTCTGATTATAACAGTTGACTGCGGCAGTGTATCCTATGAAGAAGTAGAGTATGCTAAAGATATCGGAATCGAAATGATAGTAACCGATCATCACAGCATTACAAATCGAAGGGCAGACTGCATTTTAATCAATCCGAAGCGGCCGGATTGTCCGTATCCGTTTAAGCATTTAGCCGGCGTTGGCGTGGCTTTCAAATTGGCACAAGCGCTTCAGCAAAAATCGGGTCTTCCAAAATCAGTCTTAACGCGTGTTCTTGATTTGGTAGCGCTTGGGACGATCGGAGATGTCGTGCCGCTGACCAATGAAAATAGAACCATGGTGAAATTTGGAATTCGAGTGGTGCAGAGCGCAATGCGTCCGGGATTGAAGCGGCTTTTGCAGTGCATTTCTCTTGCGCCTGAAAAAGTGAGTTCTGAAAATATTGCTTTTGCTGTTGTACCGCATCTCAATGCGGCGGGCAGAATGAAAAATGCAGGAGTTGCCGCAGAACTGCTGCTTTCGCAGAATCAAGAAGAAATAGAGCAGTGTGTGCAGACCTTGATTGACAGCAATCGCACCCGCAAGACAGTGCAGGAGCAGACTTACCGACAATGTATTGAGGTCCTGGAAAATGAAAGGCGGAAAAAGGTCGATACTTTAAAGGATGCTGACAAGAGTGCTGAAAATGCGATTCTTTTATATTTGCCATCTGCACATGAAGGAATTACGGGAATTGTCGCTGGAAAAATTCGGGAGAAGTATGGGCGTCCAACGCTGATTGTAACGCCTTCTGGAGAGAGTGATACTATCTTGAAAGGAACAGGAAGAAGCGTCGAAAAAGTAAATTTGTATGAACTTCTGAAAAACTGTGAGGATTTGTTTTTAAAATTCGGAGGACATGCCGGTGCCTGCGGGTTTTTAATGGAAAAAGAAAATTTGCCGGTACTGAGGCAGCGGATTGAAGGTAAGCTGACAGAAATGTTTGAAGAAGATAAAACATTGTTTGATCTCGAGCAGCATATAGATATGGAGCTTAGTTTATCAATGATTACAGAGGAATTTGCAGAGCTGATCGGGCTGCTTGAACCCTTCGGCAGCGAGAATCCAAAACCTCTTTTTCGTGTCGCTAATACAAAAGCGTCTTTTGTTTCACGAATGGGTACAGAGCAGCAGCATGCACGGTTTACGGCAGAGGATGGAAGCGGCCGCATTCAGTGCGTTTTGTTTCACAAAGCGGCGGAATATATGGATCTTTTGCTTTCGGGCAGAAGGTTTAATGCGGTCGGTACTGTTGAAATGCAGTATTGGAACGGTAACAGGCGGATTCAAATGATATTATCAAATATTGAAAAATAACGACGGAGGAATTTCGGTATGTCTGAAGAAAATAAAGGAAAGCTTATCATTAAAAAAAGAAGCCTTGCGATAGTTTTAATACTGACGCTGTTTATCGGTGGAATCGGAGGAGCTTTCTTTTTCAGGGCGATGGTAGGAAGTGATCAATATGCCGTTGTGAGTGCAAAGGACCTTGAGGCAATGAACAAGGTATATGGGAAATATGCTAAACTGGAAATGCTGTATCAGCATTTGAACAGTCACTATTATAAAGAACTTGATCAGGAAGAGATGATGACAGGAATTTATAAAGGACTTTTTTCCAGTACAGGAGATCCGTATACGCAGTATTTGACACCGGAAGAATATGAGGCGAGAATGGCAACGGCAACAGGAGATTTTTATGGCGTAGGCGTAACGATTACTTCTACCGGTGATGAAATTGTCGTAGTGAGTACGATGGAGGGCTCTCCGGCAGCACTGGCTGGAATTACGACAGGTGATATCATTATTTCGGTAG
>CALXBT010000109.1 GCA_944386585.1 uncultured Clostridia bacterium | reverse complement strand
GTATCTTTTTGAAAAAGAGCCGGCCGCAACATTCCTGATAATTACCTCAAGCGGAATGATTTTTACTGCTTTAACAAGCGTTTCCCTCTCTGAAATCTGCTCAACAAGATGTGTCGGCACTCCTCTTTCTTCAATCTTCTTGAAAATAATATTAGTCATCGTATTATTGACAACACCTTTTCCGGCAATCTGTCCCTTTTTTTGACCGTTAAAAGCTGTCGCATCGTCCTTGTAATCCACAATATACAGCTTTGGATCGTCTGTCTTATATACTTTTTTTGCCTTTCCTTCATAAATCATTTCGAGCTTTTTCACTGTTTTCCCTCCTGTTTTTCAATAAGGTATTTCGGACAGAGCTCTATATTTGCCATCTAAGCCCTGTTTTATCTTAAATTTGCTTTTCTTTTTCTATTTTTGCTGTCTATCGGCACATCCGCTTTCATTTTTCGGCTATAAAAAATGTGTTTTTCCTCTATCGTCCGTTCTGAAATTCTTCATCAAGCGCCATAATTTCTTCTTCCATATGCTTCTTGTACGACCTCATCGCTTCACGCAGCACCGGGTACTTTATACTCATCATCTGCACCGCAAGCAGTGCTGCATTTTCACCGCCGTCAATTGCAACTGTCGCTACCGGCACGCCTTTCGGCATCTGTACCGTTGAGAGCAGTGAATCAAGTCCGGTAAGCGTACTTGACTTTACCGGAATCCCTATGACTGGAAGCGGTGTCTGCGCCGCCAGCACACCTGCGAGATGCGCTGCTTTTCCTGCCGCTGCGATGATCACTTCAAAGCCCTTTTCCTCTGCAGCTTTTGCAAACTCCTCCGCCGCACGGGGCGTACGATGGGCCGACATAATCCTCGTTTCATAAGCAACGCCGAATTCCTCAAAAACCTTTTCTGCCTTTTCAATGACAGGATAATCGGATTTACTTCCCATGATAATTGCAGCTTTCATGTTTTTTCCTTTCTTGATATCTATTTAAAATAATTTACACCGGAAGAAAAGATTTTCTGATCCTTTACCCCCGCCACATTTTTATATCCGTTAATCGCCCAGCGCTCCGAATGACCCATCTTGCCAAACACTCTGCCGTCCGGTGAAAGAAGTCCTTCAATCGCTAAAACAGAACCGTTCGGATTATGTGCAATATCCATTGACGGCTCACCGGAAAGATCAACATACTGAGTTGCAATCTGCCCGTTCTTTATAAGCTCATCTTGCATATCTGCACTAGCAATCAGTCTTCCTTCCCCGTGCGAAACTGCTACCGTATGAATGTCGCCGACCTTAACGCCTGTCAGCCACGGTGATTTCACAGAAGCAATTCTCGTACGCACAAGACGCGACTGATGCCTGCCGATTCTATTATAGGTCAGTGTTGGGCTGTCATCCGTCATATCGATAATCCTGCCGGACGGAAGAAGTCCCAGTTTAATCAGCGCCTGAAAACCATTGCAAATTCCAAGCATCAAACCGTCTCTTTCCTCCAAAAGCTCCGTTACGGCGTCTTTAATGCGCGGATTTCTGAATACGGCCGTAATAAACTTTGCACTGCCATCCGGTTCGTCTCCGCCGGAAAATCCACCCGGTATCATGACAATCTGGCTTTCCCTGATTTTCCGCTCCATTTCCTTAATCGAATCAATCAGATCATGTTCTGTCATATTCCGAATAATATGAACATCTGCCGCAGCGCCTACGCCCTCAAAAGTAGCCTTTGATTCCACTTCGCAGTTTGTCCCTGGAAAAGTCGGAATCAGCACTCTCGGCTTTGCAATCTTCACTGCCGGCGCCCCCTCAATTCGTTTATGATATGAAACCTTCGGAACAATCGTAACATCCTTTTTGTTTCGGAACTCTTCTGTTCTCGTCGGAAATACGCTCTCAAGCGGATCACACCAATCTTTAATCGTTTGATGAAGTCCCAGCACAAGATTCAGTGTTTTCACCTCAATAGACTTCTTCTCTGTCGTAGTTCCGATAACTTTATAGGTTGTCTCCGCGAAAAGGTCTTTCACATCCTCTTCGGCCGGAATCTCAAGCAACAGTCCGCCATAATCCGCACATTTTAGTTCTTTCTCCGTAATATTGCTGAGATTTACACCAATCGAATTTCCCGCCGCCATTTTTACAAGAGAAATAAAGATTCCGCCCTTTCCAATCGTATTGGCCGCTAAAATGCTTTTTTCCATCGCAAGCCGCCTTACGCGCTTCATATTTGCAATATAATTGTCAAAATCAATCACATTGTTTTCATCTCTGCCCGGATAAAGATAAACGATATAGCTGTCCGTCTTTTTAAATTCCGGAGAAATGATATTATCGGAACTGGTGATACCGACAGCAAAGGAAATAAGCGTTGGCGGTACACTGATATCCATAAAGGTGCCCGACATACTGTCCTTTCCGCCAATGGCAGGAATTCCAAGCTTCTTCTGCGCTGTAAGTGCGCCCAGCAGTGCCATAAAAGGCTTGCCCCATACTGCAGGATCTGCTGTCATTCGTTCAAAATATTCCTGAAAAGACAACCGCACTTTTGAGATGTCGCCGCCCATTGCTGCGATTTTGGTTACAGAATCAATGACTGCATACATTGCTCCGTGATACGGACTCTTTTTAGAAACCACCGGGTCAAAACCAAAGGTCATAAGCGTAGAGGTTGTTGTATTTACATTCGTTGTCGGCAGCTTCGCCGCCATACCGCAGGCCGGAGTCAGCTGCAGCTTTCCGCCCAGCGGCATCAATATTGTATTGCCCCCTACTGTACTATCAAAGCGTTCTGTCAGTCCCCTCTGACTACAGCAGTTAAGGTCTGACAAAAGATCTGTAATTCTCCCGTGCTGCTCACAGTCAAAAAGCGCCTCAAAATCATCACTATTTTTTACAAGTATCCTTGTTTCCTGCTTTACACCGTTTGTATTTAAGAATTTTCTTGATAAATCGAGAATTTTTTGATCTTTAAAAAACATTCTGAAGCGTCCGCTGTCCGTTACCTCTGCTACGACGGTCGCCTCCAGATTTTCCTCCTTCGCATAGGCAATAAACTGCTCTGCCGTATCTTTTGCCACAACAACCGCCATTCTCTCCTGCGATTCAGAAATTGCAAGCTCCGTGCCGTCTAGTCCCTCGTACTTCTTCGGCACCCTGTCAAGCATTACATCAATACTGTCAGCAAGCTCTCCGATTGCAACCGATACGCCTCCGGCACCAAAATCATTGCAGCGTTTAATCATCTGAGCCACCTCTTTGCGGCGGAACATTCTCTGGATGTTGCGCTCTGTCAGCGCATTCCCTTTCTGTACTTCAGAGCCGCAGCTTGTAATTGATTCCTCCGTATGCTCCTTGGAAGAACCGGTCGCACCACCGCAGCCGTCTCTTCCTGTGCGGCCGCCTACCAGTACGATTACATCACCCGGTGCCGGTGTTTCCCTCCTGATATGCTCTGCCGGTGCTGCCCCGATTACTGCTCCGACTTCCATTCTCTTGGCTACATAGTCCGGATCGTAAATCTCCGTTACCTGCCCGGTCGGAAGTCCGATTTGATTTCCGTAAGAGCTGTAGCCGGCTGCTGCTTCTGTCGTAATTTTTCTCTGCGGCAATTTTCCGTGCAGCGTCTTGCTTACCGGTGTTCTTGGATCTGCCGCTCCCGTTACACGCATCGCCTGATATACGAATGATCTTCCGGAAAGCGGATCTCTGATAGCGCCGCCAAGACAAGTTGCCGCGCCGCCGAACGGCTCAATTTCTGTCGGATGATTATGCGTTTCGTTTTTAAACATGAAAATCCAATCCTCAATCTCACCGTCTACCTCCGCTTTTACTTTAATGCTGCAGTCATTGATTTCATCCGATTCATCAAGATCATCAAGAAGACCCTTCTTTTTCAGATACTTAGCACCGATACAGGCAATATCCATCAAACAGATGTCTTTATCAGCTTCCCGTTCGCCGTATACCTCCCGCCGCATAGCAAGATACTCCTCATAAGCATCCTTCACAAGACTGCTATATGCCCCCTCTTCAAAGCATACATCGGTAATCTTGGTATTAAAAGTAGTATGACGGCAGTGATCAGACCAATAAGTATCAATTACTTTTAGTTCCGTTATGGTCGGATCGCGCCTTTCTTCTTCCTTAAAATACCGATTGACAAAGCAAAGATCGTTTTCGCTCATTGCAAAACCCATTTCAGCCCGAAATGCCGCAAGATCTTCTTCTGTCATTTCACAGAAACCCTCAACTGTTGCAACCGGAGCAGGCGGCAGCATTTCCATTGCCAGCGTCGCAGGCTTGTCCAAAGCTGCTTCGCGCGAATCCACTGGATTGATCAAATATGCCTTAATGGCCGTAAGCTCTTTTTCGCTTATTTGCCCAATCAGTACAATGACACGGGCAAACCTGACTGTCGGCTCCGCCGACGGATCGATAAGTTTAATGCACTGCGCGGCAGAATCTGCTCTCTGGTCATATTGTCCCGGAAGATACTCTGTCGCAAAAAAAACAGATACCGGCCCCTCTGGCAGTTCTTCATCGCATACTACATCAACGGCCGGTTCTGCAAATACTGTACATCTTGATTTTTCATATGTATCATCAGAAATCCCTTCTATGTCATATCTGTTAATGACGCGTACTGCACTGATTCCTGTGACATGAAGGTTGTTTTTGATATCATTTAAAATTCCTGCTGCTTCTACTTGAAAGCCCTCTTTTTTTTCTACATAAATACGTCTTACCATCTCCACACCTTTCTTTCTGAACATTCTTTGCGTTACAGTCTGATATTGTTCGTATTTTAAGATCGACGCCCGATTTTTCACTTTTATATTATCATAAAGTCTGTATTTATACAATAAAATACAGACTTTCTTTTTAAAAATATCTTTTATTTCCGAACATTCTTGCTATATCTTGCGGTATTTATTCGTTTTTTCTTCTAATT
>CALXBT010000108.1 GCA_944386585.1 uncultured Clostridia bacterium | reverse complement strand
GTCTATTGATATTAAAAAATTAAAATTATAGAATATATATTTCTTATTTTTATATAATATCATCCGCTGAAGGAAGATTCAATAATTTTCGGAAAACACAGGCTTCAGACTTTTCTGAAGAGAAGTTGATTTTTTCAAGTCTGCGCTTTATAATAAAAGAAAAGCGCGGAGGTACATGAAATGGGAAATATTTTATCCTGCTTTCGGGTAAAAAAGCCGGTAATCGGTGTGATTCATGCAAAAGGAACAGACGATAAGGATATGATGGAACGAGCAGCACGCGAAATCGATCTCTATCTTGAAAACGGCGTAAACGGAATTTTGACAGAAACTTATTTCGGAACATATCATCAGGTACAGATGATTCTCGAATATCTGCAGAAATCGAGATTCGGCGTACCTTATGGTGTAAACTGTCTCAATATTGATGCAATGGGTTTTGTTTTAGCAAATCAGTATGATTGCCAATTTATCCAGCTTGATTCTGTGATTGGACATGTGAAACCAAGAGATGAGGAAACAATGGCGGCATTTCTTGCATATTTCAGAGCACAGTGCAGCGCATATGTTATGGGCGGCGTTCGTTTTAAATATCAGCCGGTATTATCCGAACATACTTTAGAAGAGGACCTTATAGAAGCAAAGAAGCGGTGTGATGCAGTATGCGTTACAGAAGACGCCACAGGACAGGAGACTTCTATGGAAAAGATTGAAAGGTTTAGAAAGGTGCTGGGAGAGTTCCCGCTCTTTGTCTGTGCCGGCATAACGCCGCAGAATGCGGCGCAGCAGCTTGCAGTTGCAGACGGAGCTGTCGTAGGGAGCTATTTTAAAGATAACCATAAGGACAACGGTGAAGTGTACGGGCCGCATGTACGCGAGATTATAAGCGTAGTAGAGGAACTGCGCAGAACATTGTAAGCTGTAAAAGGAGAAGGAGAATTGAAATGAGCCGTATATTTTTTATTGGAGATGTTTCACTTGATGAATATTATCAGGCGGAATATTTTCCTAAGATTAAAGAAAAAATTTTGGTAAAGACGCTGCCGGCTCAGATGGGAGGCTCAATAGCTAATGCAGCCTGCGTTTTTCAGTCGTTTGGCAACAGTCCGTATTTTCTTACAGCACTGAATTCCGGAGAAATTACAAGAAAGCTTTTAAAAGGACTTTCTGAGGCAGGAATCAATACGGAGTACATGGTTTTTGACGACAAAATTCCAGATTCTAAATGCCTGATTATTTTAGCGGAAAACGAGCATACGGTCTTTATTCCGACGCTGGGACTTACAGAAATCAGGATTACAGACGAAGCGTTTCAGGCTTTGAAGAACTGTGATTATCTTTATACGAATTTTGTAGAAATTGCCCCTTTGATGTATCAAGAAAAAAAAGCACCTGAGCTGCTTGATATCCTGCGGCAGCATGGTGTAAAAATCTGGTGTGATCTTGACTGTGCGGAGGTCAGCGATGACGAAGAAATGCTGTTTCCTTATGTACATACTGCGTTTCTCAACGAACAGGGCGAACAGAATTTGGCAGCGCGCTTCGGAGGAAGCTGGAAAGAAAAGCTCTTTGACATGGGACTTGATACGCTGGTTGCAACAAAAGCAGAGCGAGGTTGTATTGTATATCAAAAAGAAAAAGAGCCTATTACAGTGCCGGGTATTCCGGTAGAAGTTGTTGATGTGACAGGAGCCGGAGATACTTTTGGAAGCAGTTTTCTGCATGCAGTGATGCACTCGGATGATATGAAGCTGTGTGCAGAATTTGCTAATTTTGCGGCGGCACGGGCCGTTACTGGACTGGGAGCCAGATATGGTGCGGCGTCTGCAGCGGAACTGCGCCGCTTTATAAAGATGCATAGCGGCGAGGCAGAACGATATGAAGTTTTTTTGAGATGAAAGAAATTTGAAAGAAAAAGGTAATCTTTTTTTAATTGTGATTTCCTGTTTTACGGTATATAATTTATCATATCAAAGAAAGCAGCGCCAATGAAAAAAGAGAGAGGTAGAAATGAGCAAGAGATTATATAAATCAAGAGACAACAGAGTTTTATGCGGTGTTTGCGGCGGGATTGGAGAGTATTTTAATATTGATCCAGTAATTGTAAGAATCATCCTTGTTGTGCTTTGCTGTGTTGGTTTCAGCGGTATTATCGCCTATATCATTGCGGCCTGCATTGTACCGGAAAAACCTGTGATGATGGATCCAGATCCGCGCAGTGCTTATGAAAATACTTATAAGAAGAGTGATATAGCCGTAGATGCGGAAATTGTAGATGAAAAAGAGCAGTAGGCAGATATGAATATTCATTATATGGAGAAGTTAAAAGACAGTACGGATTTTTATCGTACTGTCTTTATCTTTTGAGTTTGAAGTATGAAGAAGAATCCGATGATGCGGTATGGTATACAGTGTGCCGGGCGAAAAGAATCAAAGGAAACGGATGATTATAAGCGGTCGCTGTTATTTAGAATATTGCGGAGAAATCCGCCTTGAATTTTTGGCTTTGTTTTTTCAGAGGAGTGAGGAGTGTTTTCTTTTCGGCTGATACTGACAGCAGGACTGTTTTGGGGTACAGTAGCAGATTCGGAGAGATTGGGTTTTTCGTCTTGAAGGTAGTGAAGAGACGCTTTTGGTCCGTCAGAAGAAACGGTTAGGAGAGCATAAGAGCCCTGCATGCCGCCGGCCGGCTTAGAAAGACTTCCGGGGTTGAGAAGAAGAATTCCGTCGATCGTCTCGTTCATTGGAAGATGCGTATGTCCGAAAAGTGCGGCGGTACAATTCTGTTCTTCTGCAAGATAAAGCAAGTTTGTCAGCGAGCTTTTGACATTAAGCTGATGACCGTGCGTCAACAGCAGTCTGCCGCAGCTTGTTTCAAGAAGACGGACATTGTCCTCCTTGTGATTATTGCCGTCGATGTTGCCTTTGACTGAAATTATTTCAGTGTCCAGCAGTACGGACAGTGCGCGGGCATCTTTTTCCGAATCGCCGAGGTGAATAACCGCGTCAATATCGCTGAGCGACTTGTAGATAGATACGGCACTGTCGATTTTGCCGTGCGTATCGCTGATGACGAAAAATTTCATGAGTCGTATTCTCCTTCTTTATAATAAGCCAAGTATATCACAACAATAAAAAAATTTCTATAAGATTCCGGCGGTAGAAGGCGATAATAATTGACGGACAATGTTGTTTGCGGTAAAATTTTAGTAAGAATATCCAAAAACGGAGGGAAATATGGCTGCGCTAACAGAAAGACAGAAAAATAAAATGAGAATTGAACTGTCATCTCAGAAATCGGAGATGGCATTAAATAAAGGACAGATGAAAGAAGTCTGCGAAGCGGCAGCGAAACTTGGTGTTCATACTCTGAAGCTGGTGGGAAAAGATCCTCTTTCATATAGCGGACTTGCAGGTTTGGTGAGAGAACTGAAAAAGATTAACAATATTTGGGAAGTTTCACTGACAACGGATGGTTTCGGCTTGGCAGAACAGGCTAAAAAGCTTGCTGTCTCCGGGTTAGACAGAGTGAATATCAATATTGATACTTTTAAATATATGAAGTACGGCAAGGGAAACCTTGACGATGTTGTTGCAGGAATTAACGCTGCGACAGATGCGGGACTGAAGCCTGTTAAACTCAATGTTGTGATGAAGAAAGAGTATAACGATGATGAACTGATGGATTTTGTACAGCTTACCTTTCAACATCAGTATGAGATACGCTTTATTGAAATGACGGAAGAAGAGGAAGCCTGTTCTTGTTATAAGGCAATGTTGTGTGCGGAAATAAAAGAAAAACTGCCTGTGCTGCGGCCAGCGATAGTAGATGATGAGAAAAATATCCTCGATGATCCAAGAGACGGAACGGCAGATGTTTATAAATATCCCGGCGCGCGCGGTAAGATATGTTTTATAGCAAAGCGCGCCGAAGATTTTGCTTCCCGCTGCGCCGGTCTTTATTTAACAAAGGACGGCATCTTAAAACAGGAGCAAAACGATGACGGCGGCGTTGATCTACTACCGTTTCTTCAAGAAAGAAACGCTGAAAAGCTGGAAGACATAATTAGAAGTGTACTGGGTGAAACGGAGGCTTAATAAAGAGATATACCGGCATGAGGATATAATAAGAAAGGGAATTTCGTGTACAGAGAACTCAATAGAAAAAGAATCATTTTGGAAAACAGAAAACCGTACAGCAGCGATACGACGCGCTTGATGGCTGAAATGAATCTGCTGGATTTTGCTTATACAGCAATGAGACTTTCGGGGAGCAGTCTGACGCAAAAGATGGTTTCTGAGATTTTGCAGGGTGTTTTTTTTACAGAAGTTAGCCTGAAGGAGCATGCCAAAATTGAACGGTATAAAATTGTTCTTGCAGAAATGCAAAGCATGTGTGAGATGAAGAATTCACTGTCACCAGAAATAACAGCACGCCTTTTTCGCTTGCTGACAGGAGAGGAAAAAGCAGCTTTCCGAAAGAAAACAGAAATTACAGAGGAGATTGCTTATCTACCGCCTCCAGCTTCAGAAATCGAAAGCAGACTGACAGTGCTGATGAACTGGAT
>CALXBT010000107.1 GCA_944386585.1 uncultured Clostridia bacterium | reverse complement strand
CACTCTGAAAATAATATTTCTACCAGTCAATTATGAAATATTTTACGGAATAATGGGGTGGCTATCTGCTCTCTTGTTTGTGCTACTTTACGACACATGAGCATTTCTTCTGTATCTTTTCTCTTCTTGCTTTTTTCTGCATTAGCTTCAGAAACATCAATTTCCGAAACGACTTTCATGACACCGTTCTTTGCTGAAACAATGAAAATCTTTGTATCGGCTGCGACATATAAATAATCTCCATCTGTCTTTACGATATCTGCTTCATCGATTCCTTCTATCTGTATATTCGTCTCTGAAAAATCTCCGCTGTTTATGCTGCTGTTAAACTCATCTTTCTGCACATCGAATTCCGCACCGTTTAAAACACCTTTTTCCTCCGGTACTGCAAGATCAGACGCACTGTCCATGTCTATTGCAGCGCTGCCTACAGACAGTCTGCCAAATCCAGCCCCGCTGCGGCCTTGCTCATAAATACCGGCTTTTTTTAGTGCCGCCTTAATATCGTCGAGACTTTCCGCCCTACGAATCAGATTACTATCGATTTTTTCTTCCCGATGCCCTGCGGTAAACGAATAAATCGTTCCCGTACAGAGTACAATCGTCAATAAAACAAGAATCGCCTTTTTCATTGTTTAAAAACCTCTCCTTCTGTTTTTCAGCCTTTAATATCCACTGACACCCTTTTCTAATTTTCCGTTTTAATTTTGAATCTTGCAATTTCGACGAAAGTCTGCGGCAAAAAGTTCCTGTTATTACTGCGTATTGCCTCTGAGCAGCAGCTCTCCGTCAATCCAATCAGCTCAGAAAAAATCTTAATAAAATTATATTATAAAGAAAGACCTGTAATTTTAAAAATTACAGGTCTTTTGGTACCCCCAGCCGGAATCGAACCGACAACGACGGTTTAGGAAACCGCTGTTATATCCGTTTAACTATGGAGGCATACTCATAAAAACTAAAAAGTATACTGTTTATCTGCGTATCTATTGTAGCACAAACAATCCTTTTATTCAACCACCCTCGAAGACAAAATACTGTCAGCCTTTCCTTTTTTATTTATCATCATAAATATAATATCCACCTAATTTTTTAATTTTTTCGTTTTTCCACTGAAAAAATCCACGCGTATTTTCAATCGGATCAATTACATACGCTACCTGAAACGGCAAATTAAAAAAATTTTTCTGAATAAAAAGATCATAACCGGAGAGAAATACGCCGTATCCCGGGTGCGTATGCTGCCAGCCCACAATTCTTTTTTCAGGGCATCTCGCCTCCCGCTCCCGCCAAACATGCTGCCATGTTTTATGCGTAAATGTCAATGTTGCAGCCGACGCTTCAGCATACCTTGCTTCAATAAAATCCGAAATAATAACTCGTATTCCGTCCGCAGCATCAGTCTTCCGATGTTCGTATTCTCCAAGCAGCATTGCACCGCGTTCCTTTGTCGTATCCTCCGCTGCGTACTTTTCCAATGCTTCATATACAAAACGGTGCATATATACATGCACATCATCATCCAACACCGTGCCTGCGAGAACGGCGCTGTTCTTTATATCGTCTATTAACATTCGGCGATGTATAATACATCTCTCCGCCAGTTCTTTTTCCTCAAGTTCGATTTCAAAATCAAGCTCAAAATCGTCTTTGCAGCTATAGTCCAAAAAATCCCCTCCGTCTTATACTCTTTTTTCCGCCCCTTTATACCGAAGACTTTCTGCTATCTACCAGAACAATAGCCCGATGAACAGATTTAAAATGAAATATCCTGCAATCGTCAATACAACAGCAGTTGCATTGACACCGCTGTTTTTCATGATAAACTGAGACTTAAAAGGCTCCTGTACTGTTCTTCCCTGTGCAACAAGCTTTTCAATCCATTTCATATAAATAAAATTACCGAAAATTCCAAGCGTGATATATCCTGCCAGAGAAAAAAGCGACATTAATCCTCCAACAATAGAGAATAAAAAGCTAATACCAAGAATAGCTGCCCCATACGCATACATTTTTCTGTAGATAAACCAGTACGGTGCTACCAAAAACGCGCACCAATTCCAGGAAGTCTGTTTGCACAAAGTCTTCATCTCGTTGAACTTCGGAATATAGTACTCGCTTTTTATGCCGATATAGGTCACCATTTCCGGATCAACACCATTCTGCCCATAAGGAATGTAAGTACCGCCTGCTGTATATGTTCCCTGCTGTGCATACATATTGCTGTATGCCTGCTGTACATTGGGCGCATAAGTATTTCCTGACGCTGCGTTCATATAGGGGCTGTTATACATACTCGTACCTGGCTTAGAAAGAGGATTGCCGCATTTCGTGCAAAAGGCCGTATCCGGCGAAGACGGTGTTCCGCATCTCGTACAATAAATAGGCTTCTGCGGAGGTGTTTCAAGCACTGGGTTCTGCTGTATATTCAGAAATGGCTCCTTCTTCCCGTCAGGACTTTGTGCTATATTGGGCTTATCTGCTGAAGCAGCTACCGGAAGCGGACTTCCGCACTTAATGCAGAATACAGCTCCTGATGCTGACAATGTCCCGCACTTAGCGCAATAAACCGGATCGGATACCGGCGCAGCTTCTTCATATTTCATTTCGCTTGCTGTTACAGAATTTTGTTCTCCGTCCGCACTTTTGACAGTTCCAAGACATCCGAAGGTCGTGCAGCCTTGATTCTCGGTCCAGCATTCCTTGTGATGCGGCATATCGCAGCTGCTGCACACAACAATTTCATCTCCTTCTTTGAATTCTGTTTTACAAAACGGACAAATCTTTCCGAGATATTCTTCTTTCATTGCCTTCTTCCTCCTCTATTTCTGTTCTTTTTTATCCCTTTCTGTATCATCTGCTGTTTTTACTATATCCCGCTTCTGATATTAATCCTGTATATCCGGCGCTGTGCTGTCGCTTTCTTCTACAGGATGAAGCTGATTCATCTGCAGCTGTATATTGATCAGCGAGCGGTTTACAAAATTCGCCAGTGCCTCCTGCTGCTCCTGGAGACGCGTCAGTCTGCTATTCTGCAAAAACATTACAAAAATCAGAATCACCATGATTACCGCCATAATCACAAGCGCTGTTATCTGGCCCGTTGCTTTTTCCGGCTCTTCCCGCTCTGCCGGTTCTTTCCGAGCCTTTTTTTCTTCTATCGCATCAATCTTCACACCATTTTTATCGAAAATATAAAATCCGCCGCAGCGCTCAATATTTCCGTCCGTCCAGAAATAAAACCCTTCCGTTCTTTGTACCGGATCGATAACATAGGCAACCTGATTCTCTTCGTTAAAAAAATTCTCCTGAATAAATTTATCATATTCAGACAGAAATATTCCAAAATCAGGATGGGTATGAATCCATCCCATAATTTTCTGCCCTGCAAATTTTTTATCAAGCTCCTTATGAATATGCTGCCATGTTTCATGTGTAAATTTCAGTGTTGTCGGCGTAGCCTCGCAATATTTTGCTTCAATAAAACCGTTGATAATAATATTTGATTTCCCAAATTCTTCAACTACAGTACCTACCAAAATACCGCCGCTTTCATTTTTGATCTTATCTTTTGTAAACCGGTGAATCTCCTGATAAACTTTCTGCGCGATATAAATAATTTTCTTTTCACGCTCATTTTCACCTACCAAAAAAATGTTTTGAGGCAGTACATTATCGGATACCGTTTCTTCAGAGCCCGCTGCCTTGCTATCCGGATTCATACTTTCTTTCTTTCTTTCCTTCTGCTCTGCCGCTTCTTTGTTCTTCAGCTGTTTTTTCGCCATTTTTTATTACTCCAATAAATCAATATCAAAATCCGTGCGTTCACTTGGGTCATATTCTTTGATAATGCTTTTTCTTTTTTGAAATACAAGATATATAATCAGAATGATGTTTAAAGACATAGACAGCACAAGACATACCGTCAAAACCATGATTTTTGCTCTGTTTTTCTCTATCCAGCCGCTTGCCGCATTTTTTTCAGAGCCTTCATTCTGTCCGATATCCGATCGGTTTTCTGCTGGCTGTGGATTTACCTCACCGTTTACGGTTCCATTTTCCAAAAGCGCAATTCCCTGTGCTTCCAGAAACTCCTGCACCCTGCTGATTGGAACAGCAAGCCCGATTCCTTCGCTATCCGATATTTTTAAGGTATTTACTCCGAGCACATTGCCGCTGTCATCAAGAAGCGGTCCGCCGCTGTTTCCTGAATTAATTGCCGCATCCGTCTGAATATAACTCTGTGTTCCGATCACTCTCTCTTTTGCAGAAATAATGCCGCCTGTCAGTGTATATGCCATGCTGTTTGGGGCTCCAATAGCATAAGCTGCATCTCCTGTACTAATCTTTGAAAGATCTGCCGCCGCAAGCGGTTTAAATACAGCATCCTCAACACCAAGCACTGCAATATCAAGCATTTCATCAGAAGCAATCATATAAGCCTCTTTCTGATTCCCGCTGTAATCAGCAATCATAATATTTCCGCGATTTGAAATCACATGCTCGTTTGTTACAATACAGTTGCTGCCGACGGCGAATCCGCTCCCAAGAGAAGCGCCTGAATAAATAACAAAAACTGAATCATAAATTTCCTCTGCCTGAAATCCGATAGCATAGACTAAAGACAGTTCGGAAACTAACCCTGTGCATAAAACTAACAGGGATATCAACGCTGACAAAATAATTCTTCCGTATTTTTTCACAAATTTTAGCCTCCGCTACTTCCTCTTTTCGGCTGGATTTATCCAGCTTCCTATTTTCGGAGCGGCTTTCTTTATTTTGTATGAAATACCAGCACCGAATTTCCTACTGAAATCGCATCACCCTGCCGCAGAACATGCCGCATAACCTTCTGGCCGTTCACAATCGTCCCCATTGGCGTTCCCCGATCAACAATTACATACTGACCGCCCTCAAGCACAATGTCACAATGATGCGGTCCTACAAGTTTATCCTTGAAAAGCACAATTGTATTTTTTCCGCTGCTGCCGATGCTTGTTGTTCCAGCAAATACAAGATATTCTTTTCCTTCAAATTCTCCGCGCACGACCTTAAGCCACGCCTGCTTTGCAAATTGTTCAAGCAGTCCGATGCCAAGTCCGATGAGAAGACCCATAATAATGATGCCGACTGCCCGCGCTCCGGTTCCTGTATCGTCTATACCGGTCATCAGCGCCTCCACGATAAAATCAAACAAAAATCCACCGGCGAATCCACCGCTGAGCCCGCCTAAACAGCAAAAAAGTATCCGCTTTTTCTCCGGCTTAATAAGACCCACAGAGGCCCCAACTCCAAGCCCCATGATCGCCCAGCCAATCCCGCGTACCAATGCAGCTGTAAATCCTGACGAATATTCCGACACCATTACCGCATACAGCGCCTGTGCAATATATCCGCTGATAAATCCAATTCCGAGCGAAACTCCTGCCCCGATTCCGGCATATTTCAGCGCCTTTTCCTTTGAGCCGTAAAAGACTCCCTCTCCAATTCCCATGAACAAACCCAATCCGCATGCTACAAAGGCCGAAAAGAACGCCATTGAAACCCGAACTGCACCGGCAATAATGCTGGATGCAAGGTCTATATCCATATCAAGCATATCATAAATGCTGCTGTATCCCATCCAGCGAAGAATTGTTTCGGAGCTCGTAGCATCCGTCAAAAGTTCCTGAACTGCAAATCCGACGATTCCGCCGATGAATGCCCATAGAAGGCCCTTCATAAAAATCGTTTTAAAGTTTATTTTACGGCCTCCTGTTCTGCCTGCTGCAAGAACCTGCATTCTGTCAGCAGCTGGGACAAATTCAATTCCCGACAGATCTTCGGCTGTAATTTCAAAATCGTTTTCGGAGATAGATGCATCCGTAGTCTCACCTTCTCCGCTGACAACATTATCGTTTTCATCAAACAAGTCTATTTCCACCGTATCTTTTGCAGAAGCATAATCAGCGGCAAATAAATTAATATTGCCGACCGGAAATAAATGCTTATTTTCAATCGCCCATTTTGCTGCCTCAGCAGACAGCGGACTGTAAGAATTCCACGATTTATACTGGATCATATCTCCGATATTTACAATAATATCACTGAGAGATTCTCCCGCACCCCAGATATCTCCGATACAAATCTGTCCGTCTCGGAAATTAGGATGCCAGATTGGCGTAGTAATCCTGCAAAGAGGCTTGTAGCGCGGATATTCTGCATGAAGTGTAATTTCTACCTCATGCCGGCTGAGCGTAGCAATCTTTCCATCCGGTAAAAGATAAATTCCGTTTACAAAATAAGTGACATGATATTTCTCAGGCGGCTTGCTGCCAATGGGTGTTACTACAATATTGGGGTGTGCAGCGAAGTCTTTTTTGATCTGCTCGTAATCAGACACAAGCCTTTTCATTCTTGCATTCATACAGGTATTTCCTCCAAACCTTCAAATACTTCCATTGTATCTCCGGTAAATTCAAAGTAAATGCTTTCCATTCCGACTCTGGCGCCGATAATATGGAGCAGTGGAATTCCGATTTCATACGGCGTTTTACTGAGAAAATTTTCTTCCCCTGTTACAGAATGAAATGATTCAAATATCATTTGTTTTCCGCAGCGAGGGCAGATAAGCATATCTCCTTTTAATTTATGTACCGGAAAATAGAGCGGTTTCTGCATACCGCAGGTACAATGTGCAAACGACGCAATATCGCGGTCCAGTTCAATGACCGCTTCATTGCCAAGTTCACTGCGCACCTCTTCCAGAATCTGTCTGAATGAAATAGTTCTGACCGACCAGTCCTTTTCTACAATCGTTTCGTAGGTGTCATGGCTCATGCAGTCTTCTTTCCGCTGATATTCTACCACATAAGAATCATGCGTCAGCCCGTTAAAAACATATCCCTTTCCTGCTAAAGTCGGCAGATTTCTGTCTTTGTGAAGCAGCTTCAGCATTTCCTGCACTTGGATACCTGCAATCACCGCCGAAGAAGTCGGCGTAGTCGGAATCTTTCCTTCCGCCGCCTGTTCATGGGTAAGAAGCGCACAGGACTTTCGCTTATTGATCAGCATCCAGTCGGTTTCCGTCATCGTACATTCATAACAGGCGCCTTGTCCCGGTACAAATACCCTCGCAAAACCGGATAATGCCTCTATTGCTCCGTCAATCCATGTTTTTCCGACTTTATAGCAGGATTGGTTGATTGCCAGACGCGCTTCACGATTATCAAGCCCTCCCAGCACAAAATCCATTCTTCGAAATACACCCAGCCCAACATCATCGATAATATTCGCTGTAAAAGCCTTTGCTTTGACATCGGGATTCATCTCCATTGCCCGTGCAGCAGCCACTTCCGCCTTGCCGCGTCCAATATCGCAGGCACGGTACAATACAGAGCGCGTTAAGTTTGTATTTTCAATCTTGTCTATATCAAAAATAAGGATGCGGCCGATCCCGAGCAGAGCAAGGTTCTTAATCAGCTCATTTCCGATCGCTCCCGCACCCACTACCATAATGGTCGCTTTTGACAATCTCTCTTGTTCCCACCAAGGGATTAAGCGCAGGCGGCTGTAACGGTCCTCCGCAAAATCAGCAGCCTGCAGTTCAATACTATTTTTCATGTTTTCAACCTCTTCCGGCTGTAATCTCCGGCTGAAGTCTGAGAACATCGCCATCTTTAATGCCGGCTTCACTTAGAGTCTGTGCCTCTAAGAGCTGGCGGCCTGTTACCTTATGGATAAATTTATAGCTGATAGGATTTCCATCAGGCCCTACTGACGGGAGTTTGATCTTTTCCACCAGCTTTACCATGATGATACCGCATTTGATATCGTCCGGAAGCCCCACCTTTTGCTCTTTATTTCCTGTTGCATCTACGATGACTACATTCACTTTTCCCATTTTTGATTCCTCTTTCGATTCTGTTTTTCAAGTCTATTTGTTAATTTCAAACATCGCCTCAAGACCATTGTCCGGATGATATGTCCAGCTTACGGAATAATCACCGCTGGAAGCGCTCTGTCTACCGTCAAGAGCTCTTGTCTGGTTCATCGCTTCAGAAACGGAACTTGCAAATCCTAAATCATCAAGAACATTCTTAATCTCATTCCATGCATCCATTTCCATATAGTCGTCAATATTATACGGATTGGTATCAAGCTGCATCCATGTACCGTCTGCTGCGATCGTGCACCAAGATTCTCCTGAAATATCAGAATACATCTTGTTAAAATCCTTGCCGCCGCCGGCCAAACTAAAAATCAAGACTAAAATAACCACAGCTACCACTGCGACTCCAACGAAAATAATCGGTTTTTTCTTTGCTTTTTCAAGATTTTCATTGAAAAGATTGATCGCAGTATTTACGCCCGCCTCCACCGCAGCACCTGCTGCTGCGCCTGCTGAGGGTCCTACCTTCTGTCCGCACTTTGCACAGAATTCCTGTCCCTCCTGAAGCTCTGCGCCGCATTTTACGCATGCTTTCGGCATTTCCGGTACTTGCTTGTCTGCTGCCGTTTCATTTACAGTTTCCATGTTTACCGCAGTGCTCTCCTCACAGGAAGTACTTCCGCAGTCAGCTCCCTCCTGCGCTGCTGCTACCCTTTCTCCGCATTTTGCACAGAATTTTTGCCCTGCTTCAAGTGGTGCGCCACACTTTGCACAAAAAGCAGCACCATTCATCACGCCATTGTTTTCCATGTTTTCTTTCCTCCTAATTCTTTATATAACCATATTATTATTTAAACAGCCTGATATAAAAAAGAACAAATACCGGCAAATTTGCTTTCTATTTGCTCAGACCGAATATAAAATATCAATATCCTTTTCATTGTTAAAACACCGGCTTCTTCTTCGGAATGCCGGCATTTCCGTTTTTTATTGATATTATTTTCTTTTATTTTTTTGATTACGACACTGATTAACAGCCGCCGTTTTTACCATTTCACAATTTTCTGTTTATTTAAAAAATCTCTTTAACAAAAAATATAATTTTTTTGCTCTTTTTTTAAATTCTACTTGATAATATTGGGTTTGTCAATTGCTACAGCCATTTATCGACAGAAAACAAAAGTGAAAAATCAGACGTATTTAAAAGGGCAGCCCAAAGAACTAATATCCGCTCGATAAATCACAACACCAGCTTGCTTTTTTTTGCAATTTCGTATAAAATATGATTTCAAAAATAAAACTCAAAACCTGTATCCGAAAAACGGAGGAAAAATATGATTACTGGAAAACAACGAAGCTTTTTAAAGGGTCTTGCAAATGAACTTGACCCTCTTGTGATGATCGGAAAAAGCGGCATTACTGACAATATTATCAAAGAAATAGACACTTGTCTGGAAAATCGAGAGCTTGTTAAAATAAAACTGCAGGAGGGAGCTGATCTCAATCCGAAAACAGCCGCAAATCAAATCGCAGAAACTATTCATGCCGAATTTGTGCAGGCAATCGGTCGAAAATTCGTTCTTTACCGCTATTCCGAAACAAAAGCAAAAGAAGGAAAACAAATCATTCTGCCGCGCTGACAGCAAAAGAAGGAATGTTTACAAAATTCACTGTCTCAGAATCTTTCTGTTTACACAATTCATTTAGAGGTATATACTCTATATATCGTATAAAATCTATCTAAAATATAAATATTACACAATATAGGAGGTAATTTATTATGAGTATTGCTTTTACGGTAAACAGTGCTGATATCAGCGAAAAAGAAAAACTTGCGTATGCAGACTATCTGCAAAAAAAGCACAACAGAAAGCTGGAAAGTCTGGATATCCAGATAGACGGTGATTTTGTCGATCTGCATTACAAATTCGAACCGGTCGGCTTTGAAAGAATCAGAAGAATCACCGGTTATCTTGTAGGTACTATGGACCATTGGAACAGTGCAAAAGCAGCAGAAGAAGCAGATCGTGTAAAGCATGAAATCGGAAATAGTCTGGAACGTATTTAAGCTACGCTGTCTTTTATCTGCACAAAATTACAGTATCTGATAAAACATTGAAACAAAGATAATAATAACCTGTCGAAGTAATTCTCAGACCAAAAAAATCTGGGAATTATTTTTATTTTATCTTTTTAACTCTTAGAAAAGTATTTTTTGCTGTTTCCGATAAAAAAAGCGTTGCTTCCCTTTGATAGAAACTTGAAACAGACCGCTGTTTTATGATATAATAATTTGTTAAATTCAGTAAACCTAAACATCAATCAGCAGAAAAACGGCTGTCGACCCGGCTTCTTGCCGGATTCGACTATACAATACAGATAAATTATCTTTTGAAAAGTAAGATAAGGGGAGAAAAAAATATGGCAGACTACACAAGCTATACAAGTCCGTTATCCGAGCGCTATCCAAGCAAAGAAATGAAATATCTGTTTTCACCCGATATGAAATTTAAAACTTGGCGCCGGCTTTGGATTGCACTGGCAGAAGCAGAAAAGGAGCTCGGACTTGATATTACCGATGAACAGCTTTCAGAGCTTCGCGCACACAAGGACGATATCAATTTTGAAGACGCCAAAAAACGCGAAAAAGAAGTCCGCCACGATGTCATGTCACATGTATACGCCTACGGTCTCCAGTGCCCGCAGGCAAAAGGCATTATTCATCTTGGTGCAACCAGCTGCTATGTAGGCGACAATACCGACCTTATCATCATGACAGAAGGTCTAAGGCTTCTGCGTGCAAAAATCATCAATATCCTTGCTGTACTTTCAGAATTCGCAGACGCTTATAAAGCACTTCCAACGTTGGGATTCACACATTTTCAGCCGGCACAGCCGACAACGGTCGGCAAGCGCGCATGTCTTTGGATGAACGATTTAGTCCTTGATCTTGAAGACATCGACCATGTGCTGTCTACAATGAAACTGCTTGGGAGCAAGGGAACAACAGGCACACAGGCCAGCTTCTTAGAATTATTTTCCGGAGATCACGAAAAATGCAGGAAACTTGATCAGCTAATTGCTGATAAAATGGGCTTTGCTTCCTGTTATCCTGTCTCAGGACAAACTTACTCCCGAAAAGTAGACAGCCGCGTGCTTTCTGTCCTTTCCGGCATTGCACAGAGCGCGCACAAATTTTCCAACGATATTCGCTTGCTTCAAAATCTGAAAGAGATAGAGGAGCCATTTGAAAAACATCAGATCGGCTCATCAGCGATGGCTTATAAACGCAACCCAATGCGGTCTGAACGCATGGCATCGCTTGCCAACTATGTAATCAGCACTGCTATGAATCCTGCTATTACGGCCAGCACCCAGTGGTTTGAACGAACGCTCGATGACTCGGCCAATAAGCGGATCAGCGTCAGTGAGGCGTTTTTGGCAGCAGACAGCATTCTGGAGCTGTATCTGAATGTCGCAGGCGGACTTGTCGTCTATCCTAAAGTCATTACGGCGCATCTGATGGCAGAACTGCCGTTTATGGCGACCGAAAACATTCTTATGGACGCTGTGAAAGCCGGCGGCGACAGGCAGGAGCTCCATGAAAAAATCCGTATGCACTCGATGGCTGCGGGCAAAATAGTGAAAGAAGAAGGGAAGGCCAATGATCTGCTCGACAGAATCGTATCCGACCCCGACTTTCATATAACCAAAGAGGCTTTACAGAAGGTTATGAAGCCGGAAAATTATGTCGGCCGGGCAACCGAGCAGACACAAGAGTTTCTAAACGGGGTCATAAAGCCTATTCTCGCGGAGAACAAGGATGCACTCGGTCTTAGTGCCGAAATCAACGTTTAAGCGCAGAGTAGCAGACAATTCAGCACTATTACAGCCAAAGAATTGTTGTCCTTTTGTTCTTCCGCATCGAAAGATAGGAGGAATCAGTTATGATCAAAGCAATCGTAGGCGCCAACTGGGGCGACGAAGGAAAAGGAAAAATCACAGATATGCTTGCTTCAGAATCCGACATCATTGTCAGATTTCAGGGCGGAAGCAACGCGGGGCACACTATTGTAAACAATTATGGAAAATTTGCGCTCCATATGCTGCCGTCAGGAGTCTTTTACGAGCATACCACAAGTGTAATCGGAAGCGGTGTAGCACTCAACATTCCGTTTCTCGCGCGCGAAATCAGCGCACTCAAGGAAAAAGGCGTGCCAACGCCGCGCGTACTTGTTTCAGACCGTGCGCAGGTAGTAATGCCGTATCATCTTCTGCTGGACGGCTACGAAGAAGAACGGCTGGCAGGAAAATCCTTCGGCTCTACAAAGTCCGGCATTGCACCGGCCTATTCCGATAAATATGCCAAAATCGGATTTCAGGTCTGTGAACTGTTTCAGGACAATCACCTAAAAGAAAAGCTGATAAATGTATGCGAACAGAAAAACATACTGCTTGCACATCTTTATCATAAGCCTCTGCTCAATGCAGAAGATCTTTATAAAACCTGCATTGAGTACAGAGAAATCATCAGGCCTTATCTTGCCGACACATCTTCATTTCTTTACAAAGCAGCAAAGGACGGTAAAAATATACTGCTGGAAGGGCAGCTTGGAGCTCTGAAAGATACCGATCATGGTATTTATCCTATGGTAACAAGCTCCTCCACACTGGCAGCTTACGCGGCGGTTGGTGCGGGACTTCCACCGTATCTCATTACGGATGTTATCACCGTAATCAAAGCATATTCCAGCGCAGTCGGTGCCGGTCCGTTTGTATCGGAGCTTTTCGGAGACGAAGCAGATGAGCTGCGTCGTCGCGGAGGAGACGGAGGTGAATACGGAGCGACAACCGGCAGGCCAAGACGCGTAGGATGGTTTGATGCCGTAGCTACCCGCTACGGCTGCCGCATACAGGGAACAACCGAAGCTGCGCTGACAGTACTGGATCCGCTCGGTTATCTTGATGAAATTCCAATCTGCATTGCCTATCAATTAGACGGCAAAGAAATTACTGATTTTCCGAATACTGTTGAACTTTACCGGGCAAAACCAGTGTTTCAAACAATGCCGGGCTGGAAGTGCGATATCCGCGGCATTCGGGAATTTGATAAGCTGCCGCAGGAAGCACAGAATTATGTTGATGAAATCGAGCGGCTGATTGGATTTCCGATTACGCTTGTTTCCAACGGACCAAGTCGGGACGATATTATTCATCGAATTCCGAAGCTTTCCGCATCAAACAGAAGTTCTACCGACAGCACTGATGCCGCAAAGGCTTTTTCATGAGGAGATTCAAAAAAGCGTAAAGCGCTGCATATGTATAGAACAAAGTCTATAAAAAGGAGCCTTTGAAAACCGCTATGAAACAAAATACACTAAGGCCCGCATGGGTGGAAATCAATCTTTCCAATCTTGCTTACAATATCAGACAGATTATTCTTAAAGTGGGCAGCGCCGATAAAATCGTCGGTGTCGTGAAAGCGGATGCTTACGGGCATGGTGCCGTGCGGGTTTCTGAGATACTGCGTGAAAACGGCATCAGAATCTTTGCGGTTGCGACGCTGGCAGAAGCAATCGAGCTTCGGCGAAGCGGCCTTCAGGAAGAAATTATTGTACTTGGTCTTGTGCCTGATGAATACGCAAAGATCGTCGCGCTTCATTCGCTTACGGCAGTCGTCTGCGATAGCAGGAATGCGCGCGCACTGTCGGAGGCCGCATCATCACTCGGAAAAACAATCTCCGTGCTGATTGCCGTTGACACTGGCATGGGCCGAATCGGTTATTTGGCAGATGACACAGCAGACGCTGTCTGTGACATCCAAAAAATATCTGATCTTCCATCCCTGAAAGTCAAAGGATTATTCTCTCATATGTCAACAGCAGACGCTGCTGATAAAACTTTTTCCCTGCAGCAACAGGAAAAATTTAATGCCTTTTATCAAACGCTTCAAAGCGCCGGCATTAAGATCCCGCAGCGAACACTTGCTAACAGCGCTTCTGTTATGGAACTGCCCGCCGTTCATTTTGACCTTGTACGGCCGGGAATTATCCTTTATGGTTGCTATCCGTCAAAAGAAGTTAACAGAAACCTGATCGATCTAAAGCCAGTAATGTCAGTAAAAGCACAGATCGTTCACCTAAAAGAAGTGCCTGCCGGTTTTTCTGTCGGTTACGGACGCCGTTTTATTGCCAGCCGTCCGAGCAGAATCGCCACAATTGAGGTTGGATATGCCGACGGTTATCCCCGTCCGTATTCCGCAGGCGGCCGCGTCATCATAAACGGCCGCTTCGCACCTCTGGCAGGCAACATCTGTATGGATCAGTGCATGATTGATGTTACAGAAATTCCCGGCGTAGAGCTCGGCAGCGAAGTGATTTTAATGGGAAGCACAGAAACAAATAAAAAAACAAAGGCCCCTGCCATCAGCGCAGAGGATATCGCAGAAGCAACTGGAACAATCAGCTATGAAATCCTCTGCGCCTTTGGCCAGCGCCTGCCAAAAGTGTATCTGTAAAAAGCAGCACCCTTTTCGGAAAACTGCAATTTCTATTGACAATTTTACAGCAAAATTATACGATAGTAGGTAGAAATTTTGGAAAGGTTATTTTATCTATGAAAATTCAGCTTTCAGAACACTTTACTTACGGCAAGTTACTCCGTTTTGTACTGCCGTCCATTGTTATGATGACTTTTTCGTCAGTTTATAGCATTGTGGACGGTTTTTTCGTATCAAATTATGTAGGCAAAACGCCTTTTGCTGCAATCAATTTAATTTATCCGTTCTGGATGGTTCTCGGTGCGCTCGGTTTCATGATGGGTACGGGAGGTGCCGCCATCGTTGGCAAAACGCTCGGCGAAGGAGATCACGAAAAAGCAAAGCGATATTTTTCCCTCATTGTCTATGTTACTTTTGGAATCGGCATTGTTGTCGGCACGCTCGGTTTTCTTACTGTGCCGACAGTCGCAAAACTCCTTGGTGCAGAGGGGATCCTTTTAAAAAACTGTATTTTATACGGCCGTATCGTATTAAGCTGCCTGCCGTTTTATATGCTGCAGTATCTGTTTCAGTCATTCTGCGTAACAGCCGAACGGCCGAAATTGGGACTCCTGTTTACCGCCATCGCCGGCTGCAGCAATATCGTTTTTGACGCGCTGTTTATTGCTGTATTTAATTGGGGGCTCGCCGGTGCGGCACTTGCTACCGCTATCGGACAGATTCTCGGAGGGCTGCTGCCGGTTCTTTATTTTGTCAGAAAAAATTCCAGTCTTCTGCAAATTACAAAAACGCAGTTTTACGGCAGAGTTCTGCTCAAGACCTGCACCAACGGTTCCTCTGAATTTATGGTAAATGTCGCAGCATCGGTTGTAGTCATGCTGTATAATTTCCAGCTAATGCGGCTGGCAGGAGAAAACGGCATAGCCGCTTACGGCGTAATTGGCTATGTTGCCTTTTTCTTTGTTGCAATCCTCTGGGGCTATTCTGTCGGCTGTTCGCCAATTGTCAGCTTCCATTTCGGTGCGCAGAATCACAGCGAGCTAAAAAATCTACTGCGAAAAAGCCTTATCATCAATATCAGCGGAGGTTTTTTGCTCATGCTTATTTCAATCACGCTTGCACCAGTATTAGCGTCTATTTTTGTCGGTTACGACCCTGAATTATGTGAAATGACAATATACGGCCTGCGGATTTATTCCCTTTCGTTTTTACTTTCCGGCGTTAATATTTTCGGGTCTGCTTTTTTTACTGCCCTCAACAACGGACTTGTTTCTGCAATAATTTCTTTTCTCCGCACCTTTGTATTTGAATGCGGCAGTGTTCTTCTCATTCCGTACCTCTTCGGAATGGATGGTATCTGGACCTGTATTATCGTCGCAGAACTTGCGGCACTGACAGTGACAAGTATCTTCCTGATTGCAAAGCGAAAAAGATATCACTATCTGTAAATTACATCTGATGCGACTGTAAAATTTTCTGATAGATACCTGCTGTTTCTATTTTTTACAGAGTATAATACTAATAAAAAGACTCAGCAATTTTTGCTGAGTCTTTACTTTTTCTTTCTGTCAACACTTTTTCAAAACTTCGCTTTATTTCCCGGTCAATCTATCTTGTAATAGTATTCAGAAAATCACGCAGCCGTTCGCTCTTTGGATGTTCAAAGATTTCCTGCGGCGTTCCTTCTTCAATCATTTTACCTGCGTCCATAAAAATCACGCGATCCGCTACATTCCTTGCGAAATTCATCTCATGCGTTACAATGATCATCGACATATCCTGTTCTGCCAGTTTCTGCATAACAGACAGAACCGTTCCCGTAATCTCAGGGTCCAGTGCGCTTGTTGGTTCATCGAACAGCATCAGATCCGGATCCATTGCCAGCGCACGCGCAATCGCAATACGCTGCTGCTGCCCTCCGGAAATCTGAATCGGATATACATCGCGCTTTTCCGAAAGTCCCACAAGTTCTAAAAGCTCCTGCGCCCGTTTTTCAATCTCATCTTTTTTCTTTCCTTTCACCTTAATCGGTGCGTAAGTAATATTTCCAAGACAAGTCATGTGCGGAAAGAGATTAAAATGCTGAAAAACCATACCGGTTGTACCATACAGATTGATTTCACCTTCCGTAATTTCCTCAAGTCCGTTAATACTGCGCAGAAAAGTGCTTTTTCCGGAGCCGGAAGGCCCGATGATCGCAACGATTTCTCCTTTTTTCATTGAAAAATCAACTTTATCTACCGCTGTAACGCCGGAAAACTTTTTGGTGATATGCTTCATTTCGAGGATGATGTCTCCCGTTTGCAGATGCTCTTTGATCTCATGTCTGATAATCGCCATGCCGGCTTCTTTTTTTGCCATCAGCCCGCCTCCCTTTGATTGTACAGCGAGTATCTCTTTTCAAGCTTATTAGAAATAACTGTCAAAAGGAAAGTAAACATCAGATAGATGACTGCCGCAACGACATACGCCGTCGCATCAACATCCCTGTTGACCGCCCCTCTTGAAGCTTTCATCAGCTCGCCGAGCGTGATAACCGATGCCAGCGCCGTATCTTTTACAAGCACGATTGCTTCATTTGAAACCGGCGGTAAAATAATCCGCATCGTCTGCGGGAGAATGATTCCGAGCATCGTCTGCGTTTTGGAAATTCCGAGCGCTTTTGCCGCCTCATACTGCCCGCGGTCAATTCCGTTAATACCGCCTCTGTAAATTTCTGCAAAGTAAGCAGCATAATTCAAAACGAAAGTAACGACGGCTGTCGTCAGCTCTTCCATTCTCACTCCGAACGCAATCGGAAGAAAAAAATAGAAGAAATAAAGCTGCAACAGCAGCGGCGTGCCCCGAAAAACAAATACATAAAATCTGCAAAAAATTCTAACCGGCCAGAATTTCATGTTGCTCCCGAGTGCAATCGGAAGTCCAAGCGGCAGCGAAAGAAGCAGTGTCCAGCAAAAAAGCTGCACCATAACAAGCGTACCGCGAAGAAGTGCCGGCAAAATAATCCCGATATAAGCTGCCGTCTCTACAAATTCAGTTGCAAAGTTTGAAAAAAATTCGCCCATTTCTATTAACTCTTTTTATTATTTCCTATTCCTCATCATATCCCTTGAGGATAACAATATCTTTGCCAAACCAAGTATTGCTGATTTCTGCCGCTTCTCCGCTGTCAATCAACGCCTGAATTGCTTCGTTAATCTTCTCTGCTACATCCTCTTCACCTTTTCTGCAGCCAATTGCATAAAAATCGTCTCCAAAATTGAAATCACAGGTGAACATCGGCTCATCAAGCTTGGAATTCTTGTATTCTCCAAGCACCTGATCTACAACAATGACATCAACCCTGCCGCCCTGCAGCGCCAGAATCGCTTCGTCAAAAGTAGGAAATTCCATTACATTTTCTGCATAAAGGTTCCAGTTTTCCGATTCCTGCATTACTTTAAGCGCAGAGGAATCTACCTGCGTACCAATTTGATAGTCAGCAAGGTCCGTTTCCTCCGTAATGTTGATATCGCTGCTGAGAGACATTACGATGTTACAGTTGTTCAGATACATCTTTGTAAGTGCCATCTGCTCTTTTCTTTCATCTGTTACCGACATTCCATTCCAGATACAGTCAACACTCTTAGATGTAAGTTCAAGCTCTTTGGAATCCCATTCAATCGGCTTGAAAGTTACCGTTACCCCCAACTGTTCACCTACCGCGTTTGCAAGATCAATATCAAAGCCAACCAGCTCTCCTGCTTCGTCCCTGAATCCCATCGGTGCAAAAGTATCGTCAAGACCGATGATAAGTTCTCCCTTATCTTCTATGTATGCCCAGCCTGTCAGCTCTTCGTCTGTATTTTCTCCGCCGCAGCCTGTCAATGCCACAAGTCCAAGCATCATTACAAAAATCAGAAGAATCGATATTCCTTTTTTTAAAGTTTTCATAATTACAATTCCTTTCTCTCTGTTTTAATTCTATTTAAGAACTCATTTCGTCGGTTTTTCGCTTTAACGCGTTAATGCAATAACCCGACGCCGATAAGTCTTATCTTAGCATAGATTACCCTAAACTGTCAACCCCTTTTACCAATTCGAGTCCTTGAAAATTACAGGCTTTACAGCTTTTAAAAGACACCCTTTAAAAGCTATATATTTCAGCAAAATTCTTCCCGCATGCTGCGAAGATATTTTCCGAAAAATGTGTCTGCGCCGTGCTTCTGCCAAAGCGCCCACGCCTCACTATGCTTAGAAAAATATTTCTTTTCGAGATTGCCGGTGAAATAACGATAATTGATGTCAGAGGCAAATTCTGTCATCAGCACCGCTTCTCTCTCCGTAATATTAAGTCCGCTCAGCGTTTTTTTCACCTGCGCGTGTGTTTTTTTATGAAACCGCTCCTGCGCCTCCTCCTGCTTTTCAGAAACAGAAGCCATCTCATAAGAAAACGCTCTTTTCTCATTCAATCTGACAATTCCGTAACGCAGCGCTGCAACAGCCATGCTTCCGGTTGCAATATCCGCAAGACCATCTTCTTCTGCTTTATGCTGCATATGAACATGACCGCTGAGATTCCATTTCACTCCATAGTTTCGGAAAAGTGCAGAAACTTCCTTATGATTGGAAATCACATAGCCGAAAGACATCATCTTACTTTGCGGCAGAACATTTTGATGCGTCGCCGCTAAAACGACGATCCCCCTTTTCTGCGCTGTCCTCAGCTGCTCCTCCGCCCACAGAAGCGTTTCGCTTCTGATTCTGCCAGACGCGGCCTCTGTATTCGCATCAAGAGTCAGAATCCAAAAGTCCTCCGCTAGCGCATAGACATAACTGAAAGAATTTTTGTCGACCATAACAGCTTTCGACGGACCGAATTCCCAGCAAATTTCACGAAACTGCTCCTGCGAAATGTTTTTTGTGTTATATGCCTGATCCCCGCTATAGCGGTAAGCTTTGTAATAGTTAATATCGTGATTGCCCGGCAGCACCAGGACCGGTATTCCGGCCTTTTTTACTGCCGCCAGCTTCTCTGATGCTTCCTGAAGGCTCAAAAGCTCTCCGTTAAAAGTAATATCTCCTGTCAATATCAGCGCATCCGGTTTTCTGCTGATTACCGCACTACAGAAAGCATCTAAAATTTGCGGTGAATATTCTGTAATCTTCGCATCGCCCGCCATTATTACATCAGTGAAAAGCGCCCCGTAATCTGTCAATTGCGGAGAAAGATAGTGTAAATCCGTTGCTGTCCAAATTGTAAGCGGCTTTGCAGGCCAGACCGGGTCACCGGCGGTTAAAATTGTCGTTGCCAACATATAAAAAATTTTCCTTTTCTTTTTTATTTTTTGCAAATACACGCTCCCAAATACTGTGTTTTTTCATTGTATCACAGACGCTTTCGATGCGCAAAGTGCAGTCCGTACTTATTTTGCACCCTCTGCAGTTTTTCTGTCATCGGAACAGCCAGAAAATACAGGAAAATTGCCGTTGAAACCGCATGCACTAAATTAAACGGCAGCGCCGCGCTGTAAACAGTAAGCGCTGCTGCCAAAGACGGCTCTTTGTAAAAACCAAAAATCGTCCATAAATCTACAACGCCGCCATATACAAAAAATGTCAAAAACGCACCAAAGACAGCAAATGCTGTTTTCTGAAACAACGGTGCAGAGAGTCCTGCAAAAAATCCCAGAAGTCCAAAAGCACACATTTGCCATGTTGTCCAAGGTCCTTGTCCAAACAAAAAATTAGAAACAAAACCACTCATTGCCCCCGTTAAAAATCCCGCCTGCGGACCAAAACTAAGCCCCGCAATCATCACAATCGCAGCGGTCGGTTTAAAACCGGGCACCATGAAAAACGCCGCTCGTCCAGCGACAGCCAAAGCGGTCAGCACGGCAAGAAGAATTATCTCCCGTGCCTGCGGCCGGCTGCGTTCAAAAGAAATAAAAAACGGAATCATCGCAAAGACCGCAATAAAAAAACTTATCGCATAATAACTGTGTCCGTTCAGCAGAAAAATACCGGCAAATGCTAATACCAGTGCAGCCGCAGGCGCTATAACCGAAAAAAGAACATCCGCAGTGCGGGAGCGTTTTCTTTTACTCTTTTCTATGTGCTGTTCCCTTTCACCCGCCTGATCCGCTTGATCCTCCCGAAGGGAATTCTCCTGGCTTTTCAGTTCCTGTATCTCCTGCTTTTCCAAGTGTCCGTCTGGATTTTCTCTTTCAGGGCCTATGAGGTTTCTTCGCACAAGCTCTGCAACATCTCCCGCCGTTACCGCATTTTGAAAAAGATGCCGGGACATACGGCTCGCAGCCGTTGTATAAAAACTGTTTCCCGCAAAAAATCTACGCACGGTTTGCACCGCTGAGATACTGCCGTCAAACAGCATCGCACAGCGGTCAGCATATTCTGCGCAAAATTCCAAATCGTGAGATACCGCGACAACAGCTGTGCCTTGTGCACATAATTTTTTCAAAATTTCCGCCATTTTTGCCTGAAAATCAGCATCAATTCCTTTTGTCGGCTCATCCAATAAAAGAATCTCCGGAGAAGAAAGCAAAACCTTAGCAAGCGCCGCCCGCTGCTGTTCCCCGCCCGAAAGGTCATACGGATGCTTTTGCAAAAGCCCCTCAATTTCCGTAAGCGCTGCAATCCAATGCAGCC
>CALXBT010000106.1 GCA_944386585.1 uncultured Clostridia bacterium | reverse complement strand
GCCGTAGTCCGAGCGTTCAAAGCGTCGCAGGCAACGGGTAGAGCTTCGGCAGACCGCCGGAGGGGTGAAAGTCCCGTGGAGCTATGCTAACAGCCGTCCGATTAAAGCCCCTTTTTTAATGATTATTATAATTGTTTCAACCATTGAAAGGGGGTTACAGTTTTGAATATTACTGATGTGCCTATCTGGGAAAAATACACTCTCACCATTGAAGAAGCGTCTAAATATTTCCGCATAGGGGAAAACAAGCTGCGCAAATTAGCCGAGGAAAATCCCGCCGCCGGGTGGGTAATTATGAACGGCAACCGTATTCAAATCAAGCGGAAGCAGTTTGAAAAAATTATTGATACCCTTGACACTATATGATGAAATTAAGCCTTGAATGTGGTACAATAGTATTAACATATCAAGGCTTTCTCCGTCATGGAAAGGAGCATGACGCGGATGGCAAGAAAAGCAACGTCGGAAAAAAGACGCGATAATAAGAACCGTGTATTACGGACAGGAGAGAGCCAGAGAAAAGACGGAAGATATGTTTACAACTATATAGACACCTTTGGAAATCCACAATCGGTTTATTCTTGGAAGTTAGTACCTACCGATAAAATCCCGGCAGGAAAGCGGAAAGATATTTCACTCCGGGAAAAGGAAGAAGAAATCCAGAAAGACATTTTTGACGGCATTGATACCATAGGTAAAAAAATGACCGTCTGCCAACTTTACGCAAAACAGATACGGCACAGGGCAAATGTCAAGGAAGGTACAAAGCAGGGGCGGGGACAGCTCATGCGGATTTTGAAGGAAGATGAATTGGGAGCCTGCCCGATTGAGAAAGTAAAGCTGTCTGACGCGAAAGAATGGGCTTTACGCATGAAGGAAAACGGGTATGCTTACAAGACTATCAATAATCACAAGCGTTCGCTGAAAGCTGCCTTTTACACAGCCATACAGGACGATTGTATCCGCAAAAACCCGTTTGACTTCCAGTTAAGCACAGTCCTTGAAGATGATACGGAGCCAAAGGTACCTTTATCCCCCACGCAGGAAGCGTCTTTCCTGTCCTTTGTACAGAATGATAAAGTCTACCAGAAGTATTATGACGAGATAATCATTTTGTTAAAGACAGGGCTTCGCATTTCAGAGTTTTGCGGGCTGACTGATACCGATATTCACTTTGACACAAGATTAGTCAATGTAGACCACCAGCTTTTGAAAATCTCTGGCAGCTACTACGTTGACACGCCAAAGACAAAAAGCGGTGTCCGGCAAGTCCCCATGTGTACAATGGTATGTGAAGCGTTTGAGCGGGTGCTGAAAAAACGCAGACAGGCAGCGCCGATTATTGTCGGCGGGTATTCCCGGTTCCTGTTCCTTAACCAGAAAGGTCTACCGAAAGTGGCGGCTGATTATCAGAGTATGTTCCGCAGGCTTGTAAAGAAGTATAACAAGTGCCATGCGGAACCCTTACCGAAAGTAATGACACCGCACACCTTACGCCATACATTCTGCACTAACTTAGCAAACGCCGGAATGAACCCGAAAGCATTACAGTATATCATGGGACATTCCAATATCAACATGACGCTGAACTATTATGCTCATGCTACACCGGACAATGCTATCGCTGAAATGGAACGCCTGATTGCATAATAGTAAATAGCGATTTTACCATTTAATTTACCAATTTTGGCCGCAAAAACATAAGGGGATATAAGGAGAAATAAGAACTTCTTCCATAATGAAAAATGCCGGGAAAGCCTATAAATACAGGCTATACCGGCATATAAGAACTTCTAAAGAGATAATCAAAAAGTCATATCTGATTTCTGTTAAATTCTTTAAAAATCGTTCTTTTACCGCTCACTTTGGTATTGGCTGCTGCGGTATTCGCTCATAATCTGAACAGACGCGGAAGCGCCGATGCGGTCAGCACCGGCCTCAATCATTTCGAGGCAGGTTTGGTAATCACGGATGCCGCCGGAAGCTTTGACCTGTGCCAGATTTCCGACAGTTTTGCGCATAAGCGCTACATGGCGCGTTTCTGCGCCGCCGGTACTGAAACCGGTTGAAGTTTTGACAAATTCAGCACCGGCCGAGACCGCAAGCTCGCAGGCCTTTACAATTTCTTCGTCGGTCAAAAGACATGTTTCAAGAATTACTTTGACAATGGCATTGTATTCATCAGCGCTGGCAACTACGCTGCAGATATCGTCAAGGACATCCTCGTAGCGTTCCTCTTTCAGAGCGCCGACATTGATAACCATATCGATTTCCGCTGCACCGTTTGCGCAGCAGTCGTTTGTTTCAAAGGCTTTTGCTTCAGAGGACATTGCGCCCAAAGGGAAGCCGACAACAGCGGCAACTTTCACAGCGCTTCCGGCAAGCTCTTTAGCGGCAAGCGGTACATAGCAGCCGTTTACGCATACAGAATAAAAGCCGTATTCTTTTGCTTCTGCGCAGAGCTTTTTGATTTCCGCTGTACTTGCGTCAGCCTTTAGACAGGTATGGTCGAAATATTGATTTAGTTCTTTCATCTTATGAATTCCTCCTTGACATTGGATCATGCTTAAAATGCGAGGATCAGAAGAATCTGGTCTTCCATCAGGTAAATATCGTAAAGCTTGCTTTCACGGAAATCGGAAAGATCATCCTCATGCGCGGCATAATCTGTGCTGACAGCTGAAACAAATTCGTCCGGCGTTAAAATTTCTTCCGCAGAAGCGCCCTCAAAAAGATAGGTCGTTCTTGCCGCATCTGGCATATAAGTGATATAGGTTTTATTTTTATCGGCAATATAGAAGCCTTCTGGATAAGATGAGTCTTCTACATATTCTTTGGCGAAAACGGTGATTTCAGGGGAGGAAGTTTCATCCCCCTCTTGTTTGATATCGATTGTCCCGAATATATGTTCAGCGCCGTCGCGCAGAAGCTGCTCTGTATATTCTCCCCGCAGGTAGTCTGTCGTGATGTCAGGCTCGTCAATTGTACCGCCGCTTTGATTTGAGGTGCAGGATGTACAGAGCGACAAAAGCAGGATGCAGAGTAAAATGAGCGACATGGTAGTTTTTAAAATTCTGCTGTCTTTCAAGTTCTTCATGGTTCCGTTCCCTCCTTTATGTGATATCCTTTAGACGATCATATCACACATTTGTTCCGGTCAGACCAAAAATAAGCAAATGTAACCAAAATGTAAGAATAAGGGTCCCGCACCACGGTGCTGTCTGCCGCATATATTATGGCAAGGAGAGATATAACATCTTCTATCATTCAATACATAGCGAAATATGGTTTTGCTATTTCAATAAAAAGTGAGGTTGATAAATATGGCAAAAGTATCATGTGTACAAAATTGCGGACCGAGTCTTTGCAGTGTATGCGGGCCGAATGTAAACACAGAAGACCTTCTGTTCAGTGCTCGTGAAGCAAATTTAGTATATATGGATAAGGTTTATTCCTACAATCAGGCGACTGCCTGCCCGATTCTTGCTTCCGTAACGACGGATGAGACATGGACGACAGAACTCACTCTCGAAAGCATCCGCAGTAACTGCGGCTGCAACGATGGGTGCGGATGCAGCGAGGGCTGCGGCTGCGGAAACAGTGGCTGCGGCAGCGGCTGTAACTGCGGCTCGCAGAGAGCAAATATCATTTGCTGCAACTGTAGTACTGCAAACGGCTGCACACTTACATCGGACGCAACATTTACGATTACGAGAAGTTATGTGCTGGTACAAAGCTTAAATCTGAATACAGGTGTGCTGGCGGCAGGAAATGTTACCGTAGATGGTACGGCAGTAGATTCACTGACACAGACAGGAAACAGATATACCGCAACGACAGAAAATTTGGTAGGAACAACGAGTAGAGAAAGATGCAAGGATTTGGGGCTTCCGTCGAAGCACTTTTTCTTAATTAGTGCGCCGGGGCCATGGCAGTTAGTAGCAACAATCGTACTGGAGGGAACAGTAAATACTGACGGAAGGACCTGCTGTTTCCAGGCAAAGTTTACAACACCGACAACGCCGCTTGCTGTAACAGGCGCATCGACGCTTGCAATTCCAAAGCTGGCGCTTCCTTGCACCGTAAATGGTGTCAGTCCGACGATAAATTTCAGCTTCAGCGGAATGGTGCATGTGCTGAATCCATCGATTACGGCGACCTGCACAGGTGGAACTTGTACACTGGAGCTGACGGCTTCTTTGGCAGTACAGCCGCAGGTCAATGCCGAAGTAGTAAGGAGAACGCTTTTCTGTCTTGACGCTTGTGAAGGAATGCTTCCATGCGACGGAACAGAGGCAGCTTATGAACTTGATAATGATGACGACTGTACTTGGCCGCCGGCACCTGCCTGCAAATGTGGTACCGCACCGACACCGGCGAATAATGCCGATATCTGTGAAAGACAGCCAGTATGCAATTTTGATGATGACTGCGACTGCGGATGCAATAACTGCGGCAGCGGAAGCAGAACTTCCGGATCCGGCACTTCCACTCTTCCAAGCGGATTCCAGTGGACCGGATGTAATGGATGCAGCTGGTAAATTAGCATATTTTGAAACGAACTCCCGTTCTCACACAAGATGTTGTGGGCGGGAGTTTTTCGTTGGAAATGCTTGGAAAAGTACGGCAAAAAAATGAGTTGATGTCCCAAAAAAATGAGCAAAATTCTTGAAAAGTGGAGTAAAGTGGTTTATAGTGGAATTACAGTAATAATAGATTGGGGCAGTATCTTCATGTTCATGAGTAAATACTTTAACTCAATAGATGCAAAGAACAGAATGATCGTACCTTCCAAGTACAGGGACGAGCTTGGGTATAAGTGTGTCCTGACAAAGGGAATCGATCAATGTCTTTATGTTTATCCGATGAACGAATGGGAACGCTTCATGAAGAAACTGGCAGCACTTCCGTCTTCCGACGCAAATGCACGGGCATTTGTCAGACATTTTTATGCCAATGCAGTCGAATGTGAGATGGACAGGCAGGGACGCGTTACGATACCGCAGGAATTGAGAGAATATGCCGGTATTGACAGAGATCTTGTGACAGTTGGAATTTTGGATAAGATCGAAGTATGGAGCAGAGAGGTGTGGGACGATGCAAAAGAAGGCCCGCAGCTAGCGCCGGCTGATTTCGCACAGAAAATGGCAGAATATGGTATATAAAAAGCGGGTGAAGTAAATGGAATTTCAGCATACCTCCGTGCTTCTAAAGGAATGTATTGAGAATTTGGCGATAAAACCGGACGGCGTCTATGTAGACGGTACGCTCGGCGGCGGCGGACACTCTGCTGCGATTTGCGCAGCGCTTTCAGAAAATGGGCTTCTCATCGGAATTGACCGTGATGGAGATGCGCTTGCCGCTGCAGAAAAACGACTTTTGCCGTATCAGTGCCGTAAACTGTTTGTACAGAGCAATTATTCAGAAATCAAAAGAATTCTGGCAGAGCAAAAAATTGACGGAATCGACGGAGCAACATTGGATTTAGGCGTATCTTCTTTTCAGCTTGACAATACGGAAAGAGGTTTCTCCTACATGCAGAAGGCGCCTCTTGATATGAGGATGAGCAGAGACGACAGCTTTAGCGCTTATGAGGTTGTAAACGGATATTCGGAGAAGCAGCTTGCAGAGCTGATTCGAAAATACGGTGAGGAACGATGGGCTTCCCGTATTGCTTCTTTTATTGTACGGGCCAGATTGGACAAGCCGATTGCAGATACAGAAGCGCTGGTGGAAGTGATAAAGAGCGCCATTCCGGCTTCTGCAAGGCGGGATGGGCCGCATCCAGCCAAGCGGACATTTCAGGCAATCCGCATTGAAGTGAATGACGAGCTTTCGCAACTTGAAAAGGCGACAGAGGAGTTCTGTGATGTACTGATTCCGGGCGGCAGATTTGCGGTTATTACATTTCATTCGCTGGAAGACCGTATTGTAAAAGAAATTTTTGCAAGGCGGGCTGATCCGTGCACTTGTCCAAAGAATTTTCCGGTCTGTGTCTGCGGTAAAAAAGCCGATATAAAAAAGGTGACGGGAAAACCGATTGTACCGTCTATCGAAGAAATTGAGAGAAATCCGCGTGCGCGAAGCGCAAAGCTAAGGGTAGCGGAGAAAATACAAGAAGAAAAAAATAACAAGAGGTAAAAGATTATGATGTCAGCAGAAAAGTGGTATGAATATCAGGAATCGTACAAGCGGTACGGCGTCGATATGAAACCGCAGCAGGTAAGAATAAAGAGAGAGAAAGCAAAAGCGCTCATTTCCGCACAGGACAAATTTCGACTTTTAGTGCTTACAATTTTTTTAGGAATACTTTGTGTTGGCATCATCATTACAACGGCTTATGCAGCGCAGCTGCAGTATGATATCAATACGATCCTCAGCGAGAATACAGAGCTCGAAGGAGAAATTCAAAATCTGAATGTAACGCTGAAGCGGGAAACGAATATTACGGCCATTGAAGAAAAAGCAATGAATGAATTGGGAATGGTATACCCATATGCCAATCAAGTTGTTTATCTGGGAGAAGAAAAGCCGGTGACAAGTGACTTTGCGATGCTGCTGAAGGATCAGGCATATAATTAGAAACTGCAAAATATATTGTTTTAGAACGAATAACTGCATATAGAAGGGAGCAGCCGGATAACTGAATTATCTTAAATAATGAAGAACTCCGGCTTTTAGTTTTCATATGGGAAGAGCACCGAATAAAGTGAAAAAGAGAATGGTTATCGGATTTACGATTGTCTGCATTGTAATGACGATGCTCTGCGGCAAAGTTGGGTGGATTCAAATTGTGCGGGGAGCGGAATATTCCAAACTGGCAGTAGAACAGCAGACAAAGGATATGCCGATTGCGGCAAAGCGCGGCAGTATTCTGGATAGAAACGGTGAGGAACTGGCATCGAGCGCAGTCTGTTACTCAGTATGGGCAAGACCGGCACAGGTAAGAGCAGGTAAGACCGACGAGCAGAAGGAGGCTAGTGTTACGAAATGTGTGGAGATACTTTCTGAGATTCTGGAAATGGATCCGGAAGAGGTACGGACGCTTGTAACAAAAGAGCAGTCGCTTGTAAAGGTTGCAAAATATCTTGATAAGGAAACCGCCGATGCCATTCGCAAAAAAGGGCTTGCGGGTATTGAGCTGGCAGAAGATGTAAAGCGGCATTATCCGCTTGGTGATTTTGCTTCGCATCTTCTTGGCAGCGTAACGGATGACAACAACGGCCTTGCAGGAATAGAACTGAGATATAATCAGTATCTTTCGGGAATTGCTGGAAGATGGATTAAGAATACAGACAGAAATGGATTTGGCCTTTCTTATGGTGTAGAGAAATATTATCAGGCAGAGGACGGCCTTAATGTCATGCTGACGATTGATGAGATTATTCAGCATTATGCGGAAAAATCTATCGACACGGTGCGGGAAAAGACGGATGCCGACCGCGTGATGTGTCTCATTATGGATCCGAAGACGGGGGACATTTTGGCAATGGCGATTACGCCGGGATATGACCCAAATAATCCGCGCGTTCCGCTTGATGAAACAGAGGCTGCTTATGTAGAAACTCTTTCGAATGAAGAAAAATTGATTTATTGGAACCAAATGTGGAGAAATCCGATTGTCAGTGATGTTTATGAGCCGGGTTCTACTTCGAAGCTTCTGACGACAGCGATGGCGCTGGAGGAGGGTTTGACTTATCTTGATGACTCGTTTCACTGTACGGGCACTTATAATGTCAGCGGCACGATTTTGAAATGCTGGCGGTACTATAATCCGCACGGCAGCCAGAATCTTGTAAAGGCTGTAGGAAACTCGTGCAATCCAGTTTTTATTCAGCTTGCGCAGCGCGTAGGAATTGAAAAATTTTATAAATATCTCGAGCTGTTCGGGATGACAGAACGAACAGGAATTGACTATCCTGGCGAGGCGTATCCGATCCTTCAGGATATCAATACAGCGGGACCTGTGGGCCTTGCGACGATGTCATACGGGCAGGGTATTGCTGTCAGTATGGTGCAGCAGCTTACAGCAATCTGCTCGCTGGGCAACGACGGAAAACTGATGCAGCCGCGTCTTGTAAAGGCGCTGACGGATTCTGACGGCAATATTATACAGGAATTTGAGACAACAGAGATACGGCAGGTAATTTCAGAAAAAACGGCCTCTGAAATGTGTCTGATTATGGAATCGGTTGTGTCAGAAGGCGGAGGCGGTACAGCAAAGATTCCGGGATACCGGATTGGCGGCAAAACCGGTACAGCTAATAAACCTTCGGCGACCGGAGGATACAGTGAAGAGACCTATTCTTCTTTTGTCGGTATGGCGCCGATGGACGATCCGCAGGTAGCAATCTTAGTAGTAGTTGATAATCCAAAGGGTGTAAAGTTTGGAAGTCAGACGGCGGGACCGGGTGCTAAAATGATCTTAGAGGATACGCTGCGCTATTTACAGGTGCAGCCTCAGTATACACAGGAAGAGCTTGAACAAATAAACAGCAAGATGAGCGTAGTGCCGGATGTTACAAATGTATCGTTCAGCGTTGCGATCGGAAAGCTCGGTGGTGCATCACTCAATTATGTAGTTTCGCCGGCTGTTACAGAAGCTGATAATGAAAGCGATTTTACAGTCATTGATCAATATCCAAAGGCTGGAGAAAAGCTGGAAACAGGGGGTACAGTTTATATCTACAGGGAGTGAATTTTGTGACTGATATTTTTGGGATTACGGGAACAAACGGTAAAACGACGACTGCATATATGCTGGCGGAAATTCTTCGCACAGCGGCAAGAGAATGTGCGCTCATCGGAACAGTAACGCATAGGATAGGAAATAAGGTCTACGAAGCGATAAATACAACACCTGGCCGGGAAGTGCTTGCTAATTACCTGCAAGAAGCGCAGGCGCAGGGAATTGATGCAGTCGTGATGGAAGTTTCCTCTCATGCACTGGTGCAGGGGCGCGTATCTGAGGTTCCGATTCAATACGCTGCTTTTATGAATCTGACACAGGATCATCTTGATTATTATAAAAGCATGGAAGAATATTATCTGGCAAAAAAGAAATTATTTGATTTTAAAAGCCTTACTTCGGCCATAATTAACATTGACGACAGCTACGGAAGAAGACTTTCGGAAGAGCTTTTGAAAGAGCATCCGCAGCTTCGCCAGATAACGATTTCTCTAGGAGATGAAACGGCGGATTTAAAAGGAACTATATTGAAAGAAGGCTTTTCCGGCAGCGAATTTATGCTTGCTTTTTCTGAAACGGTCTTTTCCGAATGTGCGCAAGCAAGAAAATTTTCTCTGCCGCGTCCGGGCCGGCATCATATCTATGATGCCATGGCAGCTTTAGCACTTGCCTTTTCCTGCGGCGGCTTTGACATGATTGATGCCGCAGAAGATGCACTGGCGGAGTTTGCAGGTGCACCGGGCAGATTTGAAATTATAACCAATCCAAAAAAAGACATTGTCGCGATTTGCGATTATGCACATACGCCGGACGCCCTTGTCAATTTACTGCGAACGGTACGGGAAATCAAGGAAAACGACGCAGCTGCCAAGAGAGGAAGAATCATTACAGTATTCGGCTGCGGCGGTGACAGAGATAAGACAAAACGGCCTCTGATGGGACATATTGCAGGGCTGATGTCGGATTATACGATTATTACCAGTGATAATCCGCGCAGCGAGGATCCGCTTGATATCATCGGAGAGATTGAAGAAGGGCTCTATGATACAGCTGCAAGCTATTCAGTTACGGCGGACAGAAGAAGCGCGATTATGCGTGCCGTCATGCTGGCGCGTCCGGGAGATATCGTAGTTGTAGCGGGGAAAGGACATGAGACATATCAGATTGTCGGAAACTGCAAAAAGCATTTTGACGATCGGGAGATATTGAGAGAACTATTATGAAAAGAATGACTGTTGCACAAATACAAAAGGCTGTCTGCGGCGTGCTGCTTTATGGCAGCGGAGAGCTTTCCGTGACGGGAGCAGAAATGGATTCACGCGTCATGAAACAGGGGGACTGCTTTTTTGCGCTGACCGGCGAGCACAGAGACGGCAACGATTATATCAGAGCTGCTTTTGAAAAAGGAGCGGTCTGTGCGATTGTAACTGACAGGAAAAAGGCGGAGCAGGCGGTATCTGGCCTGACAGAGCGGGCTGCAATTTTGGTAGAGGATGCGGAGCAGGCGCTATGCGATCTTGCCGCATACTATCTTTCTGGTTTTCAAATTAAAAAAATTGCTGTTACCGGCAGCAATGGAAAAACGACGACGAAAGATATGATTCATGCAGTACTGAGTCAGAAATATAAGACGCATAAAACACCGGTCAATCGCAATAATCTGATTGGATTGCCGCTTACGGTACTCAGCCTTGAGGAGGAGCACGAAGCTGCTGTTTTTGAAATGGGGATGGATACCTTAGGGGAAATTCATGCAATGGCGGAAATTGTAAAACCGGATATTGCAGTGATTACGAATGTAGGAGTTGCACATATAGAGCGGCTTGGAAGTCGTGAGGGCATTTTACAGGCAAAACTTGAAATCAAGGATTTCTTCGGTCCTGACAATGTTCTTATTATCGACGGAAGCAGCGATGTCCTGACGCGGGAGCGTGCAAAAGGCGAATACCATCTAATCAGCGTGGGACGGAACGGGAAGAACGACTGCATTATTTCCAATGTGGAAAACAAAGGAGAAGACGGCATGGCCTTTGCGCTGGAAATTGGCGGTGATCTGACACATTTTGAGCTGCCCGTACCGGGAGAATATAATGTGATAAATGCGGCGTTAGCAGTTACGGCTGCATCTTTTGCTGGTGTTTCGCCGAAAGAAGCGCGCAGCGGGCTTCTGAATTTTCAGCCGGCAGAGAAACGCATGAACTTAAGAGGTGCGCATGGGATTAAAGTAATCGACGATACATATAACGCAAGTCCGCCGGCGATGCTGGCGGCGCTCGATGTTCTGAAAAATACAAAGGGCGTACGGAAAGTTGCCGTACTTGGGGATATGTTTGAGCTCGGAGAAAACAGCGATAGATACCACAAAGAGGTAGGCCGGTATGCGGGAAAAAACGGTGTAGATCTGCTTATCGGTATTGGCAGTCTTTCACGGTTTGTCTGTGAAGGTGCACGGGAGAGCATGCCAGAGGATGCAGTGCTGCACTTTGAAAAAAAAGATGATTTTATCAAATCAGTAAAAATGTTGATATGCTCGGGAGATGTTGTTTTAATAAAGGGGTCAAGGGGAATGGCAATGGAGACGATTGTGAAAAAGATTTTAGAATAAATAAAGGATAAAAGGTAAGGAACATGGGTTACGTTCAGATTGGATTTGTAATCGTGATGGCCTTTCTTGTAGGAATGACCTTCACGAGCCTGCTGATTCCGGTATTACAGAAAAAGCATGCCGGACAGAATATCAGGGAAGATGGACCGCAGTCTCACATGAAGAAAGCGGGAACGCCGAGCATGGGAGGCATTGCGATCATCGCAGGCACGCTTTTCATCTTCTGCTTTACAGTATGGATGCAGAAAAGCTTCAGCGGCGAGTTTGCCGTTATTGTAACAGGCTTTCTGCTGTTTGGCGCACTGGGATTTCTGGATGATTACGCTAAAATTGCGCGGCATCAGAATCTCGGCCTGAGAGCATGGCAGAAGCTGGTGCTGCAAATTGCAATCAGCGTAGGAATTGCGTGGTATATGGCCAATTATACAATAAGCGGAACCGTTGTTTATATTCCGTTTATAGGCGAATATCTTGATTTCGGCGCATGGTATGTTCCGTTTATTGCCTTTGTGATTGTCGCAATGTCCAACAGCGTTAATCTGACAGACGGGCTTGACGGTCTTGCTTCTGGAGTTACAGCAGTCGTTTCGCTGTTTTTTGCGGTAGCAGCGGCCACTTTCTTGTTTGAGCTGCCAATGCTGTTTTGTGCAGCGCTTTGCGGCAGTTGTCTTGGTTTTTTGGTATTCAATAAAAATCCGGCTAAGATTTTCATGGGAGATACCGGGTCAATGGCACTTGGCGGAGGGCTTGCAATCGCGGCGATTACAATGAACATGACACTGCTTTTACCGATTGCAGGTTTCGTTTATGTTGCAGAAGCTTTATCTGTCATTATTCAGGTTGTTTCCTTTAAATTGACAGGAAAAAGAGTGTTTAAAATGGCGCCGCTGCACCACCATTTTGAGCTTTCGGGATTGAGTGAAAAAAAAGTTGTAGCCGTTTTCTGGACGGCGTCGCTTGCCTGCTGTGTAGCGGCATTGGCGGCGCTGTAAAAGCGGGGAGTATTTACTGATTCTGAATTTGCCGAAAAGCGGCAAACAGGAAAATTTCAAAGGAAAGAAAAATGAGGAAATTGATGATGAATCAGATGGAGAATAAACGCGTATTGGTGGTAGGAATGGGAAAATCCGGAATTGCTGCGGCACAGGCAATGATTGCACTTGGCGCTGATGTATCCGTTCAGGACAGCAAGCATGAAAGTGAAATGGATGTTCAGCTGATAAATTTTTTGAGAGGAAAGAATGTTACCTGCTATTTTGGATGTGAACCAGAGGATATGAGCATTTTCGATCTGTTGATTTTGAGTCCCGGTGTACCGCCAACACTGCCGTTTCTTCTCGAGGGAAAGGAAAAAGGTGCGGAAATCGTTGGTGAGCTGGAGCTTGCTTATCGGCTCGGAAACGGAAAATATGTGGCAATTACCGGTACGAACGGAAAAACGACAACAACGACGCTGACCGGAGAAATTTTTAAAGCAGCAAAGAAAAAGACCTATGTAGTCGGTAATATCGGCGTGGCAGTGATTTCGATGGCTATATCCGCAGAAAAAGATGCGTGGCTGATTACAGAAACAAGCAGTTTTCAGTTAGAAACGACAAAGGAGTTTCGGCCAGAGGTCTCGGCAGTTTTAAATCTCACACCGGATCATTTAAACCGCCATAAAACAATGGATCAGTACCGCCTTGCAAAAGCAAAGACCATGGAAAATCAATCGGAAAATCAGTATGCAGTACTGAATTATGATGATGATCTTACCTATCGTCTGAAAGAGTATACAAAAGCGACGGTCGTACCGTTTTCGCGTCTTTCAGAGCTGGAGTTCGGAGCTTTTGTAAAGGACGGCCGCATAGTAATCCGCGATAAGAGCGGAAAACTGTCTGATATCTGCGGCATTTCGGAACTTCAGATACCAGGCGCGCACAATGTGGAAAATGTGCTGGCAGCAGCTGCGATTGCTTATTTTTCCGGAATTGATGCGGAGACGATTGGGAAGGCGGTGCGCGCGTTTACCGGAGTGGAGCATCGGATTGAGTATGTGGGAACTGTGGACGGAATTCGTTTTGTGAATGATTCTAAAGGAACAAATCCTGATTCTTCAATCAAAGCTGTGCAGGCGGTAGAAGGAAATATTCTTCTTATCGCCGGCGGTTATGATAAAGGTGCGGATTTTAAGGAGCTGATTGAAGCGTTTGACGGCAAGGTAAAATATATGCTGCTGCTTGGCAAGACCGCGCTGAAGCTCAAAGAGCAGGCGGAAGCGTTGGGATTTACAAAAAGTATTTTGTGCAAGAATATGGATGAATGTGTCAGCAAGGCGTATGAACTGGCGGAAAAGGGCGATACGGTACTTCTTTCACCAGCCTGTGCAAGCTGGGATATGTATACCTGCTTTGAACAGCGCGGCGAGCATTTTAAAAATTGCGTGCATCGGCTCGGGATATAGTGTATGAAAGGATAGAAAGCCTGCGGCAGGAAAAGATTCCGCAGAAAACAAGAAAAGTGATGGGCAGAGGGAGAGAATGGCGAAGCGAAAAGAAAGAGTTTTGAAAAATGCAAATCTAAAATCAGGCGATTTTATGCTTGTGCTTTTGAGCCTTGCGCTTGTCATCTTCGGGGTGATTATGGTATTCAGCGCCAGCTATTATTACTCTATCAATGAGTACGGAGACCCTTATCATTATCTTAAACGCGATTTGGTATGGGCGGTCAGCGGAGTTATTATTATGCTGGTACTGGCGACGGTCAATTATAAGGTGTACGAGAAGATTGCAGTGCCTGTGCTGGTAGTCAGTATCCTGCTTTTAGTACTGATTTTTACACCGCTTGGTGTAACGCGAAATTTTGCAACGCGCTGGATTGGTGTCGGAAATCTTACTTTTATGCCGGGAGAATTTGCAAAGATTTTTGCGATTATTTTCGTGGCGTGGTTTTTATCACGGGAGCCTGACAGAATTCGTTCTTTCACGCGCGGCGTGCTGCCGCTTGTAGCGCTCTGCGGCGTTTACGGAGGATTGATTATTAAACAGCCGAATCTTTCAACGGCGCTTACTGTCTGCGGTATTATTGTAGGAATGATGTTTGTAGCGGGGCTGTCTTGGTGGTATATCGGAGGTGTAATCGGTGCCGGTGCGCTGGGAGTTGCGGCAATTGTGCTGATGGCGCCTGAAAGCGAGTGGATGAAGCGCATCACCAGCTTTCTTGACCCGTTTGCCGATAAACTGGGGGACGGATATCAGGTAGTGCAAAGCCTTATGGCACTTGGAACCGGCGGGCTGTTTGGCGTAGGACTGGGACGTAGCGTACAAAAAAATCTCTATTTGCCAGAGCCGCAGAATGACTTTATTCTGGCGATTATCGGAGAAGAGCTTGGATATGTCGGAATTATCGGGCTGATGATTTGTTATCTGCTACTGATCTGGCGGGGAATTCATATTGCTGTCAATGCAAAGGATGCCTTTGGCAGTTTGATGGCGGCGGGTATTACGATTATGATTGCGCTGCAGGTCCTGATGAATATTGCGGTCGTAACATCAAGCATGCCGCCGACCGGTGTAACGCTTCCGTTTATTTCTTACGGAGGTAATGCGCTGTGGCTGTTTATGGGTTCTATCGGGATTCTTCTCAATATTTCGCGGCATTCGGCGCGTTAGGAGGCATTTATGAAAGTGATTATGACAGGCGGAGGCACTGGAGGACATATTTATCCGGCCATTGCAATCGCTGATAAGATAAAAAAAGAACAGCCTGATGCGGAAATCCTTTTTGTGGGAACGAGAAAGGGACTGGAAAAGGACCTTGTTCCTCAAAATGGTTATCCGATTGAATTTATCACAGTCAGCGGTTTTTATAGAAAAAAACTTCTGAAAAATGTAAAGACAATGCGCGATCTTGCAAAAGGAAACAAAGAAGCAAAGGAGATTTTAAACCGTTTTCGTCCCGATGTAGTGATCGGCACAGGCGGATATGTCTGCGGACCGATGGTGCGCGCAGCTGCGAAAAGGGGAATTCCGACATATATTCATGAACAAAACGCACTTCCCGGTATTACAAACAGAATGCTTGAAAAGTATGTAAAAAAAGTGTTTCTTGCCTTCGCGGACGGAGCGTCTTACTTTAAGCAGCAGGACAAGCTGATGGTTACAGGGAATCCGGTACGGAAAAACTTTTTTCGTGCAGACAGGGAAACATCGAGGAATGCGCTTGGCATTCCGGAGGACAGCTTTGTACTGATGTCGTTTGGCGGCAGTCAGGGGGCCGGTAAAATCAATGATGTTATGCTTGCTTCTCTTGCAGAATTTCAAAAAAGGAAAAATATGTTTGTTGTCTTTGCAACAGGAAAATATTATTATTATTCTGTCTGTGAGGAAATCAAAAGGCAGAGCCTTGTTACCGGCGATACCGTGCGGGTGATAGAATATATCGATAATATGCCGCAATATCTTGCGGCCTCCGATTTGGTTGTGAGTCGTGCGGGGGCTTTGACTATATCGGAAATTACAGCAATCGGCAGAGCGGCAATTTTAGTACCGTCTCCGAATGTAACCGGCAATCATCAGTATTACAATGCAAAATCTGTTTCAGATGCGGGTGGAGCCATTTTGATTGAGGATGGGGATTTCACAGAAGAATATCTTAAAAAACAGGTGTTTGAGCTGATGGCAGACAGAAAAAAACTCGCCGCACTGGAATATAGCAGCAAAAATGCTGCGCAGGGCGATGCAGCCGATCTGATTTACAGAGAGATTGCAAAAGAGGTTTTTCAGTAGCAGGGAACTTGTGCAGGGCATATTATGAATATGAGAACATAATATGGTTTGCGGAGGTGTAGGCTTGGAGCAGTATAAAATAAAGGGCGGCCGCCGGATTGGCGGTAGCATAAAGGCTGCAGGCGCAAAAAACGCGGCACTGCCGATCTTGGCAGCATCGCTTTTGATAGAGGACGAATGTCTGATTGAAGGATGTCCTGCGATTTCCGATGTTGAAAAAATGAAGTACATAATCGGAAGCATCGGAGGACGGATTCGCGAGGAGGACGGCGGACTTTTGGTTGACGCAAGGCAGATCGGGGATAACGGTATTTCACGGGAGCTTTCGGAAAGCATGAGGTCTTCTGTTTTTACAGCCGGTCCGCTGCTTGCGCGGCGCGGACATGCGGAGCTGTATCGGCCTGGAGGATGCAAAATCGGAACAAGGCCGATTGACTTACATTTATCAGTGCTTTCGGCACTTGGTGCTGAAATCCTTTGTGAAAAGGAAAGAATTGTGTGTACGGTAGGAAAAGGAGGTCTTACGGGAGCAGAAATTTCGCTTCCGTTCCCCAGTGTCGGTGCGACGGAGAATGCGCTTTGTGCTGCCGCCTGCGCGCACGGCCGTACGGTACTTATGGGAGCAGCGCGGGAACCAGAGATTGTAGATCTGGCGCGTTTTTTAAACAGATGCGGCGCGCAGATTTCCGGTGCCGGCAGTGAAAAAATTGAAATAGAAGGCGTAACAGCACTTCATGGAAGCAGGCATCGGATAGTTTCTGACCGGATCGAGGGAGGAACTTTTCTGCTGGCAGCGGCAATGACCGGCGGCCATCTGTTTTTGGCAGATGCAGATGCTGCGCAGATGGAAAGTTTGCTTTTCGTTCTCAAGCAGGCAGGCTGCCGGATTACGGTATCAGAAGACGGGATTGAACTTGCAGCGCCGGAACGGCTGCACAGTGTTGAGCTGATCAAGACGGCGCCATATCCTGGCTTTCCAACGGATATGCAGTCACAGATGACAGCAGCTCTTGCACTGGCGGATGGAACATCGCAGATAGAGGAGACGATTTTTGAGAATCGTTTCGGCATTGTAAAAGAATTACGAAAAATGGGTGCACAGATTGAAATCTGCGGGAAAAGTGCTATAATAAACGGGACGGAAGTATTAAAAGGAAAGCCTCTTACAGCAAGCGATCTGCGCGGTGGTGCAGCGCTGGTGCTTTCCGCGCTTGCGGCAGAGGGAGAGAGCACTGTTGCCGGCGTGGAACATATTGACAGAGGCTATGATCGTTTTGAGGAAAGGCTATGCCTGCTCGGAGCAAGAATTGAACGGATGCCCATAGAAATAGAGAACCCTTCGGAAAAGGACTGGAGACAGAATGGCAGAAGAAAAGACAGTGAGAAAAAAGAAGAAAAGAAGAAAAAAGAATTACCTGCTCAGGATCATTGTCTTCCTGCTTTCATGTGTACTGCTGTATCTTCTCCTGAATCTGGAATTTTTTGATGTATCGGAAGTAGAGGTAGAGAACAACAGCTATTATACAGCAGAACAGATTATCGAAAAATCGGGGTTAAAGACAGGAGAAAATATTTTTTTTGAATGCAGGACGCGGAAGCTGAAAGAGGCGCTGCTTGCAGATACTTACATTAAAGATGTAAAAGTATCACGGAAGCTGCCTGATACAATTATCATCAGTGTAACGGAACGGACAGAAACGGCATCAGTGGAGTACGGCGATTCTTATATTATTCTGGATTCTTCAGGATTGGTATTGCGGCAGACAGAAACGGAGCCGAAGCTGACACTTCTTGTCGGTCTTACGCTGAAGAGCATTGAAGAAGGAAAAGCGCTGGTGGCCGAAGAAAATTATGTGCTGTCGGATACGCTGGAAATTTTGGAAATGATGACCGAAAGTGAAGTATACTTTAAGAAAATTGATCTATCGGGTGTGATGATCAAGGCATATATTTACGATAATCTCATTTGCAGCGGAACTCCTGAGGCGGTCGCTGAAAATCTGAAAAACGGCGGACTGAAACAAGTGCTTTATGAGCTTTACAGTCAGGGTGTAGAACGCGGAACAATTACCGTGAATTCCGACGGCTCCTGTGCGTTCAATGCGGCAATAGAATAGAGGAAAGGGCGGAAACAGAGAAAAGGGATGAAAAAATACGTAGGAATAATTGGCTCCGGGCTTCTTGCCGTGATTGTCGGCGTAGTGCTGGCTGTACAGATCAGCAGCACAGCGGGGAGCGATCAAGGCGGACTTGTTCCGTACAGTAAACTGAAAGACTATGAAGTGGCGCTCAGCGAGACAAGAGAAGAAAAAGAAGATGCGCTTGAGGAGCTGACGATTCTGCAGGAGCGGCTGGCGGCAATCGAGCGCGAAATGGCGGCGGAAGATGCGGTGATAGAAGGACTGCTTTCTGACACGGAAAAATACAGGCTTCTGACTGGTGCGGTAGATGTACGAGGACCGGGCATCACTATTACAATTAAGGATCCGGTAATAACAGATGAGTATCAGGATGACATCAGTGTGATTACTTATCATTATGAAGAACTTTTAAGCCTTGTCAATAAATTGAAGGAAGCGGGAGCGGAAGCTATTTCGATCAATGACCATCGCATTGTACAGACGACGGAAATTTCTCTGGCCGGCCAGAATATCAATATTAACGGCAGTGCAACGGCGCCGCCATACCATATCAAAGCAATCGGCAATCCTACGACAATGGAAAATGCTCTGACAATACGAGGCGGGATTATCGAAACGCTGAAAAAGACATATAATCTCACCGTAGAGCTTCAGAGCGAAGAAAATATCGTCATTCCACGCTACAGCGGCGTCATTAATTTCCGCTATGCAAAGCCGATTGAGGAGGAGTAAGGTGCGCGATGAAAAAAAGAATTGTAGCAGCTTTTCTTATCAGCGTTCTTATTGGTATTATGCTTGTGATTCAGGCGCGTTCAAGCGGAGGGCAGATGATTTATACTTCGCGCAAGGCAATCAGCGATTACAAGACAATGATTGAGAGTGAACAAGAAACGGTTAAAAATATCAATCGGCAGATTGAGGAAGCGGTGCAGCTCCTTGAGCAGTATGAGAGTTATGAAAAGGATCCGGAAACCGATATCATAACTCAAAATATTTTAGAGGAGTATGAGAAATACAGTATCTTAGCCGGTGCATGCAAAGTCAGGGGACCTGGCGTAGAGATTACGGTTGACGACGGAAAAAGGGAACTTTATGTAGGTGAAAATATCAATAATTTGATTGTGCACGATATTGATATTCTGATGATTATCAATGAGCTGAAGCGGTCTGGTGCAGAGGCAATTTCTGTGAACGGGCAGCGCATTGTCGACAGTACGGCCATCAATTGCTCGGGCTGGACGGTTCGTATCAATGGACAAACTTATGCGCGGCCGTTTACGATTAAAGCAATCGGAAACGGCAGCCGGATGGTTTCAAACCTGCTTTCGCAGAACGGATATGGAACTTCCCTGCGAGAGTGGGGTGTAATTTTTACCATAGAAATTCTCGATGAAGTGGAGATTGAAGCATACAGCGGTAACAGAGAGCTTTTCTACGCCGGTGAATCAGGAGGAAAAGAGAAAAAAGAATGATTATCATAATTTTAATCGGTCTTATCATAGGACTTGCAGTCGGATTTATTTTCAACATTACTTACCCAACAGAGTATTCGTTTTATGTGACAATGGCGCTTCTTGCAGCGATGGATTCTTTAATCGGTGCGGCACGCGCGCATATGGAGGAGAAATATAACGGCCTTATTTTTATAACAGGCTTTGCCTGCAATGCGGTGCTGGCAGGACTGCTTACTTTTGTAGGAGATAAGCTTGGGATTCCGCTCTACTATGCGGCTATATTTGTCTTCGGTGGCAGGCTGTTTAATAACCTGGCGGTAATCAGAAGACTGGTAATTGAAAAAATTTTATCAAAAAAAGACAAAATATAGTGTTTTTTTGTCTGAATTTATATGGCAATACCACTACAAGTATGGTATAATGATTCTAATTACTGACGGGAGGAAAATTTTCGATGTTGCAATTTGAAATGAATGATACAAGTGCGGCTCAGATTAAAGTCATCGGTGTCGGCGGCGGCGGGTGTAATGCTGTAAACCGCATGATCGAGGCGGAATTAAAGGGCGTTACTTTTATGGCGATAAATACGGACAAGCAGGCTTTGACTGGTTCAAAAGCGGAAACAAAGCTGCAAATCGGCGAAAAATTGACAAAAGGACTTGGAGCCGGTGCAAATCCCGAAATCGGGCAGAAAGCAGCGGAGGAAAACCTTGAGGACTTAGCAAAATTCATCAGCGGTGCGGATATGGTCTTTATTACGGCCGGCATGGGCGGCGGCACTGGGACAGGAGCAGCTCCCGTTATTGCAAAAGCGGCAAAGGATCAGGGAATTCTTACGGTCGGCGTGGTAACGAAACCTTTTAGTTTTGAAGGGCCAAAGAGAAAAAAACATGCGGAGCTTGGGATCGAGTTTCTGAAAAAATATGTGGATTCGCTCGTTGTGGTGCCGAATGATAAACTGCTGGAAGTAGCAGAAAAAAACACCACGATTCTGGAAGCCTTTAATATGGCGGATGAGGTACTGAAGCAGGGCGTGCAGGGCATTTCCGATTTAATTGCAGAAGCCGGTATGATTAATCTTGATTTTGCCGATGTGAAAACGGTTATGAGCGACAGAGGCATCGCACATATGGGTGTTGGACGCGGTGTAGGTGATGACAGGGTAACGCAGGCGGTAAAATCGGCGATTGAAAGTCCGCTTCTTGAAACTTCCATTGCGGGAGCAAAGGCAGTACTGCTCAATGTAACAGGTGGTTATGATCTTGGAATGCTTGAAGTGAACGAAGCGTCAGATCAGATTGCAAAAGCGGCTCATAAGGACGCTATGATTATTTTCGGTACTTCTGTAAAAGAAGAAATGCATGATGAGATTGTTGTAACGGTTATCGCGACAGGTTTTGAGGACAGGCCGAAGAATGATATCTTTATGAACAATAAATTGAATTCAGAGGAAGAGAGCAGCGAACCTCTTGATACAGATGGTACGGAAGCAGGCGGCGACCTTGAGGAGAAAAATGAAACGCTTGACAGATTTGACAAGAAATACACGACGGATTTTGTGATTCCGGAGTTCCTCAAAGGCAGTAAGTAAAAGAACTCGTTTAGAATGAGCCGGTTGATGAAACCGGCTTTTCTGTGTGTATGGAAATGAAGACAATTTATTCAACAGAAAATAAAATATACAAATTATGTAAGGAACTTACAACTAAAAAGTATCGGGACCGACTGGGGAAATATATTGCTGAAGGGGAAAATTTGATTGAGGAAGCGGTCAAATCCGGTGCTGAAGTAGAATATTTTATTGTGAGAGAGGATTATGAGGGCAAGGCACTTATACTGGCTGAGCAGGCAGCATGTACGGTATTTATGAGTAGGCAGCTTTTCGCGGGCCTTGCGCAGACTGAAACAAGTCAGGGAATTCTGGCAGTCGTCAGTAAAAAGACACTTTCTCCAGAAGCGGTTTACGAGAGGGTTGGAGACGGCAATATTGTCGTTCTTGACCGATTGCAGGATCACGGCAATATCGGGACTGTAATCAGAACCGCTGAAGCGGCAGGATATCGGGGCGTGGTTGCGCTGAAAGGTACAGGTGATATATATTCGCCTAAGACGGTGCGGGCAGCCGCAGGTTCTGTCTTTAGAATGCCTGTGCTGCAAGAGGAAACCGCTTCTATTGCAGCCGGGCGTGTTAAACAATACGGCAAGAGACTTCTTGCGACCTGTGCCGACGGCTCATATCCTTATTATGAAATCGATATGAAGAAAAATACTGCGCTTGTGATCGGAAATGAGGGGAACGGAATCAGCCGCGAGCTGATGGCGCTGACGGAACTTCGCGTCAGTATTCCTATGCAGGGGCAGGTGGAATCGTTGAACGCAGCGATTGCAGCGGCGATTTTGATGTATGAAAGCAGTCGGCCATAGTTTTATTTGGAAAGACAGATGCCGGCAGAAAGATGGCCGCACAGGAACGATGAAAAAATTTACTGCTGCAGTTTCGATACAGGGAAATCAGTGCAGTTGTATGGAAATGATAAAGGAAAGTAAGAGAGAAAAGAAAAATAAAGGTGGGAAAAACAATGCAGACAGAATTACAGAAAATTTTGGCAGACGCAAAAGCTCAGCTCAAAGAGGCGGAGACTGTTGAGGCTTGTGAGGAAATCAGAATAAAGCTTTTGGGGAAAAAGGGTGCTCTGACTGAGATCTTAAGAGGTATGGGCAAACTTTCTCCGGAAGACAGAAAGACGCTTGGGCAGGCAGCAAACAGTGTCAGGGCAGAAATCGAAGATCTGCTTGAGAAAAAGCTCTCTGCCGCAAAAAAGGCGGCACAGAATTTAAAGCTGGCCTCAGAGAGGATTGATGTAACGGAACCGGGCAGAAAGTTTGAGCTGGGTGCAAAGCATCCGATTACGCTGACGATTCAGGAAATCACCAATGTATTTAAAGCAATGGGATATAGTATTGTAGAAGGACCTGAGGTGGAGACTGTATGGTTTAACTTCGATGCGCTCAATTCACCGAAGAATCATCCGTCAAGGGATATGACAGATACTTTTTATTTTTCTGCTGATAAGCTGTTAAGGACACATACTTCTCCGGTAGAAGTGAGGACGATGCTGAGCCAGGATTTGCCAATCAAAGTAGTTGTACCGGGCCGCTGCTTCCGCTCAGATACGCCGGATGCGACGCATTCTCCGATGTTTCATCAGGTAGAAGGGCTTGTTGTAGATGAAGGGATTACAATGGCTGATTTAAAAGGAACGCTTGATACCTTTGCCAAGCTGATGTTTGGTTCGGAAGTGCGTACTAAACTGAGACCGAGCCATTTTCCATTTACCGAGCCGTCGGCGGAACTTGATGTGTCCTGCTTTAAATGCGGCGGC
>CALXBT010000105.1 GCA_944386585.1 uncultured Clostridia bacterium | reverse complement strand
CAATCGGCAGAGTTTTTCAGGATCCGCTGAAAGGCACGGCGTTTGATATGACGATTGAGCAGAATTTGGCGATTGCATACTATAAAAATAAAAGGCGCGGTCTACAGCCTGGAATTTCTAATAAAGACAGAGCAATATTCCGTGAAAAGCTGTCGCTTTTGGAAATGGGCCTGGAGGATAAAATGACACAGAAGGTAAAACTTCTTTCAGGTGGCCAGCGGCAGGCACTGACTTTGTTTATGGCAGTGATTGCGGAGCCGAAGCTGCTGCTGCTTGATGAGCATACAGCAGCACTCGATCCGTCCGCAGCGGCGACGGTGCTTGCCTTAACAGACAGATTTGCTTCCGGAAGAGGAATGTGTACATTGATGATAACCCACAATATGAAAGACGCACTTGCTTACGGAAACAGAACGGTCTTAATGAAAAGCGGACAGATTGTAATGGATATTTCCGGCAGGGAAAGGTCAGAAATGACGGTAGAAACACTGATTGAGAAATTCAGTATTGACAGCGACCGTATGCTGCTGCAGGAGTAAAGAAAGATAATTTTATTTAAAAATGCTGTATAGAAAGCGGGTAAGCCCGCAGAGTATGCAGCATTTTTGTTTGCGCTTGAGGCGTATAAAAATAAAAAAGGATCGCGATAACGCGGTTAAAACAGTTGCCAAATGAAAGTAAAAGAGAGTATAATAAATGTGTATGTGCAAATGTTAAAAAATAAATAAAAATTTTTCCGTAAAAAATTTTAAATGGTTTATATCTCTGTACTTTTGCGGTGAATTTTGCAAAAAAAGAAAGCAGAACGAAGCAAAAAGAAAAAGATAAAGCGGAAATAAACAGTGAAAGGAAGTGAAAGATGTGGAACCTTTACCCGGAACGATACGACGATTGAAAAACAAACAAATGATTCCCGGCTTTTGCTGTGCGCTGTTTCTGCTTTATATCAGATAATTACAGAGGTATCTTTTCTGCGGAGTGAAAGATGATTTACTGGCGGTCGGGAAAATCTAAAAGAAAAGAGGAACCGACCAATGGAAAATGAGAGGACATTTGACGAAACTTTTGATGAAGTTTTGTCTGCGCTTCTTGCGCTGATTCAGCAGAAAAAATATAAGGAAGCACGGGATTTGCTGCTGACAGGACACAATGGGGCTGATGTAGCAGAACTGATGGAAAGCATTGTTGATGAGGAAGGCATTGAAAGAGCGATTATCCTGTTTAGAATGCTGCCGAAAGATCTCTCGGTGGAAGTATTTGCTTATATGCCGATTGATGATCAGGTAAACATTATTAACGGTATTACAGATAAAGAAGTCCGTTTTATTATGGATGAAATGGATTTTGATGATATGATTGATGTCATGGAGGAACTGCCGGCAAATTTAGTAGACAAGATTCTTGAAAAAACGCCGAAAGAAGAAAGAAAGCTTATCAATACTTTCTTGAATTATCCGGATGATTGTGCAGGCAGTATCATGACACCTGATTATATCAGTCTTCGCCGGGATATGACGGTGGCAGAGGCCCTTTCCTATATTAAAAAAGTAGGAATGGATTCGGAAACGGTCTATACTTGTTATGTAAAAGACACAGGCAGAAAGCTGATTGGAATTATTTCGCTTCGGACGCTGGTTGTATCGGAAAATGATCTTCTGGTCGGTGATTTGATGCACGATGATTACATTTTTGTGAATGTATACGATGATCAGGAAGAAGTTTCAGAAGTATTCAAAAAGTATGACTTTCTGGCGATTCCAGTTGTTGATAAAGAGCAGCGGCTTGTTGGAATTATTACAGTAGACGACATTCTTGATGTTATTGAGGAAGAGGCAACGGAGGATTTTGAGAGAATGGCGGGAATCCTCGATGATTCTGACCGGAAGTATTTGGACATGAGCGTTTTTCATCATGCAAAGAGCAGGCTTCCGTGGCTGATTTTTCTCATGATATCTTCAATGATTACCGGTGTAATTATTACTCAGTTTGAAGCGGTTTTGTCAAAGGTTATTGTGCTTGTATCCTATTTGCCGATGCTCATGGGAACAGGGGGAAATACCGGTTCTCAAGCAGCAACGCTGATAATAAGAGGGATGACAGTAGGTGATTTGGAACCTTCCGATGCTGCGAAAGTATTATGGAAAGAATTCCGCATCAGTATGCTGATTGGAGTCGTGCTGGGCTCTATCAATTTTGCTAAAATTGTACTGATTGACGGGGAGAGAGTGTTGATTGCTCTGACGGTATGCTTGTCGATGTTGCTTATTGTTGCCTTTGCCAAAATGATCGGCGGGCTTGTGCCGATGGTAGCTAAAAGAATTGGCATTGACCCGGCTCTGATGGCAAACCCAATGATTTCTTCTGTTACAGATATGATTTCGGTATTAACTTATTTCTTGCTGGCAACAATGCTGCTTGGACTGTAAAGCGGATGTTTTTTTCAGATGCAGCATGCTGCCGCATAGTTTTTCTGGGAACAATATAGAAATGATAGCTGAAAATAAATTGGAAACAACAGGTATAATTACAAAAGAATATGTCCATACTGTGATTAAGAAGCGCAGGAGGGACATACATAAAGGTGACTGCGGAAAAGTGCTTATCATTGCAGGCTCAAAAGGAATGGCAGGCACCGCTGTTCTTTGCGGTCTTGCGGCATACCGGTCAGGCAGCGGACTTGTACGGATTGCCATTGATGAGGAACTTTTTCCGATTATCCAGATCGGACTTCCGGAAGCAACCTGTGTCTCAAGAAATGCGCTCTCAGGGCAGCTTTCGCAGTACGATGCGATTGCAATGGGGCCCGGAATGGGAGATGACCAAAAAAATGAAGAAATTATAAGAAGTGTGCTTGCGGAATTCAGCGGCCCGCTGGTACTGGATGCTGATAGTTTGAATATCGTTGCACAGCGGAAACTGGCGGAAGCAGTGCGACATTCGTCTGCTGAAATTATTTTGACGCCGCATGAAGCAGAAGCAGCCAGGTTGCTTGAAATACCGCTTGCAGAGCTGAAAAAAAGAAAGCGGAACGATATTGCAAAAACGATTTCTGAAAAGTTTTGTGCGGTTTCAGTGCTGAAAGGGGCAGATACGGTAGTGGCAATGAAAAGCGGCAAAACATATATTAACAGTACGGGAAATGCTGGAATGGCGACAGGAGGCAGCGGCGATGTCCTGACAGGTGTAATCGCCGGGTTTTCCGGGCAGGGGATTTCAGTCTCCGATGCCGCAGTAGCCGCAGTGTTCGTGCATGGGCTTGCCGGAGATCTGGGAAGCAGTCAGTTTTCTCAGCACGGGCTGATGGCTGGGGATATTGCGGATTTAATCGGTCCCGCAATAAAGACGATAGTCGGAAAATAACAAAGATAAGATAGATTCAAAAGGATATAGAGCCGGAGGGAAATGATGATGATCAAAAAAGGCGATCTCTATTTTGCCGATTTAAGTCCCGTTGTAGGCTCTGAACAAGGTGGAATTAGACCCGTCCTTGTAGTACAAAATGATGTGGGAAACAAATACAGCCCGACAATTATTGTTGCGGCAGTCACATCACAGATGAACAAGGCAAAGCTGCCTACGCATGTGGAAATAGATGCAGCAAATAACGGACTTAGCAAAAATTCGGTTGTTCTGATGGAACAGCTGAGGACAATAGATAAAAGAAGATTGAAGGAACGGATAGGCACGCTGGATTCAGAGCTTATACCTGATGTAAATCACGCCTTAGGCGTTAGCTTAGGGATTACGGAAATAAGATAATCGAGGGATTAAAACAGATAAATAAGAGAAAAAATATTATAGTAAACAGTAACGGAGTGAAGATAGGGAGAAGAATTTTTATGAAAAAACGAACTTTAATCATTGGAATGACAGCAGTAATCATTTTTGGCTTGACATTTGGTTATGCGGCAAGCGGAGGTACGACAGAGCCGGGAACTGAAAGTGACCCGCTGGTATCCAAAAGCTATGTAGATGCAAAAACCATGTACACTCCTATTCAGCTAACTGCCGGACAGAGGCTTGTCGGCAGCGAAGGAACAGAAATTATTTTACGAAGCGGTATTGCGACTGCTATTGATAACGGTGCCAATGGTGTTTCTGATATTACAGCAGGCGCAGATTTAATGACCGGCACGCAGGTGGGGCTAAACCACCTGCTGCTGGTACCAAGAGACGATGGGCGCGGGATTACGGCAGTAACCGACATCTGGGTGATGATACGGGGAGATTATACAATAAACTAAAAGAGCAGGGCAAAAGGAGTACATAGCAGATGAAAGGCGTTTTGAGAGCAAATAAAGCAGCTTCAGTCATCGGAATAATTGTGCTGATAACTGTGATTGCAGCGGTGCCTGTAATTGGCGCGCGTATCGGCATTGAAAGCAGCAATAAGACTTATGATATTGTTCTTGACTATGCTGAAATTGAAAAAATGGCAGAGCAGAGCGATCTTACAGTTTCTGAATGGCTGCAGGAATTCCGCAGTATGGGAATTACAAAGGTAGGTCTTCAGGAAGAAAATATTATGACGCTGATGGAAGAGTCTTGGATGCCGGTAACAGGAGCTGTAATGGGAAATATCATGGAAAATGCTGCATGGCAGGACGAGCTTCCGGCGGCGTTTTTAAGGATGATCGATGAGAGGGGTGGATTCGATCATTTTGATGTGCTTATAACGACTGGAAATAAAGAGGCTACACAGTTTGTAGAATATGGAATCAAAGAGCGCTTCCAGCCGGAGCGCTATGCTGTTTTTGAAGGCGGAGATACAGGCTATTTCTGGGTGGACGGAACTTCGGATACGACGCTGTATTCGGAAAAATATAAATATATGAACTCTAATAACGGAGGCTTTATCGAGAGGATTGATATAGAAGGTTCGAAGCTTATGTATATTAGTCTCGGTCTGATGCCAGAAAAAGTAGCACTGATTCAGGAATGCGGCATGGATATTATTCCGCGTACGCTTTCCTATAATGGCTGGAACGATACAAAGTATGCGGAGGCGGTTGTTGCAGAATATGAACGCTATGGAATTGTTCCGGAATACATTATTGTCGGAGGCGAAGCCGTCTTCGGTTATGACGACGGAATTGAATTTGCAAAAGAGTATATTCTTGATAATGGTATCACAATCGGGCTGATTGAAAATACAACGCAGCTTCAGAATATCATGCAGTACGGTGTGCAGGAGGTGGCGCAGTCTTCTGGCTATGACACGGTGCGTGTATTTTCTGTATGGAATTACATTCAGTATCGCTATCAGTATTACGGCTATGAAGGTGCGGAGGAAATTGAGAATACACTGTTTCGTGCAGTAACGGAGCGGAATGTAAGAGTGATTTATTTTAAACCGTTTCTTGAACTCAAAGATTTGCATACCTATGTAACGAATGTAGAGGAATATAGGGATATGTTTGACCACTTGGAGGAGCGTCTTGCGCAGCACGGTTTTGAACGCGGTTCAGCGTCTATTATGGCGGATTACAGCGTACCAAAACAGTTACAGGTGGGAGTCGGTATCGGAGCAGCGCTTGGTGCGGTACTGCTTTTGCAGTGCATTTTTATGCTCAAAAGAAAGACGCTTGTATCGCTTTCGGTGCTTGGAATTTTGGCAGTAGCTGCTGCTTATGTTGTGATGCCAAATACTTCTGTCCTGATTACCTCTTTTGCAGCAGCTGTTGTTTTTGGCTGCCTTGCTATTACTTTTTATACGGCGCAGGCGCGGCTTTCTATAGAGCGGCTTACAGCTGAAGCGGGAATTGGAAAAATTATTCTTTATGCGGTAATGGTACTGCTTGTTTCAGTTTTGATTGCACTTGTCGGTGGTATGATGACAGCGGCACCGATCAGCAGCACAAGCTTTATGCTGGAAATTGATATTTTCAGAGGTGTGAAGCTTTCGCAGCTTTTGCCGATTGCTTTCTTTGTGATTGCGTTTCTTGCGTATTATGGTTATGGAGCGCGGAAAAAGCATATCGGACATTTGGAATGGAACGATATAAAAGAGCTGCTTCATTTAGAAATCAAGGTATGGATGCTTCTTGCAGCAGCAGTGATCGGTGGTGTGGGTGTTTATTATATGATGCGGACGGGACACGATTCTTCGATTGAGGTTTCGAGTGTCGAAATGCTTTTCCGCAATAAACTGGAAGAAATTTTGATTGCAAGACCGCGAAGCAAAGAATTTCTTTTTGCATTTCCGGCTGTCATGATGATGGTATACTGTTCAGTCAGAAGACTGAAACTGTGGACACTTGTTTTCGGACTTTGCGGATCGGTCGGTATGGTTTCGGTAATCAATACCTTTATGCATATCAGAACGCCGCTGTATCTTGGATTTACAAGAACGGCATATTCGCTGCTGTTTGGCGCGCTTCTCGGCATTGTAGCAATGCTTGTCTTTGAAGGACTGTACAAGCTGTATCAGAGGTTTTTAAAGAAATATGTATAAGATCGTTATTTCCGGATACTACGGATTCAACAATATAGGAGATGAGTCGATTCTGACGGCTGTTGTCAGCAGCCTGCGGGAAAAGCTTCCGGATATTGAGATTACGGTGCTTTCGCAGAATCCGCAGTCAACGGCTGAAAAGTATGGCGTAAAATCGGTAAATCGGCGTTCAGCAGCGGCTGTTATTCGTGCAGTTAAGAATTGTGATCTTGTGATTTCCGGCGGCGGCAGTCTTCTTCAGGATGTGACGAGCAGAAAGAGCATTCTTTATTATCTTTTCATTATGCGGGCAGCAAAGCTGATGAGGAAAAAATTTTTTATTTACAGTCAGGGTATCGGACCGATTGTTTCTAAGCTGAATAGTCGTCTGACAGTAAAAGTACTGCGCAGTGCAAGTGGCATTGTAGTTAGAGATATTTCTTCAAAGGAGCTGCTTGTAAAAATTGGTGTACCGGAAAAAGATGTTGTGGTAACAGCTGATCCGGTACTGCGTATTAAAAAAGCGGATCTATCAATCGGTGCTAAGATTTTGGCAGAAGAAGGATTTCAGAATGGAGACGGCAGAACGGTATGCGGTTTTGCGATTAAAGAGCGTCGGCTTGATTCAGGGTTTTTGCAGGAGCTTTGTATTTCGGCAAAACGATTGATTCAGGAGCGCAATTGCCGGATTCTTCTGATTCCGTTTCATTTCAGTGAGGATATGCCTGCGATTGAGCTGATGGAGCGATATTTGGCAGAAGAAGGGCTTCAGCAGTATGTTTGTGCGGTAAAGCATAAATATTTAACAGAAGAGATGCTTTCTATTATCGGCAATACGGATCTTTTAGTAGGGGTACGGCTGCATGCACTGATTCATGCGGCGATTATGGATGTGCCTATGATTGGAATTTCGTATGATCCGAAAATCAATTCTTTTCTGCATTCAGTGGGAATGAAAGCGATGTGCAGTATTTATGATTTTAAAAATGAATTTTTTATGGAAGAGTATGATAAAACGCAGGCAAATCGGGAGGCGCTTCTTGCGATGGTTCGAAAAAGCGTTGATATGTTGATTGAAAAGCTTGATACAAATGAGGAAATGATCCGCGCGATTATAGCGGGTGAAAAATAAAGGCAGAGGAGCTTGGTGCAGAAAGAGAGATAAAATCTGAAGATGGGAACGGACAGAATACAAAAAAGAAAAAAGATACTTGGTATTGAAGTTGATATTGTCAGCAAAGAGGAGGCTTTTTCAATTTTTGAGGAGCTGATGGAGCGCGAAGGTTTTGATATGATTGTTACGCCAAATTCGGAGATTATAGAAAATGCGACGCGTGATTCGATGCTGGCCCAGCTGATCTCAGAAGCAGGTCTTATCATTCCAGACGGCATCGGTTTGGTCTATGCTTCCAAAATACTTGGTTATGATTTAGAGGAACGCGTAACAGGTGTTGATTTTCTGACTGAAGTACTGAAATATCTTGAAAAAACAGGAAAATCAATTTTTCTTTTTGGCAGCAAACCGGAAAGCGAAGAAGCTTTGAGCGTTGCTGAATTGGCGGCTGACAATATGCGCAAGCAGTTTCCTAATCTCCGTATTGCGGGAACGCATCACGGTTATTTTAAACCTGAGGATGAGGATGAGATTGTTGCAGAGATCAATCAGTCAGGTGCAGATTTTCTCTGTGTAGCGCTTGGTTCACCGAAACAGGAAAAATTCATGCAGCTTCATAAAAATGAATTTACTGTCTGCCGTGCTGGAATCGGCGTTGGAGGCAGTCTGGATGTCTGGGCGGGAACCGTGAAACGCGCGCCGGAATTTTACCAGAAACACGGACTGGAATGGCTCTATCGTTTTGTGAAGCAGCCGTCGCGCTGGAAGCGGATGCTGCGTTTGCCTGTATTTATGATAAAGGTTATTGCGGGCGGTGGCAAGAAAACAGGAGATATGTAAAAAATTCAGAGAAGTGAAACTCAACCGATATTGATTAGTAAAGATAGAGAAGAGCTATAGTGAGAGGAGAAGAAAAATGGATTTCAAGTATTTTGAAAAAAAAGCGGCTGATGTCAGAGTAGGAGTGATTAAAGCTGTAGCAGCGGCCGGGTCCGGCCATCCGGGTGGTTCGCTTTCGGCAGCGGACCTTGTTACCGCTCTGTATTTTCATGAAATGAATATTGACCCTGAAAATCCGAAGATGAAAGAGCGAGATAAGTTTATTTTGTCAAAAGGACATGCGGGTCCGGTACAGTATGCGGCACTTGCTCTGCGTGGCTTTTTTCCAAAAGAGGATGTGCTGAATTTGCGGAAGATAGGCGGCAGATTTCAAGGGCATCCCGATATGAATAAGGTGCCTGGTATTGAAATGTCTACGGGCTCGCTCGGACAGGGCTTTGCGGCAGCGGCCGGGATGGCGATGGCAAACAAGCTTGATAAAAATCCGGGCAGGATTTATGTGTTGATTGGAGACGGTGAGCTTCAAGAAGGCATGATCTGGGAGACGGCAATGTCAGCTCCAAACTATCAGCTTGATAATCTCACTGCGATTATTGATTGGAACGGTCTTCAGATTGACGGCCGCAACGAGGATGTCATGAGTGTGAGCCCAATTGATGAAAAATTCGCGGCTTTTGGTTGGAACGTGCTTACGATCAACGGACATAGTTTTCCAGAGATCTTTGAAGCATTTGACAAGGCAAAGACTTGTAAAGGAAGACCAACGGTGATTATTGCCAAGACTTATAAAGGGCACGGTGTTTCCTTCATGGAAGATAATGCAGGCTGGCATGGCAAGGCGCCGAATGCAGAAGAAATGAAAAATGCAGTTGCAGAACTGGGAGGTGAGTTCTAATGGCAGAAAAGATAGCGACGAGGCAGGCGTATGGAAAGACACTTGTAGAGCTTGGCAGAATTAATGAGAATCTTGTTGTAATGGATGCGGATCTTTCTAAATCGACAATGACCTATGAATTCAGTCAGGCATATCCGGAGCGTTTTTTCAATATGGGAATTGCAGAGCAGAACATGTATGCGGCGGCAGCAGGACTTGCCGTTTCCGGGAAGGTGGTATGCGCGTCTACTTTTGCGATGTTTGCGGCAGGGAGAGCTTTTGAGATTATCAGAAATTCAATTGGATATACAAGAGCAAATGTCAAAATTTGCGCTACGCATGCGGGTATTACGGTTGGTGAGGATGGAGCAACGCATCAGACATTTGAAGATCTTGCGCTGATGAGAACAATTCCGGGAATGACGGTGCTTAATCCGAGCGATGCGGTTTCGGCAGAGAAGCTTTTGATGCAGGCGGTTGCCATGAACGGACCTGTTTATGTGAGATTGGGGCGAGCAGCAGTTCCGGTATGTTATCAAGAAAGCGATGAGATTGAAATCGGTAAAGCAAATCTTTTGAAAGACGGCAGTGATGTCACGATTGTGGCCACTGGTATTATGGTGAACGAGGCATTGATTGCAGCAGAAGAATTAAAGAGGGATGGAATTTCTGCCCGCGTGATTGATATGCATACGATTAAGCCTATTGACAGGGAAATTATCGCAAAAGCGGCGCGTGAAACTGGAAAAATTGTTACTGCGGAAGAACATTCTGTAATCGGCGGACTTGGTGCGGCAGTTGCAGAAGTTGTAGTAACGGAATGTCCTGTGAAAATGGCGATGATTGGTCAAAAGGATACTTTTGGTGAATCAGGAAAGCCAAGCGAGCTTTTAGAGAAGTATGGAATGACTGCAAAGGATATAGCAGCGGCGGCCAAAAGCTTGCAGGACTGAAAGTATTTTGGTGCAAGTACAAAATAATTGAATATCAGACTCCCTTTGTGAATAAATTGAATTAAGTTTGTGACGAAGGGAGTTTTTTATTGTGGGTAGTAAAATGAAAGAAAAGATTCAATTCCCCGGCAATAAGACATTTATCGCAATTTTATTGATTGTAGTGATTGTAATCGGGATAATTCTGATACTAAAATTTGCAAAGGGTGATGAAACAGTGGAATTCAGAGTACTGGCGGAGCAGGAAATTCCGCAGGAAATTACAAGTCAGGTGATACCAGAATACAGAGACCTTGAAAGAGCGCTGGCCTGCGTAGTAGAAGATACAGTGTATGTGCTGGTAACAAGAGGAGAAAAGCCGACAAGCGGTTATGAAATTACGATTGACAACATGGTGCTGGAGGATGAGAATGGAAACAGCAATCTTGTGGTATATGCGAATTTTAAGGATCCAGAACCGGGCGGCGCGCTTGCTCAGGTACTGACTTATCCACTGGAAGTAGCAGAGACAGGACTTTCTGGCCTGCCGGACAGCATCGAGCTGAGGGTCCAGTACTAATACAAAAACGCAAGAAAGAAATCGGTAAGAGATTGAGGCAAAATACGGCAGTACAGAAAATATCCTGTTTTTTATAAAACAGGATATTTTCTATTCTTAAAAGGAATTTTTTTCATCTGTTTCAGCAGAAGAATCTTCATTTTGTGCTGTAGTATTTGTTTTTTTGACAACTGGCAGGTTCCAGTCAAAACGACTTGCCAGCATACGGATGAAGATGATAGCTCCGGCACTGATCAGCATAGTATAGTCTGATTGTGAAAATTGCAGGAGAAGCGTATAAAGACCGGCTCCGGCAATGGAGGCGCAGGCGTAAATCTGCTTTTTCAAGACATAAGGAATTTCACCGGCCATGATATCACGAAGTATGCCGCCTCCGATTCCGGTTGTTACACCAAGAAAGATGAGCAGAAAATAATATTTTTCATAACCGGCTTCGATTCCGGCATCAATCCCGATTACGGTAAAAGCACCTAGACCCACAGCATCCAGAATGTTTAGCACTTTTTCTGAAATTTTAATGTGTTTGCTGCCGTCAAGTTCTGGTTTGAAATAAAACAGCAGAAATAAAAAAATTGCTGTAATCATTGCGACTGTAATATAAACGGGATGCAGAAATGTATTGGGCGGAATCCGTCCGATGACGATATCGCGGATGATACCGCCGCCCACTGCAGTGATTGTACCAAGCATAATGATACCAAAGAGATCAAGTTCTTTCCGAATTGCAGTCATAGCGCCAGAGGCTGCGAATGCCGCAGTACCGATAATTTCTATCATAAAAATAATGTTCTGATGAAATCCAATATTGACTGTACCTTTCTGCTTTTAAATTAACTGGTAAAAAAGGCCTTTTGTTGTTGAGTACCAAAGAAGTTTTCCATGTCCCTGACGGGGAATACGAGCTTGAATGTCCCATTCGGGATAAAGCTTGATCAGTTGTATTTTATCGCCGGTTGCGTAGGCGATAAAAGAGATATAATTTTCCCGCATTGCAGGATGGCTGCTTTCGATGAACCATTCATCCTCAACTTGAGAAAGCTGCAACTTTTCATGTTCTTCTGCTTTCTTTGGCTCTAAGGCTTCGAGCGGACGCCCACAGCAAGAAACCTGTGCGTTGCCTGTACAGAGTTAGATATTACCGCAAACAGGGCATACAAAATATTTTGTTCTTTTCATATTTCCTCCTACTAATTCGTTTTCGGATAAATTACCCGATAAAATTTCATTTAGATTAACCTGCAGAACAGCAGAAAGCTGCGCAAGCAGCGAAACATCAGGACAGCCCATTCCGGTTTCCCTTAGTTAAAGATATTGTTGGGTAAAAAAAAAGATGTGTCAGTCGATTTTTCCTATAAAGCGATAGAAAATCTCTACTTCCTGTTCCCGGCTGCCGTCCTCGCCCTTGGCCGCTTCATGCACAAGGATTTTCTCAATCAGG
>CALXBT010000104.1 GCA_944386585.1 uncultured Clostridia bacterium | reverse complement strand
CGACACACGATCGAAACAATGTGCGCAGCGGTAGGGTAATGCAGGCACTGGGGATGATATATCGTTATTCTTATGAGGAATTATGGCAGCCGAAAAACAAAAAGGTTGTCTTTCGCATGTACCAGCTACATTTTACGGACAGTGATGATGTGTATGATGGCTATTGGAAACGATATGAGAATCATTTTATCGAAGAACTGGATGATGAAGCATAGCAAACGGTAAAAAGGCAGAATGATTCCTGTCTTGAGTAGTGATAAGGAAGTAAATAGGTGATTGCAGGGTGGCACAGCGGATTGCTATGCCGTTCTGCTTTTTCTTTGCCGTTCAATTACTTGGCTATCGTCAGGTAGATCGACTGCCCGATAAAGCTCTACGCAATCTGTACTTTCTGTCAGCGGTGCTTGCTGAATTTATCCGGCGTATTTTCTCTTATTGGGAAAATCGCAAACCCTTGTGTGCCTCCTCATAATATCCAATACGCAGATTTTCAATTTTGTCAAAGCTTTCTTATGACTTAACATGGACAAAGAGTAAACAAGGCCAATATCAAAGACAAGAAAGAGTTTGATTTCGGATATACTTTCTGCTATAATGGTCTAAAAGGGGACTATATGATGAAAGAATTAAACAGACCGAAAAACTTAAAACGCTTCTATCTTGCATGGCAGAGATTAAACCATGTCTATGAGGAGTATGCAAAGGAACACGATTTGACCTATATTTCCATGTTCGTTTTACAGCTGATTGATGACGGGACGACGCAAAAGGAAATATGCGACACGCTATATTTTCCAAAACAGACAGTTAATAAAGTAATCCTCTCTTTTGAGAAGAAAGGATATGTAACTTTAGTGGAAAATCCTGATGACAGGCGCACCCGTTCTATTATGTTGACGGAAAAGGGACGGGCATTTCAAAAGCAAGTCATTTCCCACATAGAAAAGGCAGAATTAGAAACCTTTGCTTTTTTGACAGAGAAGGAACAGCAGATCATGACAGACCTTTGGGAGAAATATACCGCCGCCTGTATATCCAAAATCGAAGGGATTTAAGCATTTTAGAATGGAGGAAAGCATATGAAAAAATTAGGTTTTGGGCTTATGCGCCTGCCGCTTGTAAACAACGATTTTTCACAGCCGGATAAGAAACAGTTATGTGATATGATTGATCTGTTTCTCGAAAAAGGATTTCAGTATTTTGATACAGCGTGGTTTTATCACAACGGGCAATCGGAAGCCGCCGTGAAAGAGTGCCTTGTAGAGCGTTATCCCTGTTCTGCTTTTCTGCTTGCAGACAAAATGCCCCTTGTGCTTGTCCGCAAAGAGAGTGAGTTAGAGGAATATTTCGCAACACAGCTTGCACGGTGCGGCGTTGATTATTTCGACTATTATCTAATTCACGATATGGGCGGTAATCGCCGCAAGGCAGCAGAAGATACTCATGTTTTTGAGTTCCTTGCCGAGAAGAAAAAAGCCGGACTTGTAAAGCATATCGGATTTTCATTCCACGACACCGCCGATGTGCTGGATGAGATTTTGACGGAGCACCCGGAAGTGGATTTTGTTCAGATACAACTGAATTATCTCGACTGGGAAAACGACACAATCCAATCCCGTAAATGCTATGAAACCGCAAAAAGGCATGGAAAGCCCGTTATTGTCATGGAACCGGTAAAAGGCGGGACGCTTGCCAATATCCCGCAGGAAGCAGAAAATCTGTTCCGAAGCTATCGTCCCGATTTGTCAGTCGCTTCATGGGCAATCCGTTTTGCGGCGAGCCAAGAAAATGTGATGTTGGTTTTGAGTGGTATGAGTAATCTGAAGCAAGTCAAAGATAACCTGTCCTATATGGAAAACTTCACGCCGTTTGTCGAGGAAGAATATGCGTTGGTTCAAAAAGCGGCAGATATGATCAATAGCAGTATTGCCATACCTTGCACGGGTTGTGCTTACTGTATCAATAAATGTCCGAAAAATATTGCTATTCCAAAATATTTTGCTCTCTATAATGCGGATATGCGGGAACTCACAACAAAGGCGTGGACTGCTCAAACAATGCTGTATAGCCATTTTTCAGAGCAGTTTGGAAAAGCAAGCGCCTGTATTGAATGCGGACAATGTGAAAAAATGTGTCCGCAGCATCTTCCTATCCGAGCGTGGCTGAAAAAAGTTGCCGCCAGATTTGAAGGGACTTTGTAAAAAAGTTGAGTGAAAGTATAAAAAGTGAATGGGTACTTTGTCTTATCTGCAAGAGTAAAAAAACATTTGAAAATCAGAGAAGATACGATACTTGAACACTTTCTGTTGTTCTGTTTGAAGTGTAAGCAAGAAATGCTAATCAATGTAAAACAACTCAATATATCCATTATCAAAGAACCGGACGCACCGCCGATAACACGCAAGATAAAATACGGTTACCGGCTTTTTCATATTCTCTTGGACAACTGTAAATGCCGCCATATCGGTATACTTTTTTGGCTTTGCTCACAGGTAGTTAAGCGGGCGCAAACGAAAAAACGCATTCGTCCTCTATCTATCATGGGTGTCTTGTGGTCAATTAAGGGGCAAAAAAGCCTTGATTTATGCTGCTTTTGGGGCGTGAAAATAGAGAGTAAGGATATTAGATTCAATACTTCAAAAACGGAGTTTTATTGCGTAACAAAGCGGATATGCCGCCTTTTGCGATATACCCGTTTTATTTGGTCAGCCGTTAAATAAATCATTATAATCATTGCGCTAAAGCTAAAATGTTTATCTTTATGAAATACAGGCATCTTATTCTTTTTGGATCGCCGCGGTAGATGCACCGAGCAATTTGATGACAGCGTGAGGGTTCGTCTCGATCTGATAGCCGATCTTGCCGGCGCTGAATACGATCGTATCAAAACGCAGGCAGGTAATATCAAAAACAGTTACATACGTTTTCTTCATGCCGAGCGGAGAACAGCCGCCCCGTACATAACCGCTGACTTGATTGATCTCCTTGACCGGGATCAGCTCTACGCTTTTTGCCTTTACCGCTTTGGCGCATTTTTTCAGATCCAGTT
>CALXBT010000103.1 GCA_944386585.1 uncultured Clostridia bacterium | reverse complement strand
CTCACCAGCGTCATCGGCTATCTCACACTGCTGCGCGACGAACCTCAGCTTTCTCAAGAGCTGCGGATCCGATATACCGGAATCGCACTCGACAAGGCGGAACGCCTGGAAGATCTCATCAATGAATTTTTTGACATTACCCGTTTCAATTTAACTTCTCTCACGCTGGAAGTAGAGCGCATCAATCTGAGTCATATGCTGGCACAGCTTACTAGTGAATTTGAACCGATTTTAGCGGAAAAGCAGCTTCACTGGCAGATTTCCGCAGAGCCCGAAGTGGAAATTCTCTGCGATCCCAATAAACTGGAACGCGTCTTTGACAATCTTGTCCGCAATGCCGTCAACTACAGCTACCCACAGACTGAAATCACCCTTTCCATGCAGCGCAGCGGTGAATCTGTTGAGATCATCATTAAAAATCACGGCAAGACAATTCCTCAGGATAAGCTCGGAAGAATTTTTGAACAGTTCTTCAGACTCGATTCTTCCCGCTCCTCCTCGACCGGAGGTGCAGGGCTCGGCCTTGCGATTTCCAAAGAAATTGTTGAACTTCACCACGGCAGTATTCAGGTAGAGAGCGAAAATGAAAGCATTTGCTTTACCATCCGGCTGCCGGCACTTGTAAAAATTTCGTAAGAAATTTATGAGAAAAACACAAGCATTTTGAAAGAAAAGCGTAAAGCATCCTGCCCGCCCTTTTGATACACTTTTTGTATCAAAAGGGTTTTTTTATTTCCGCAGGAGATCGGATCCTTCATTTCTCCTGCAATCAGCCTGTCTGCCCTGCAGACACAATAAAGAGAAAGGATGGACAACCAGCATATGAAAAAACAAAAGAAAGATTTCGCTCATGCCGCAAAGAAAAAACTAAATGTCGCCGTTTTTTTCGGCGGCTGTTCTCCCGAATACAGCGTCTCTCTGAAGTCAGCTTCTGCTGTTCTCGAAAATCTCAGTCATAAAACATATCATCTTCTGATGATTGGTATTACAAAAGAAGGTGAATGGTATCATTATACAGGAACAACCGACAGAATTCGAAATGATACTTGGCATAAAGGACCGGACTGCGCGCCGGCCGTACTTTCTCCAAGCCGCAAAAGACACTGCCTTATCGTATTTCAGAAAGACGGTATAAAATATCTGCCAATTGATATTGCCTTTCCAATCCTGCACGGAAAAAACGGTGAAGACGGCACTTTGCAGGGCGCTATTGAAATGGCCGGAATTCCGCTTGCCGGCTGCGGTGTTCTTGCCTCCGCCCTTTCTATGGACAAGGACCGCGCGCATAAGCTTGCCTCGCTTTCCGGCGTCCGCATCCCGAAATCAATTGTCTTAGAAATCAATACATCTCGCAAAACCGCAGTCGATTTTTCCCATACAGCAGGGTTCCCTCTTTATGTAAAACCGGTCAAAGCCGGATCTTCCTACGGCGTAACAAAGGTAACGGATATCTCTGGACTGATACCCGCAATCGAGCTTGCCTTTACATATGACAATCAGGTCATCATTGAAGAAAATATTGACGGCTTTGAAGTGGGCTGCGCCATTCTCGGAAATGTTCAGGACGAAAGACTATTGATCGGGGAAGTTGATGAAATCGAGCTGTCTTCCGGATTTTTTGATTTTACAGAAAAATATACCCTTCAGACTTCTAAAATCCATGTTCCTGCCAGAATCAGCCCCGAAAAAGCTTCCGAAATAAAGGCAGTAGCAGAAAAAATTTACCGCATTCTCGGTCTTAGCGGCTTTGCACGCATTGATCTCTTTCTAACGCCGCACGGCGATATCATCTTTAACGAGGTCAATACAATCCCTGGTTTTACTGAACACAGCCGCTATCCCGGCATGATGAAAGCAGCCGGCTATTCATTCTGTGATATCCTTAGTCACATTATCGAAACGGCGGTGCGGCCATGAAGCGCACACTTTCACTTTCAAGAGAAAAAATCCATACAGGCAGTCTGATTCTTGTCAACAGCAAACACCGTTATCAGGAAACGCTAAAGACTTCCGATCCGCTTGCCGTTTTGATACCCATAAACGAAAATTTTCCAGCAGTGAAACTCCAGCGTCGTGCCGTCGTCCTCCTTACCAGCCTGATGAAAGAAATTTCCGGCTGGCATGGTATCACCGCCGTCAGTGGATGGCGCTCCTTTCAGGAGCAGGAACAAATTTGGAACGATACGCTCCGTGAACAGGGCCTTTCCTTTACAAAAAAGTATGTCGCCGCACCTGGCTGTAGTGAACATCAGACCGGTCTTGCCGTTGATTTGGGGCAAAAACAAAAAACGATAGACTTTATCCGCCCGTATTTCCCATACAGCGGCATCTGTCAGAAATTTCGCAGCAAAGCAGCGGAATACGGTTTTATCGAACGCTATCCGGCTGAAAAAGAAGCAATCACCGGAATCAGCCATGAACCATGGCACTTCCGTTATGTAGGCGCGCCTCATGCTCAGATCATGGTACGGAATAATCTCACGCTGGAGGAATATATCTCCTTTTTAGAACATTTTCCGCGCGGTGAACGCGCCTATAAAATACAAAGCAGAAACCAGCAGATCTTAATCTCCTATCAAAAATTTATTCCAGATTCTGCCGCCACAACTCTGATGATTGACAGCGGGCTCCCATGCAGCATCTCGGGCAACAATACCGACGGTTTCATCATCACAGAATGGAAATAATAAGGAACTAACAGTATGAATCAAACATTGAACTACACTACCATCGATTCTTTTCGAATCATCGCATCGCTGCTTGTCATCGCGATTCACACCTCGCCCCTTTCATCTTTCAGCGCAGAAGCCGATTTTTTTCTCACACGGGTGCTTGCCAGAATTGCCGTACCGTTTTTCTTCATGGTAACCGGCTTCTTTACAGTCTTTCCTCTGCTGGCAGAAAAAAATAAGGTACTCCGCCGTCAGATACAAAATAACTATTTAAAAAAGACAGCGCTGCTCTATGGTCTTTCCATACTAATCTATCTGCCGCTGGGTCTTTATGCCGGCCACTATCAGAGCCTTACGCCGCTTCATGCACTGCGCCTTCTCTTTTTTGACGGAACTTTTTATCATCTTTGGTATTTCCCTGCCTGTCTGATTGGAGTCCTTCTGATTTCCTTTGCCGGTAAACATCTGTCGTTTCCCCATATGCTGACAGCGGCTTTCTTTCTATATGGCTTTGGCCTTTTAGGAGACAGTTATTATGGCCTGCTTCCGCATAGCGGCATCCTGTACAAGCTCTATCAACACAGTTTCTCCCTGTTTTCTTATACCAGAAACGGGATTTTCTTTGCGCCGCTTTTTTTGCTGCTCGGCTCCTTTCTGAGAACATCACCAAAGGAAAATACGCCGGAAAAGGTTTGCCTGTTTCCGCAGTCCTCTATCTCTTGCAGAAACAGAGATCATCGTATCAATATCGCCGGATTGATATTCTCCTTTGCACTGATGACCTTCGAAGCCTTTACGCTACGCCATTTTGCCTTGCAGCGTCATGACAGCATGTATTTATTTTTGATTCCGACAATGATTTTTCTTTTTCGTCTGCTTCTACAGGCATCGGCTTCTTTACCTCGTCATTTTTCTTTCGCTGTACTCCGCGCTGCATCGACCTGGATTTACATTCTGCATCCAGCTGCAATTGTCGCAGTCCGCGCCGCTGCCAAACTGCTTTCGGTTTCCTTTATCATTGAGCAGAGTTTCGTGCATTATCTTCTTGTCTCCGTATCCTCTGCTGCTTGCGCTTGGATAATTGCTACTTTCGGGAAGAAACGACGGTGTATCAAAAAAGAGCAGCAGCTTCGGCAGGATGTTTCTTCAGACTTTGCCCAATTCCCTGACCCTATTTCACAAGAAAAAAATGGAGGAAATGAAAATGAATCTATCTAAAACATCTTCTTTCAGTACCCGCGCATGGATTGAGCTTGACAGAAAAGCACTGGCCGGAAATGTGCGTTTTTTACGCTCACGTCTGCCGCAAGGCTGCTCCTTAATGCCGGCAGTCAAAGCTGATGCCTACGGGCACGGTGCTATACTGATTGCCAGAGAATTAAACCGTCTCGGCGTTGAAGCCTTTTGCGTCGCCTGTATACAAGAGGCTGTACTGCTGCGCGAAAACGGTATTGTCGGTGAAATTCTGATTCTCGGATACACACACCCAGTACAATTTCCACTGATCCAAAAATACAACCTGATTCAAACAGCTGTAGACTACGAATATGCCAAACAGTTAAACCTCTATGCCCGCAGACAAAATAAAAAGCTGCGCGTTCATATCGGTGTTGACACCGGTATGCACCGGCTCGGAGAACGCAGTGAAAACATCGAAAAGCTGAGCGCCATATGCTCGCTCAGCAATTTAAGCATAGACGGTATTTTTTCGCATCTCTGCGCTGCCGACGGAAGCACAGAACGGGAAAAACAATTTACAGAAAAACAAATCTCAGCTTTTTCCCATGTACTGCAAAAGTTAAAGACGCATCCTTTTTTCAAAAATGCACCGCCAAAGACGCATCTGCTTTCAAGCTACGGCATACTCCGTTATCCTGAATTTGCCGGAGATTATGCCCGTGTCGGCATCGCTCTTTACGGTGTACTAAGTACAGAAAAAGATACAACTCTTTATCAAACTTCCGTCTCCCAGCATGTGAATGCTCATGATTTCATTCTAACGCCTGTTCTTTCGCTCAAAGCCCGTGTAGCTATAGTCAAAGAACTTTATAAAGGTGAATCCGCCGGATACGGGCTTGCTTTCACTGCGGAGCGTGACATGCGGCTTGCTGCTATCACAATTGGCTATGCGGACGGACTTCCCCGTATAGCAGCGGCGCACGGCGGCAGCGTTCTTCTTCACGGACGCCGGGCACCGATTATCGGCCGCATTTGCATGGACCAAACGCTTGTCGATATTAGCGGCATTCCCGGTGTGCAGGCCGGAGATACTGCTGTGCTGATCGGACGCTCAGGCAGTGAAAGCATCAGCGCCGGACATCTGGCGGAACAGAGTGCAACGATTACAAACGAACTTTTGAGCAGGTTAGGAAGCCGGCTTGAACGCGTCTGGAAAGAATGAGTTTTTAAAAAAACAGCGCCGCCCGCATACGCGAGAGACGCTGTTTTCTTCTTCCACTTATTTTTTCCTTTCGGTCTTGTCAGCTGCGTGTTACTTTTACAGAAAAAACCATCAAATTCATTTTCTATACCGCAACTGCAAATTCCAGGCTGCTGCCGCTTCTGTTAACCGTAACAGTATCCCCGTCTTTGATTTCTCCCTTGATAATTTTTTCAGCCAGCTCTGTTTCGATATATTTCTGCAAGAATCTCTTTACGGGACGCGCGCCGTAAGCAGGCGTATAGCTTTCTTCTGCAATATACTTCTTTGCCTCCTCTGTCAGTATCAGTTTGATATCTCTGGCTGCAAGACGGGCAGGAAGGCCTTTCATCGCTATATCGATGATCCCTGTAATCTGTGCTTCTGTCAGCGGTGAAAAGACGACAATATCATCAATACGATTCAGGAATTCCGGTCTGAAATATTTTTTCATCTCCTCCTCTACCTGTTCTTTTACCGCTGGATCAATGCTGCCGTCAGACTTAATATTGTCAATCAGGTACGAACTTCCAATATTGGAGGTCATAATTACAATCGTATTTTTAAAGTCTACTGTTCTTCCCTGATTATCAGTCAGCCGGCCGTCGTCAAGCAACTGTAGAAGAATGTTGAACACATCCGGATGTGCCTTTTCAATTTCATCAAAAAGAATTACACTGTACGGCTTCCGTCTTACAGCTTCTGTCAGCTGACCTCCTTCATCATAGCCGACATATCCCGGAGGCGCTCCTACAAGCCTTGATACAGAATGCTTTTCCATATACTCAGACATATCGATACGAATCATGTTCTTTTCAGAATCAAAGAGCGCTTCCGAAAGAGACTTTGCAAGTTCTGTTTTACCGACACCGGTCGGCCCAAGAAAAATGAACGAACCGATTGGACGATTTTCATCCTTTAATCCCGCGCGCGCGCGGAGCACCGCTTCTGCCACCGCGTCTACTGCTTCCTCCTGTCCAATGACTCTCCTATGCAGAATCTCTCCGAGTTTCAGAAGTTTTTCCTTTTCTGATTCCACGAGCTTCGCTACTGGAATTCCCGTCCATTTTGAAACAACCTCCGCAATCTCTTCTTCGCCGACCTCTTCCTTTAAAAGGCGATTTTCCTCCGCTGTATCGGCGCTGTTCTTTGCCGCCTCAAGCTGTTTTTCCAGCTCCGGCAGTCTACCGTATTTCAGCTCCGCCAGCTTCTCCAGATCATACTGCCGTTCTGCTTCCTCTATCTGATATTTTACCTCTTCAATTTGCTGTTTTACCGCTTTCACTCCGGAAATTGCCTGCTTTTCCTGTTCCCACTGTGCCCGCATTCTATCATTTTCATCTTTCAGCTCTGCCAGCTCATTAGTAATATTTTCAAGTCTTGCTTTAGAGCCGCTGTCGCTTTCCTTTGACAGTGCCTGCTTTTCAATCTCAAGCTGCATGATTTTTCTTGAGATTTCATCAAGCTCTGACGGCAGTGAATCAATCTCTGTCCTGATTTTAGAAGCAGCCTCATCCATTAGATCTATTGCCTTATCCGGCAAAAATCTATCGGTGATATAACGATCAGACAAGACTGCACAGGCAATCAGCGCACTGTCAGTAATACGCACGCCGTGATGAATTTCAAAGCGCTCCTTTAAACCCCTTAAAATAGAAATCGTATCCTCTACCGTCGGCTGATCTACGAGCACTTTCTGAAAACGCCTCTCCAGTGCCGCGTCTTTTTCAATATATTTTCGGTATTCATCAAGCGTTGTCGCGCCGATACAGTGAAGCTCACCTCTTGCAAGTTTCGGCTTCAGCAGATTGCCCGCATCCATTGAGCCTTCTGTTCTGCCGGCTCCAACGATATTGTGAATTTCATCGATGAAAAGAATGATTCGTCCCTCCGACTTTTCCACTTCGCTGAGCACCGCCTTGAGCCGTTCTTCAAATTCTCCTCGAAACTTTGCACCTGCAATCAGCGCACCCATATCAAGGGCATAAATCGTTTTATCCTTTAGTCCCTCCGGTACATCGCCGTTTAAAATTCTCTGCGCAAGTCCCTCTACGACCGCTGTCTTACCGACGCCCGGCTCTCCGATTAAAACAGGATTATTCTTCGTTCTCCGGGACAGAATTTGAATCGTATGTCTGATTTCCGAATCTCTTCCGATTACTGGGTCGAGTTTTCCTTCCCGCGCCATTTCCACAAGATCGCGCCCATACTTATTCAGTGCATCGTAATTTTCTTCCGGATTCTGACTTGTAATGCGCTGATTTCCCCGCACCTTCGTCAAAGCCTCCAGAAATTTATCCTTTGTAATTCCATATTTAGCAGCAATCGCAGCAGACGGTGTTCCCCGTTCACCGATCAGCGCCAGATAAAGATGCTCTACCGAAACATACTCGTCCTTAAACTGCTCAGCAATCTTCTCCGCTGAAACAAGAAGCTGACTAAGTTTTCTTGAAGCATAAAGCCCGTCCGCACCGCCGCTGACCTTCGGCAGCTTATCAAGCTCACCTTTCACTTCGTTTTCTACTGCCGATTCATCAATGTTCATAAATTTCAACAGCTTTGGAATTAAACCCTCCTTCTGCTGAAGCAAGGCTAAATGAATATGTTCACAGTCAAGCTGCTGATGCCCTTCTGCAACTGCAATATTTTGCCCTTCCATAATCGCACTCTGCGCGTTTTGTGTGTATTTTTCTATGTTCATAAAGTCGCCCCCTTTTTGCTCCTTATGGTATTTTTTTTTTTTCTATAACTATAATATACCTCTGAATTTTATTTGTAAACAAAAATTTAGCACTCATTAAGTAAGAGTGCTAACAATTCTTTTTATATAAACCTCATCAAAAATGAAATTATCGCTTTTTCTCCATTTCTGTATCAAGCTTATTTGCCGCTGAATACCGGGAAATAGCTGTATTCACCGTAATCCTTGAAATCCAGTGCTTTTAAAAATTCCATATCCTCACTTGAAATTTCAAAACTCAGATTTGCGTTATCCTGCATATGCTCTATGTTGGCAGTTTTAGGCAATGCAACCATCCCTAAATTCAAAATATATTTAATGCATAACTTGGGGACTGAAACCCCATATTTTTGAGCCATAGCAACAATCGTTTCGTTTTTCAACGCCTCTCCGTGTGCAATCGGAGAATAAGCCTCAACAACGATATTCTGCTCTTTGCAATATGCAATCAGTTCAGCCGGTGTATTTCCGATATGAATAAGAAGTTGATTTACCATTGGCTTAATTTCACAGTGAGTAAGCAAGTTGTCAAGATCGTCAATAAGGAAGTTTGAAACCCCGATTGCTTTTATCTTGCCTGCTGTATAAGCGTCTTCAAGAGCTTTCCACACTTGTATGTTTTCTTCAAAATAGCGTTTATCCTCACGCCATTCTGCCCATGGCTGAGGGCTGTGTATCAACATAAGGTCGATATAGTTCAGTTCCATTTTACCAAGCGTTTCATCAATGGATTTTGCCGCTTCCTCATAGGTTTTTGCTTCTGCTGCTACCTTGCTTGTGATAAAGAGCTCCTCTCTCGGAACACCGCAGACTTTGATTCCGGCACCGATGCCGCATTCGTTTCCGTAGGCCTGTGCAGTATCAATATGGCGATATCCGGTTTTTACAGCAGAAACAACCGCATCTTCTGCTTTATCATCGTCAATAAACCAAGTGCCAAGCCCCAATACGGGGATTTTTACACCGTTACTTAAAGTTTGAAATTCCATTATGATTCCTCCGATTTCTTTTTCAATTTTCGTATTATCTTTGCGCAGTAATGAGCGATAAAGATACAAAGTCCCATAAGCGCAAAATAATCTATATAAAACAAAATTTTCGATTCACTGTAATCCAAAAACACAAATTCCGATTGAAGCAGCAGATAGGCCGGAAAATCTCTGCTGATAAAAGCCCTCACGCCATATCCGGCGACAGTCAATCCGGCAATAAAAACAATGGCGTCGCGGGTTTTTGACTTGTTTTTTATTCCTGCTGCCTTTCGGAGCATTCCCAAGATCATATCCCAGTGCAGTCCTAAATGCAGGCTTACAAAGAGAAACCCCCAATATGCACCGAGAATATGAAGCCTCCGAATCAATGACATGCCGCCGATCGACGGCAGGAAATCAAATACATAACGTGACATCACAATTCCGCTGTATATTTGAGCAAGCATAGAAACAAGCACAAGAACATCAATACAAAGCGTGAAAATACGCATTGCATTGTACTTTCCCTTAAATAAGGATTGATGCCAATGTCCGTTCAGAATATGGTGAGCAATAAAAAGAAGCAGCATTCCTGTACCCACCCATTCGTGGAGGGCTTCTCCCCACAAATGATAGCCCATTAAGAAAAGCAGTGCCAGCGTCATTAAAATATCTACAGCTAATTTGATAACGACTTTCGGTTTCACTCTTCCACCGCCTTACCTATGCAGGCAATAGCGTTCAAGCTGCGGGGATAACCGATATACGGCAAACATTGCGAAACGACTTTAATCAAAAAAGCCTTATCGTTTCCCATATTCATATTTCCTTTGGAATGGGCGATAAGTTGCGGTTCACAGCCGCCCTGCGCCATAAGAAAGCAAAAGGTAATAAGTTCACGCTCTGCGAGAGTTAAACCGCTTCGAGTATAGTAATCGCCGAAGCAGTTTGCCGCCAGCCAGCGGTTAATATGTCCCTCTTTCCAAACCTCTTTCATTTGTTCTCCGAAAATTTCCGCCTGTATTTCAATTCCCTTTTCAAGCCGATTGTCAAGGGTAGTCGTTGCCTGACCGTCAAGTGGAAGTTTAACACCTTGTTCTTCCAATATTTCATTTGTAACAGTAAGAAAAGGCAGCATTCTGCCATAACCTAAATAATCGGTTGCCTGATAAACAACCTCCTTTACGGCTATCGGCGTAATACTGCTTTCTAACGCTTTGGGGAGCATTTCTTTATATGCCTCCACGCCTCCGCAACCGATCAATGCCGCCAAAACCGCCATATAGCGCGTCTTTTCATCCAATTGCTGATTTTCTTCGTTTATGACTTCATTAAATGCAAAATGCTCAAAGCGTTCTTTAAATTCGGGATCAGTGATATATATATCCATTTTCATTTCTCCTTTCAGATTTTTTGACTGCCGGTAGACCATACCTATTTGTCTTTTGCGGCAGCAGGAATATTTTGCGCCACTACACCGACCAAATTGTGGGGACATAAGGTTCTTCCAAGAAAGCAATCTCATCGGCAGTCAAGGTGAGCTCAACAGCCTTCACCGCATCCTCAATGTGTTGAAGTTTTGTTGTACCCACGACAGAAGCGGTAATCTTTGTTAAGAGCCAAGTAAGGGATATTTCAGTCATAGACACGCCGTATTTGTTAGCAAGCTCGCCACACGGTCAAGGATGATACCGTCCTGCTTGGCGGTAGCATCGTATTTCAGATGTACGTAGCTGTCTTCTTGCAAACGCTTTGAGATTTCGCCGGAGCGTTTTACAAGCCGCCCGCCTGCAAGTGCGCTGTACGGCGTCATCGCTATGTTTTGTTTCTTGCAGAACTTCGCCATTTCCCGTTCTTCCTCACGGAAGATTAAGTTATGGTGCCCCTGCACCGATACAAATTTTGCAAATCCCTCTTTTTCGTCTAGTGCGTTCGCTTGTTCCGCTTTGATAGGCAATCGCTGTATCAAAGAAATTAACACCAAGCTCCAGTCCTTTTTTGATAATTTCGCGGGAATGGGATTCATCAATCGTCCAGCCGTGCTGACCGTTTCCAGCCTCCCCAAATCCCATGCACCCCATACAGACACGGGATATATTGAGGTCCGAATTTCCTAATTTTGTGTATTTCATCTTATTCTTTCCTTACAAGCCTGGCGCTACAAACATCTTTTTGTCTTGCAAGCGTTCCATATGGGCAGCCCATTCTTCCTTTTCGACATCTTCAATCGACACTGAAACGAATTTTTCATCAATGTTCAGTTCCTTTGCTAAAAATTGCTGAACCTTAACGGCAATCTCTTTTTTTGCTGTATCGTCCCGTCCGGGAATCATCGTAATATCAATATGCGGCATAACGCCACCTCCTTATTTCTCGTTCTCTATCATCTTTTTTACGGTACAGAGATCTCCGCAGGCAACAACATTTGCGGAAATGGATTTTGTAACAATACTGTCCGCACCGATCACTGCACTGCCGCCAATCATCACGCTGAGTAATATATTTTGTAAATCCATATTTTCAGCGGGCAGGCTGTTATAAACACGCATAAGGTCTTTTTGCATTGCGGCTCAGGCTGCGAAGTTCCAAGTCCCTTGTATCATAGAATTTGCCGCAAAGTATTTTTTCTTTTTCCGTCATAAGTCTGTCTCTTTGCTTAAAGACCTTTTACCCAATTTTCCAGCTCCCGATCAGAAACACGGTTCAGCATTTTGCCTCTTTCCCAATTTGCGCTCGGACAAAGAGATTTCAGCACTTCTACGGTTTTACCCATTCCGCTGCCGCCGGAAGTCGCAAAGGGAATGATTGTTTTGCCTGAAAAATCGTAACTTTCCACAAAAGTGTTGATAATGGTCGGAGCGACATACCACCAAATCGGAAAACCGATAAATACGGTGTCATATTCCTCCATATTGGAAATCCGTTCTGCAATTTCAGGGCGGGAATCGGGATTCATCATCTCAACAGAACTGCGGCTTTTTTTATTCGTCCAGTCAAGATCAGCCCGGGTATAGGCAACAGCAGGTTTAATTTCAAAAAGATCGGCAGCGGCCGCTTTTGCCAAATGTTCTGCAGCATTCTTTGTAACGCCGCTTGCCGAAAAATATGCAACTAATTTTTTCATCTTATTTTTCCTCCAAATTGTTGTATTCATCATCGCTCACAGGTTCGCACCACTCATTAGAAGTGCACTCGCCCGGAACTTCTACGGCAATATGCGAAAACCAACTATCCTTTTTCGCACCATGCCAGTGCTTCACCTCTGCCGGAATAGTAACAACTGTTCCGGCAGTGAGAGAAACAGGCGGTTTATTTTCCTCCTGATACCAACCCTCGCCGGCAGTACAGATAAGAATCTGGCCGCCGCCCTTTTTGGCATGGTGAATGTGCCAGTTATTGCGGCAGCCCGGTTCAAATGTTACATTGGCAAGAAATACTGTATGCTGCGGGTTCGTCAGCGGGTTTAAAAAGGATTCACCGGTAAAATATGGTGCAAATGCCTCGTTCAGGCTTCCTGCCCCAAAGACATTGATTTCTTCAAATTGTTTTTTATCTATTACTTTCATTGTTCAAAATACCTCTCTTTTATTGAATTCCATTGCTATCCAGCCAGACACACCGCCTGAAAGTTCCGAGCTTCCCGAATAGTGAATAGAAAGCGCTTTTCTCCCATTGCAGCGTTAGGCACAGGTTTGGCGATGACCGTTAAACTCTATCCAAAATATCCGCTTCATAAGGATAATATCCGTAATAGTTTGCGTCCTCTGCCTCGGTGGGTAAGTCGGCAGCCTTCTCCGCTTCCGTCCTAAGAAATATTCTGACCGCCGATTGTATAGACAAGAGTTAGGCCGCCCTTAATCAAAATCAAATTTTCGGAAGCTTGCAGGTTACTTTCAAAAAATGGCTTCCTATTTGGCCAGTCCTATATCGCTTAACCACTCGCTGACCGCACCATCAGGATCGGAGGATGAACCGCTGCCGATGTGAAGTCCCTCCGTCACAGTTGCATTAGGCTCAAGGGACTTTACTTCATTTACCGTTCCCGAAAGTCCGCTGCCTCCGCTGGTGCAGAACAGAGCAACCGTCTTGCCGGACAAATCATAAGTATCAAAAAATGTATAGAGAATCATCGGCATATCGCCCCACCAGTTCGGAAATTAAAATGTAGCCCGTCCTCTCCAGCCCTTGAAAACACTGGGCTTAACGGCTTACACAAGTGTGTTTTCTGTTCTTTTTTAGTAGCATATTGCTCCGACCTTTCCCATTTATTGTACTCTGC
>CALXBT010000102.1 GCA_944386585.1 uncultured Clostridia bacterium | reverse complement strand
TAGGCTCTACCAATCAGCTCAATGTCATAAGCGGGATTCATGGCTATAAGATTATTTAAGAATTCCTTTTTTTACTTCTTAAGCAATATCCTTTTCCGTAAAATGCGCTTGATTATTTTTCTGCATTTTTCTGCACTTCCCACTTTTCATCATTGATCTTCCTATTCCTGCCATTTTTAGCTTTCTTGCCTTTATATTTTGATCCTCCTGTTAAGCGGCAAAGATCACGATACAAAGGACTGCATATTGTTACGGAAGACATACAGCCGACAATTACGCCTACCATCAACGGAAGAGTAAATTCCCTGATTGCAGGACCCGTCATAAAATACAGCGGTATCATAACGATTAAAGTTGTAAACGAGGTCATAAGAGAACGCCCCAGCGTTTGATTGATACTCTTATTAATGACTAAATCTAAATTAGATTTTTTCATAAATCCAAGATTTTCACGGATTCTGTCAAAAATAACAATGGTGTCATTGATTGAATAACCGACAACTGTCAGGATGCCTGCAATAAATGGATTATTTACAGTAACGCGGAAGATTGCATAAAAAGCAATTACCATCAAAACATCATGTAAAATACCAACTACCGATGCCACGCCAAATTTCCATTCAAAACGAATGATAATATAGATCAACATACACACAGCTGAAATTAGCACTGCCTTTACAGCATTCACGCGAAGTTCTTTACCCACCGACGGTCCGAAAAGTTCACTTGCTAAAACCTTCGCATCGCCAATCTCGCCTTCAAGTTTTTCAATCAATTCCGCCCTGCTGTCATTATCAAGCGCCTGCATGCTGCGGATAATGACTTCACTGTTGTTTTCAGAAGCAAAAATTACCTCTGCATCATCAATTCCATAGTCCTCCAGCACAGTATACACCGCATCTTCTGATACTTTTTCACCAAAATCCATTTGAATCATTGTACCACCGGTAAAATCAATTCCGTAATTCATGCCGAAAATAGCGCTGATTACAAGACCTCCGGCAATAATAATGCAGGCTACTGAATAGAAGATTTTTTTATATTTGATAAAATTGAATTCTTTCCGGAAAGAAAATTTCGCTGTGCCGTCCTCTCGTATGCCGAAGTATTTCTTATTGCCGAATTTCCTGCTGCCGGCAAGAAGTCCTACATAAAGCTGCGTTACGACAACAGCTGTAAAAATACTTGCTACGATACCAAGCATCAGCGTCATTGCAAAGCCTTTGACAGTACTTGTGCCGATTTGATAAAGAATGACCGCCGCAATAATTGTCGTAATCTGAGAATCAAGCACGGTACTCATCGCGCGTTTGGAACCGGATTCGACCGCAGCTCTGACACTTTTTCCGTTCAAAATCTCTTCTTTAATTCGTGAAAAAATAATGACATTCGCATCAACTGCCATGCCAATCGACAAAATAATACCAGCAATTCCCGGCAGTGTCAGCACAGCTCCCAGCGCTACCATAGCCCAGAGCACAATAACGACATAAAGCGAAAGCGCTATATTTGCTGCAAGTCCCATCAGTCCATAGCCGACAAACATAATAATAAAAATTAAAAGGATTCCGATTGCACCGGCTACAATGCTTTGCTCCAGTGCAGATTCTCCAATTTTCGCGGTCTGTGTTCCAGAATTCACTTCCTGAAGTCCTACCGGCAGCGCGCCGCCTCTAATTAGCGCTGCTGTCTGTACTGCTTCTTTCTGAGGAAATCCGCCGACAGTGCTGCTTGTGATAACCGCTTCTCCGTTGGTAATGACACTCTGCACAACAGGAGCCGAAACAATCTCTCCGTCCAGCACAATCAGAATGGCTCTATTTGGCACAGATGGGTCATTGCTGACAATCTCGCCGGATAATGCAAGCTCTGTCGCTTCTGCAAATTTTCTAGCGCCTTCTGCTGTAAATTCTAGTGCAATTGCATAACCTCCGTGCTCGTTGTCAACTGTTGCACCAGCATTTGCAATATCAGAACCATCGCATACAACAGTGCCGTCTGCCATCATAAACTCCAGCTGCGCCGTCCGGCCAATCGATTCTATCGCTTCCTCAGCATTATCTACGCCCGGCATCTCTACACGGATGCGGCGGTCTCCTTCAATCGTTACTACCGGTTCAGAAAGCCCCATCTGATTCACACGGTTTTCCATTACAGCCTGCGTCTGCTCCATCAGACGGGCAAGTTCCTCTCCTGTTTTTTCAGTATCAGCCTCCAAAACCACATAGACACCGCCCTTAATATCCAGGCCTAATTTCATCAAATCTTTTATAGAATCAATTTCACCAATCCCAAAAGCAGTAAAATACCAAGCTACTACAATAAAAATTAACAAAAGTACTGCAAATACTTTTCTTAAGCCGTAATTCATTTTCTGTCCACCTTCATTTCTTGCTGACTATATACAAAAACAATCGTTTTGTTGTAATCATACTTCATAATATTTTACTACTTTTTAGACCTGTAGACAAGTGTTTCACTGCTTTTTTTCCTGTGTTTCCTTTAATTTTTAAGGTTAGTACCAATCATACCGCCGATTCCAGAAAAAAGTACCGGCAATAAGTATGCTGCATTTAAAATCCCCGCAGCGAAACTCATGTGAAACAGCATCGTTACAAGAAAGACAAAAATACCTACATACAAAATTCCAAAGCCGATTCCGGTAAGCAGCCCTCTTTTCTGAAAAGTAATTCCAATAGAAAGTCCGAATATCAATGCTGAAACTGTCAGTAATATCATACTGTACATTTCTGAATGTGCCATTGACAAATTGGTGCTGCGCATGGCAATAGCCAAAATCAGCATAAAAACCAGAAATAAAAATCCGGAAATCACATATCCTTTAATTATTTTTAACAATTTTTCCATACCGCAATCCCCTTTTTACATTTTTATTTAAGGTATATTACAAAAAAATAAAAAATAGAAGCATGACCTTCTTTCATCATACTTCCATTTCATTTTTTATGCTTTTAAATCGCTGTCCTCGGCTGTATCTTCCGCCTTCTTGATTCTCTTCGGAAGAGCCTTTTTTGGTGCTTCTTCTTCCGTATCGTAGGAACTTGCTTTACCTGCTGCTTCGTATGTTATTTTTGAAACAGCCCAGCGCATAATTTCAAATTTCACTTTATCTGCGCCTACCTGTATTACAAGGCTGTCATCCTTAGTTCTCACAACTTTGCCGCAAATACCGCCGATCGTTATGATTTCATCTCCAACCTTTACGCTATTTCTCATTTTATTGATAGCCTTGTCCTTTTTTCTTTGCGGTCTAATCAGCAAAAACCACATGATTGGGATCAAAAGCAGTAAAGGCAAAAGCTGGGTAAACATCACCATACCGTCACTCATATAAAAACTCCTCCTTAAAAAAGATTACAGAATTGTTGGTGCCGGCGATGGGGGTCGAACCCATACGGTGTTGCCACCACGGGATTTTGAATCCCGCACGTCTGCCAATTCCATCACGCCGGCGCAATGACATAATTTTATCATATGTTTCTTTTTTTTTCAACATAAAATTCAAGATTCGATTGTTGACAAAAAAATATTTGCAATCTTCAAACCGCAGAAACCCTGTATGTATAAAACTCTACTGTCGGGAAAAACTAAATGCAAAACAGTAAAGGAGGAATTACAAAGATGTTTGATAAGATATGTCTTATTCTGACCATTCTCGGCGGAATTAACTGGGGGTTGATCGGACTTGTACAATTCGATCTTGTTGCCTGGCTCGGCGGCGGACAAAGTGCAGTTTTAAGCCGCGTTATCTATACTGTCGTATGTCTTGCCGCTCTCTGGTGTATCACGCTTCTCTTCAGAAGCCGCCAAAGTATCGGAGTGGGCATGAAAGAACAGGAAAGTTATTAAACGGTATTTTAATTTGTACTCATTTTCTAAAAATCGGATTTACACATACTGTAAATCCGGTTTTTTGTTAAGCTTTTGACTGTGGAAGGCATATGCAAGTAACAAAATAGATCTTGGTAAACAGCTCTGTTATATTAACCTAACATCTTTTGCAGATAGACCATATCCACAAGCTGAATACCGCACTCTATGATCGGATGATCATAATTATCCGTGAAAAAGTTTTGAATGCGGTGACTTTTTTTAAATCCGCATTTTTGATAAAACGAGATCGTGCTTGGGCTGTCACCAGTTCCTACCTGAAGAATGAGGTATTCGCCCTGATACCTCTGTTCAATAAACTGCAGCAGCATTTTGCCGTAACCTTTACCTTGTGCTTCTGGTAAAGTAGCAATATTTTTAATTTCCAGTATTCTGTTTCCTTCATCAGTAACAACGCACTCCGCTTTCACACCACCATCATCTAATACAAACATAATGCCTGTATCAAGGTATTTTTCCACCATATTTTCCTGCTCATCCGCAAGAAGTAAAAGCGGCATATAATTCCTTTTATTATCCTTAACTTCTCTTATATTCATTTCTCTTATCCATGCAAACCAATTTTCACTGCAAATGTATCTAAAGCCAGTTTCTTTATATGTCATCCATTTTAGCTCCAATTGAAGCCAATGTCAATTCCTGCAATGTTTCCTGCTTGCGTATTTCCCAAGCATCTTCTGCCGGTAATTTTTCGCGCTTTCACATTCATCCAAAACTTCCACAATTACTCAATAATATTTGTATTACTTTATGCTACACAGAAAATATCCGCTAGGCTGTTGCCGTCCATCACTCTTTTTAATAGGGCTTTGCGACAGCGTTTAAATCTTAAAAACATAATTTTTGCATTTTCCTTATTGGAATAAACTCGCCATTCACCAACTAAAAGACAACCTTCATCTTTATGATAGATAAATCCGTAAATATCCTGTACAGGATATCCAAGAAAAGCACCGATTTCATGTGGAAACTCCTTGTCTTCAAGTCTTATCCTCAAGGCATTAAGATAGTCTGAAATTGTTTTACAATCCCTGTATCCGTATTTACTCAAAAGCTCTTTAATAGAAACATCTTCAAGCTGATTGAGTAGCTTTTGTTTACGATACACAATTAAAAGCAGACTCGCAAAGTGTTTCTATATAAATGTCTTTCTTGTTCAAAAGTTTATTTAGTTTTTGAATCTCTGTTTTTGCATCGGGACATTTATCCTTGTAGCAAGAAAAAATGTTCGAAGACTTAATCCCTGCTAATGCAGGTGCGCAGTAATATGCAATTAGCTTTTCTAACATAGAACCTCCTTAATGGTTAGCATATGCTAACTTATCGCCAAAAAAAATTATGCTTTGCAAGCAAAATGTTCTAAAAGTGCATCATTTAACGCACAAGCGCTCGATGAATTACAATGCTTAATTTTAGCCCCTGTTCGTTCCGCCTGAAGACAGGCAACATGAAGCATTTTGTGTGCGACAGTTTTAGTGAATACTACAATTAAATCAGGACTACCGATTCGGCTTTGAAAATCTGCTGGACATTGAGTAAAAACCTTGCACTTGCATTTATGTTTTTTACATATTTCTTTATATCTACAGTGCATTCTGTCGTGACCACCAACAATAACAATACTCATTTATTTACTCCTTTTCCCTGAATAACTTTTTCTTAATCCATCCGAGCATAAAGCAGAGCAGACAGACGTACAATGAAAAGACTTATTACTATTTTTACTCCACCTTTCCTTGTAGTTATGTGTATATTTTAGCAAATAAAAAATTGTCCTCCACTCTAAAAAGGTGAAGAACAATCCAAACAGGCAATTGTTTAATCAATTTTTATTTATATATTACAACCATCACAATAATTGCTATAACAGTTAAATTTCTCTATAATTATCTCCGGTTTATTTGTCTATATTCATTAGGCGCAACACCTTTGACCGAACGAAATGCACTTGCAAACTTACTTGAATTGTTGTACCCGTGTTCTCCGGCTATCTCAATTATAGATTTATCCGTATATTCAAGCATATATGCGGCTGATTCCATCTTCTGCGCTTTTGTAAATGAATAGAAAGGAACACCATACACAGCCTTAACTGCCGTTTTTATATTGGTTGCTGAGGTTCCCATAATCTCAGAAACCTGTTCAATAGTAATTCGTTCATTTATATTATCGGTTAGAATTTGACAGACCTCTTTCGCAAGTTTTACCTGATAAGGCGGAATAAGCCTTATTTTAGATTCATCTTCGTTTTCAAACACACTCAAGAACAGCATTAGTTCTAAAATCTTTATCTTAAAATATCCTTGCTGAATTTCTCTTGGAACAGTATATAATTCTGAATATATGTGCTCAAAGGATTGACTTGACCTTGAAATAAAATACGACTTGTCCCCGCAAAATCTTTCCATAATGGCAGTGGGCATAACATTTACATCTTGCAAGAAACAAGACAAGCATTTTGGTGCTTTATCTACATCGATACATATTGTGATGCCGTGATAGTGTCCAAGCGGAAAATGTGCATTTTCGTTTAACTCGGATTTTTTTGTAATGAGCAAATTTCCGGGAGAAACATAGCAAAAGTCATTACCGATTTTACATTCCATGCGTCCTTCTCTGCAATGAATAATTTCAAAGGAGTTCGTTTCTTCCTTATTTGAAACTCCAAGATATGTAGTTTTCGTATGAATGTGATGATATATAATCTGTATTCCGGTGAATACTTCATGTTTTACTGTGAAATTATCTTTTACATATTTCTCCATAAATACCTCAACCCTCTATTGATAGAACATTTGAAAGTGTTAATTTTGCTATTCCGTTTTCATGGGATACATTAGTCTCTAAAACTCATATCGACGCAGGTCTGCCATTGTGCAAGAATTGATAACTGTATCGATGCTTCATACTGCTCCGGCGTGAAAATGGCTGTATTTTCTCCTTAAAATGCATAGAAAAAAGCACTTTCATTTAGTAGACAAAAGTGCTTTCTTATTTGGTGCGGCTGACTGGACTTGAACCAGCACGGTGTTACCCATACGGCCCTCAACCGTACGCGTCTGCCTATTCCGCCACAGCCGCCCGTTACAACAATAGTAATATTAGCATAAAAACATTTTGTTGTAAAGTCCTAAATTTAATTATTTTGGATTTTTTTCATACAGCGCCATTCTGCTGCATTGCGATAAATATCATGAAAAACAGGCTCCAAACTGCCAGTAAGATTTGGTACATAAATTGCACCATAAGTCTTGCAGAAAAGCGGATAGTAAGGTATCTCATCCGCCAAAATTCCTTTTAGACGCAAG
>CALXBT010000101.1 GCA_944386585.1 uncultured Clostridia bacterium | reverse complement strand
CTTACCGATAATATCTAATGCGTCTTTGATAGTAGGCATATCCAATTACCTCCTTCGGTGGTACTGTTTCTTACTATTATTATACGCTATTTCTCGTCAAAAATCAACTATTTGTTGTGACAGAGCCTTAATTAAAAATTAAAAAATAAAAAATTATTTATCTTTTAATAAATAATAGTTTACTTTACAGGCAAAAAATAGTAAAATGCTAAATGGATTGTTTTAAATTTTAGAAAGAAACTCGGGAGGAAAACAGCGTTGAAAGGAAGATATGCGAAATATTTTTTAAAACTTTTTATGATGCTGATCATTTTTTGGTTTCTTCTCTCCGGGAGATTTGAGCTGAAATTTATTTTATACGGAATTGCAGCAGCTGTGATATGCAGCTTTGTCTGTATGCCGCTTCTCTTGATTCAAAGTGAAGACGGAAAAAAAGAATATTTTGTTTTTGATGTCTCGATTTTGAAAATGATTGGGTACAGCGTGTGGATTTTTGGACAGCTTATTGTATCAAACTTTTCGTTAGTAAAGGCGGTCGCAAGCCCGGTACTTAAGATTAACCCTAAAGTGGTACGTTTTCGGGTGAGCATGGAAAATCCGATGGCCCTGACGGTATTGGCAAATTCAATTACACTGACGCCGGGGACCGTAACGATGAATGTAACAAAGGACGGCGTTTATGAAGTTCATGCCTTAACGGATGCGGCAGCTGCAGGCATTGCAGAGGGAGGTATGCAGCGGAGAGTAGCGCGGATGTTCGGACAGGACGAGAGTTTTTTCATGCTTGCAGAAGAGTAAAGTGAGCAAAATTAGAAAAGGGAGAAACAGCCAATGGAGGTTATGATTTTCATTTCTGTGATTGTACTGATTGCCATTATCGGATTGATGCTGCGGCGTGCTTTGCATGGACCGACAGTATTTGACCGTATGAATGCGCTTGGTGTAATTAGTGCTGATACGATTCTTTTGATTGTATTGTTCGGTTACCTCGATAAGAGACAAGATATGTATGTTGATATTGCGATGGCTTATGCAGTGCTTGGGTTTGTAGGGTCTGTTGCCATTGCAAAGTATTTGGGAGGAAAAAAGCATGATTGATATTCAGGAAATAGCAGCAGTTCTTCTTGTTGCATGCGGCCTCTTTTTTCTCGTGATTTCTGCAGTCGGCATGCTGCGCCTGCCGGATTTTTATTCGAGGCTTCATTCCTCTGGCAATAGCGAGACTTTGGGACTGATGATGGTGCTTCTTGGTCTTGCGGTATATGAAGGAGTTAATTTTGTATCTTTTAAACTGATTTTTATTTTTATATTTGTATTTATCGGAAATCCAATCGGAACGCATATTTTATCCAAGACAGCTTTAAAAACGGGACATCCGGTTTGGACGAAAAAGAAGGAGGAATAAATGCAGATTTTGATTTTAGAAGCAGTTTTACTATTATTTCTGATCGGAACGACTATTGCAATTATTCTGTGCCGTGACCTTTTGGCATCGATTGTGATGTTCAGCGTATTTAGCTTTTGTGCAGTACTGTCGTATTTTATGATGGGAGCGCCTGATGTAGCGTTTACGGAGGCGGTAATTAGTACGATTTCAACAATTTTTATGGTTGCTGCGCTGAAGAAGGTAAGCAGGTGGTGTAAAAAATGAGAAGAATATCAACAATTATTATGGCTATTGCGCTTGGCATTTTTTGTTTCAGTGTAAGCAGTCTGCCGGCTATCGGCGATAAAAATTCAGCGCCGAATACGCATATTACGCCGTATTATATTGAAAATAGTGCGAAAGATACAGGCTCTCCTAATATTGTAACAGCAGTATTAGCTGATTACAGAGGCTTTGATACGCTGGAGGAAACGACAGTGATGTTTCTTGCCGGATTGACGACAGTACTTGTTCTTTCTGCGGAAAAAAAGGAACATAATACCAAAAAACACCATAAAAACTCCGGACAGGAAATGGAAAAAACAACAGAAACTATGCCGGAAGCGGCAAAAGTAGAAAAGGAGGCCGAAAAGAGATGAGAAAACCGTTTGGCGGAGTAGTGCTTGATTCAGCATTTCGTGTTATTGTGCCATTTACAATTATTTACGGTATTTATGTTCTGACGCATGGTGAGTTTAGTCCGGGCGGCGGTTTTCAGGCAGGAGCACTTTTGGCTGTTGGCGTGGTACTGGCAAGATTAGTGCAGGGAGAAAATGCAAAGTTTAATATAAAAGGTACGCATGCTGTAATGCTGGCAGGACTGGGAGCTTTTCTCTATGCTTTTACAGGAATCCTGCCGATGTTCTTTGGCGGCAATTTTCTTGAGTATAGCTATCTGCCCGTTCATCTGCATGAAACTGCGGAAATACATGCGTTCGGAATTTTGATGATTGAAATTGGCGTTACACTGACAGTAATGATGACCATTATTGATATTATGGATGTTTTGGTAAAAAAGGGAGATTCAGATGAATAATACGGAAATCATTGCGGTTTTAAATGAATTCCTTGCAGAAAAAGGAATTTATGCATTGGTCCTGATTTTGTTTTTTCTGGGGCTGTTTGGAATGATTATGTGCAAAAACTATATGAAGAAGTTGATGGCGATGAATATCATGCAGGTTTCAGTCATCTTTTTCTTCCTTTGTCTTGCGCAGAAAGAGGGGGGAATGATTCCGGTGCTTGCCGGATCCGTAACAGATTCCGGTGCATACATTAACCCGCTTCCGCATGCGCTGATGCTGACAGCAATTGTTGTTAGTCTCGGAACGACAGGCGTAGCGCTTGCGCTTCTTATCAGAATAAAGAATCAGTATGGGACGGTAGAAGAGGATGAATTGCTGAGGAGGATGGAAGAATGAGACACTTGCCGGTTTTAATTCCGATTTTACCGTTGCTTTCAGCCTTGCTATGCTTGATTTTCAGCAGGATTGAAAGGCGGCTTGGAAAATATGCGGTGCTGGCAGCGCTTGCGGCCTCGTTTTTCTCATCTGTGCTGCTGCTTGTAAAAGTAACACAAAGCGGGGAAAATATTCATTATTATATGGGTGGGTGGATGCCGCCGCTGGGAATCGAATTTGTTGTTGATCCGATAAATGCGGTAATTTTGGCGGTAATTTCTGTTGTAGCGTTTTTTGTCTGTATGTATTCGCAGGCATTTTTAAAAGAAAGTGAGTGGCTGGAACAGGGCGGCTTTTACGCACTTTTTGCATTGCTTTCCGCCGGGCTTCTTGGAATGACAATTACAGGGGATATGTTTAATTTGTATGTATTTCTTGAAATTGCATCAATTTCAGGATATGGACTTATTGCACTGGGACGCGGCAAATCTGTTGTTGCTTCATTCCGTTATTTACTGCTTGGCACGATTGCAGCATCATTTTATTTGCTGTCGGTAGCTTATTTGTATGCGATTACGGGCACTTTGAATATGGCGGATATGAGCCGTCTTCTTATGCATCAGCTTGATACCCCAAATGTACTCCTAGCAGTTAGCATGCTGATCGTTGCATTTGGTCTTAAAATGGCGCTTTTTCCGTTGCATGGATGGCAGCCGGATGCTTATACTTATGCGCATCCAGCCGCAGCACCTATAGTTGCAGGGCTGATGAGCAAGGCACCTGCTCTGGCGCTGCTGCGGTATCTTTTTTCTATTATTACGGTAGAGAGTATCTATGTAGAAATCGGCCTTAAGGCAATCGGCTTTCTTGGTGCCTGCGGGATTATCTTGGGATCGGTAATGGCCAATGCACAGAAGGATTTTCGCCGTATGCTGGCGTATTCTTCGGTAGCACAGATCGGATATATTGCTGTTGGATTATCGCTTGGCAGTGTTTACGGATTGATTGCCGCTGTATACCATATGGTGATTCACGCATTTATGAAAAGCCTGCTTTTTATGGTATCAGGGGCCTTGCAGTATCGTTACGGTGAGGTAAGTATAAGCATTGATATGCTTGGAGGACTCAACAAGCATATGCCGCTTACAACAGCATCCTTTGTTGTTGCGGCTTTGTCGATGATAGGAATTCCGCCGACAGGGGGATTTTTCAGCAAATGGTATCTTCTGTTGGCATCACTGGAAAAGGGACAGTTTCTATTTATTGCGGTAATTGTAGCATCATCTTTGCTAAACGCAGTTTATTTCTTCCGGGTGATTGAAAATATTTTTATCAGTAAAGATGCAGAGCTGACATCACTGCAAAAAGAGGAACGGCTGGAAATTCCGTTTTCAATGCTAATGCCGATCGTGCTTTTTGGAATTGCAATTCTTGCAGTCGGCCTTTTTAATTCATATTTTGTAGAAGAGATTATTAGACTGGGGTTGCCGGAGGTACTTGCAGTATGACGATATATAGCATTAGGCCGTTTTTTGCAGTAGTGGTGCCGCTCTTCGCCGCATTTTTTATCATGCTGAGCGGCAAAAAGCCGAATTTAAGAGAGTTTTGGACGGTGCTTGCTTCGTTTTTGACAGCATTCATTGTTTTTTCAATGGTGCCGGAAGTGTCCAAAGGAAATGTTTATCAATACACCGTATTTCGGTTTACAGATACCGTAGAGTTTACGCTGCGGACGGATGCCGCAGGCATGTTGTTTGGCTGTGTGTCATCGTTTCTTTGGATCCCAGTAGCTTTTTATGCAATTGGGTATATGAGACAACATCACGAGAAGGAACAGACTGGTTTTTTTGCAGCATTTGCAGTTTGTATTTGTTCGGCTGTGGGGATTGCTTTTTCTGCAAATCTAATGGTGTTCTTTGTATTCTTTGAGCTTCTTACAGTAGCGACTTATCCGCTTGTATTTCATGCAAGAACAGAGGAGGCGCGTTTTTCTGGTCGTAAATATTTGATTTATACATTGTCAACGGGTCAGCTTTTTCTTGCAGGAATCGCAGTTACCTATTATTTGGCGGGGACTTGTGATTTTACGGCGGGCGGATTTCTATCAGCGGAAACAGCGCCGAACTGGATTATGCAGATACTTTTTCTTCTGCTGATTTTAGCCGGAGCTGTCAAAGCCGGCATGATGCCGCTTGCCGGATGGCTTCCGTCAGCGATGGTAGCGCCGACGCCTGTCAGTGCCCTTCTTCATGCGGTAGCAGTTGTCAAAGCGGGCGCTTTTTGTATGATTCGGATTTGCGGTTATGTATTTGGCCCCGCAGCGCTTACGGCGCTTGGTCTTGATCAAATCCTTATTTGGTTTGCGGCGGCAACGATTATCATTTCCTCGCTGATTGCAATGAAACAGGACAACTTAAAAAAGCGGCTTGCATATTCGACGATCGGGCAGCTTTCCTATATTATACTGGGAACGGCGATGCTTTCGCCGCTTTCGATAACAGGTGCGCTTTACCATATTGCGGCGCATGCAATTATGAAAGTTACACTTTTCATGTGTGCCGGTGCGGTGATCGTGACAGCGCATAAAGAGAATGTCAGTGAAATGAGCGGAATTGGAAGACGCATGCCAATTACATTTGCTTGTTTCACAGTTGCGTCTCTTGGTATCGCCGGCATGCCTTTTATTGTCGGTTTTATTTCAAAATGGGATATTCTTCTAGGAGCGCTTGAGGCAAACAGGCCTTTGGTCTTAGCGGTACTTGCGATAAGCGCACTGCTGGCACTTTCCTATCTTATACCGGTGTGCTATACGGCTTTTTTTAAAGAGGATAAAAGCGGAGAATTTACAGCTTACGGCGAGGCGGATAAGCGTATGCTTTTACCAATTTGCATCACGGCGGTTCTTTCTGTTGTACTTGGCATCTTTCCGAATTTCGGAGGGCACTTGTATACTTTTGCTGTTTCTGCAGCAAAGGAAATAACAGGAGGATTGATCGGAGGTGGATTCTTATGATGAAAAAAGAAACAAAAAGGAAATTTTATTTTATTTTTCTGTTAGTCTGCGCTGTTTCAGTGGTGCTTGAAATTTTATTTGCGCACCCGCACGGCGATGCACTTTGGCACAGACTGCCGGGTGCAGATCTTATAATTGCGTTTGTCAGTGGTTTCGCATTTCTTCTGCTGAAGACAAAGGTCATAGGGCCGCTTCTTCAGCGCGATGAAGATTACTATGACAGGGAGGAAAAAAAGGATGAGTGATATAATGCTGCATCCAGGTCTGATCTTGATTTTAGCAGCGGTTTTGGCAGCTTTTTTGCCCGATTTCCCGCGCCGGATTCTTATGGTGTTTGCCCCGTTTTCGGCAATTGTTCTGATGCTTTTACTTCCGCAGAATACTATCGTGATACTTCCGTTTTTAAACGGACTTGTGCTTACTCCTGTTTTTGTGGATCGTTTAAGCTATGTTTTTGGTATGATTTTCAGTATCATGTCGCTGATAGGGTCAATTTACTCACTTCATAACAGGGGAATTATCGGCAAAATAGAAGCGGCCGCCTCTCTTTCATATGCTGGAAGCTCATTGGGCGTAACGCTTGCGGGAGACTGGATTTCTTTAATCTTTTTTTGGGAGCTAATGGCTGTTTCATCGCTCTTCCTTGTGTGGGCAAATAGAAGCAAAAAAGCGGAAAGAGCGGGATTCCGCTATTTGCTTATGCATATGCTGGGCGGAAACTGTCTTTTAATCGGAATTATATTTAAGGTGTCGGATGGAAGCACTGCCATTTCTAATATTACGGCGGTGCAGGATGCGGCGTTTTGGCTGATTTTTATTGGTGTTGCGGTTAATGCGGCGATTCCTCCACTTTCCGGATGGCTGACAGATGCGTATCCGGAAGCAAATGTAACAGGAAGTGTGTTTCTTTCTTCTTTCACGACAAAGACTGCTGTATACTGCATGATCCGTATGTTTGCAGGAATGGAGATGCTTGTTTGGCTTGGTGTGGCGATGGCTCTTTATGGCGCAATGTTTGCTATTATGGAAAATGATGTGAGAAGACTTCTTTCCTATCATATTGTTTCACAGGTGGGTTTTATGGTCGCTGGCGTCGGGATTGGCACGCCGCTTTCTTTAAACGGCGCTACAGCGCATGCGTTTAGTCACATTTTGTATAAGTCGCTGCTTTTTATGAGTACTGGCGCGGTTATTGCAGCGACAGGTGTGAATAAGATTAACCAGCTTGGCGGACTGGCTAAAAAAATGCCGTTTACCTGTATTGCTTTTACAGTGGGAGCATTTTCTATCTCCGGTGTACCCCTGTTCAACGGTTTTATTAGTAAATCAATTACGATAACAGCGGCTTATGAGGCGGGTTATGAGATAGCAGAGCTTTTGCTGCTGGCGGCGAGCGTGGGAACTTTTCTATGCGTGGTGATGAAACTGCTTTATTTTATTTTTTTCGGAGAGGACAAAAACCTTGCCGTAAAACCGGTCCCGTTTAATATGAAAGCAGCTATGGGAATTGGTTCGGCTCTTTGTATTCTTTACGGCATTTTTCCGAATTTGCTGTATAGATATCTTCCGTTCACGATGGAGTATCATCCGTTTACATGGGATCATGTGCTGCAGTATGTGCAGCTGCTCTCGATGGCCGTTATTCCATTTATTCTGTATGGAGACCGGATGAAGCCGCTTTCTAAGATTTCACTTGATACGGATTGGTTTTATCGTAAGCCGTTTGCTACTATCATTAGAAATCTTTCATCTCTTTGTGTTACTGTACAGCTGGGGCTGGGTGGTTTTTTCCGCGGTATTTACAATGGGATGCGAAAGGCTGCAATGAATCCGCTTGCTCTTTTGGGAACAGACAGAACGGAAATAATGCCGGGAGCAGAGGCTGAATTTAGAGAAGCCGAAAACGAATTTCTGGCATCGGGTGAAACCGATGCGGCAACAAGCATCCAGAGTATTGAGAGGTATAATCCGGATGAAGCGCGGGAACCGGCAGGCGAGATAATGACAGTTGTTATTTTTACGTTGATTGTGTTAATTGCATTGATTGCATTGAAACCTGTATAAAAAACATGCTTTCTAATATATTTTTTGTATTTATGTTTTTTAAAAATATATTAGAAAATTGTATGCAATTATGACAGAAAAGACTTGTCGAAATGAAGTGATTTGCGTTATAATGATGGTAAACTGGCCATAGTCTCGAATGCTAATTATGGTGTTCAAGATACGGCCAAAACATCATTTTTCTTAAATGAAAAAAGGAGCAAATCAAATGGGAACAACAGAAAAGGACACGAGCAGGCAAATGCTCTGTGTCATCATAGCGCTTGCACCGGCACTGATTATGGCGGTGTATAATTTTGGTGCGAGGGCTTTCATACTCACAGCAGTATGTATATTGGCGAGCGTACTGTTTGAGTTTTTATTTGCTAAAACAACAAAAAGGGAAAATACGATTTCCGATCTTTCGGCAGTCGTAACGGGATTGCTTCTCGCATACAATTTACCGCCGACGCTTCCGTACTGGATGGCAGTTATCGGATGTTTTGTAGCAATCGTGATTGTAAAGATGCTCTTTGGAGGGCGCGGCCAGAATTTTGCAAATCCGGCGATTACGGCAAGAATCGTACTTCTTGTCAGCTTTGCAACGCCGATGTCCACTTGGGCGGTAGCAGGAGAAAGGTTTTTGTCAGCGGCTGATGTAACAACAGGGGCGACACCTCTCATGCAGTTTGCAAGTGAAGAACTCAGTACATTACCGCCGAGCAATCTGGAGATGTTTATCGGAAATATCGGCGGTTCGCTCGGAGAAACTAGTGCGGCAGCGCTTTTAATCGGCGGGATTTTCCTGATTGTGAAGAAAGTGATTTCACCGACGATTCCGGTTGCTTTTATCGGTACAGTATTTGTATTTACTTGGGCACTGGGTTTCGACCCTGTATTTCATATTCTCGCGGGCGGCGTAATGCTCGGCGCAATCTTTATGGCAACAGACCCGGTTACTTCTCCGAAAACGACGGCGGGAAAGATTATTTTTGGTATCGGCTGCGGATTTCTTACAGTGGTTATCAGAATATACGGTACATATCCTGAGGGTGTTTCGTTTGCAATTTTGCTGATGAATATTCTTACGCCGCATATTGACAGCCTTACGACAAGAAAGTCGCGCAGGACGGAAGAAGGAGGTGCGGCGTAATGAACGGAAAGTTTAAAGAACTGTTTGCACCAACCATTGTGCTTCTGGTGATTTGTTTAGTCGCAACGGGACTTCTTACCGCAACTTATCAGAAGACAAAGCCGATCATCGATCAGAAAGCGCTGGAAGCTGCCGGCAGTACCAGAAACGAGGTGCTTCCGGAAGGAGATGTGTTCCTGCCGATGGAAGGAATTACACTGGTGGAGGGTGTAACAGAAGTTTATGAAGCAGAAAACGGAGCCGGGATTGTCTGTACGGCGGCATTTAAAGGCTTCGGCGGACCTGTTGAAATTATGGTCGGTATCAGTGCGGACGGAGAGATAACAGGTATAAAGGTGACGAATCATTCAGAAACGCCGAACTTGGGCACAAAGGCGATGACGGAAGAACACCTCGGACAGTTTATCGGCGCGACAGCAATTACGGGAAGCTCCTCTGGGGAAGGAACGAAAATTGACGTGATTGGCGGTGCAACGCTTTCTTCAAATGCTATTTTTGATGGTGTTGCGGCATCGCTGCTTCAATATGGTGTTGTAAACGGTGCATCCTATGAAGCACCTGTGGAGCTTACGCCGGAAGAACAGTTTGCGGCAGCATTAGCAGCAGTGCTTCCTGCAGGGGATTCCTTTGAGAAAGTGGATACAGCGCTGGCGGAAGGTGTCATGGAAGTTTATAAGGCGGCAAATGGTGCAGGCTTTGTGGCTTACACGAGCGGCGTTGGTTATGCAGGAGAGGCAAATCCGCTCAAGGCGGTTGTCGGCATTGATACAAACGGCGCTGTTACCGGTGTTCAGGTGCTTGAACATCAGGAAACAAACGGAATAGGAACAAAAGCAATGGATGAAAGTTACATTGGACAGTTTATCGGCGCAACGGCAATTACAAGAAAAGCCAGCGGAGAAGGAACAAAAATTGATGTAATCAGCGGTGCAACTTTTTCATCTGTCGGCGTGTATGATTGTGTAAAAGCTGCAATCCAGCAGTATGAACTGACGGGAGGTGCTTTCTAATGGGAAATAAACTCAGTATCCTGACAAAAGGCATCATCAAAGAAAATCCGGTACTGGTTCTGGTACTCGGAACCTGTCCAACGCTTGCTGTTACGACAGGAGCTATCAATGGACTTGGTATGGGCGTTTCTACGATGGTGGTGCTTATTTGTTCTAACATCTTTATTTCATTATTAAAAAATGTAATCCCTGATAAGGTGCGGATTCCTTGCTATATCGTTGTGATTGCAACATTTGTAACAATTGTACAGCTGCTGCTGAAAGCGTTCTTTCAGGAGCTTGATGCATCGCTGGGGCTTTACATTCCACTGATTGTTGTAAACTGCATTATTCTCGGTCGGGCTGAAATGTTTGCAAATAAAAATTCTGTATTGGATTCTGCGTTGGACGGACTTGGCATGGGAATTGGTTTTACATTGGCGCTTTTCTGCATGGGAGCAATTCGAGAACTGCTTGGAACAGGGATGCTCTTTGGTGTTCGGCTGACGGCGGATTTCATCGCACCGATGGAAGTGCTTAAGCTTGCGCCCGGCGGATTCTTTGTATTTGGAATCTTGATTGCTGCTGTAAATAGATTGACCAACGGCAAAGCGAGCAAAAATGCAGAAAAAGGCTGTCTTGGCTGCTCCTGTTCTTCTGTCTGCGGTCATGTGGGAGGCTGCACGCCGACCTGCGAGGACGAACTTCTTGCATCGATTGAAGAAGCAAAGAAGGAAGATGAAAAGCGGCAAGAAGGAGGTGCGTTGTCATGACAAATTTGATTATGATTATTATGGCGGCTGTGCTTACCAATAACTTTGTATTGGTGCAATTCCTTGGAATCTGTCCGTTTCTTGGAGTATCAAAGAAACTTGATTCGGCGTTTGGAATGAGCTGTGCGGTAATTTTCGTTATGCTGATAGCAACGGCTGCAACCTGGCCAATTCAAAATTTTATTCTGGATGAAAAGGGACTTGGCTATTTGCAGACAATTGTATTTATTCTGGTTATCGCAGCTCTTGTACAGCTTGTAGAAATTGTGCTGAAAAAATATATTCCGGCGCTTCATAAATCGCTCGGTGTATTTTTGCCGCTGATTACCACAAACTGTGCAGTTCTTGGCGTATGTGTCATGAACATTGATGAAGGCTATTCTTTCCTGGAAGCAATGCTTAATTCGCTGGGGGCAGGTCTTGGTTTCATGCTGGCGATGGTACTTTTCTCAGGAGTGCGCGGAAGAATCGAAAACAATAATTTTCTACCGAGTTTTAAAGGCGTTCCGTCGGTGCTGATAGCAGCATCAATCGTGGCGCTGTCTTTCATGGGCTTTAGCGGTGTGATCGACGGGATTTTCGGAATGTAGGAGGTGTAGATATGACAATTTATATAGATGCACTTCTGCTGCTCGGTACAGTAGCGGCGATTGCAGGAATTATTCTGACACTGGCTTCAAAATTTATGGCAGTGCCGGTCAATGAAACACAGGTAAAGATACGAGAATGTCTGCCGGGCGCGAATTGTGGAGCTTGCGGTTTTGCGGGTTGTGATGATTATGCACAGGCGCTCGCCGATGATCCGGACAATGTGCCGCTTAACGCTTGTATTCCGGGCGGCGCTGATACAGCTTCAGCAATTGCGGAGGTACTGGGAAAAGAAGCGGTCAGTGCGGAAAAAATGATAGCAAGAGTGCACTGCAGAGGGATTGACGGAAAGAGGTGCGATAAGGATGATTCTGATTGCCAGTACGGATGTACTGCCTGCGGGGCCTGCAAAAATGCCTGTGCGTTTGGTGCGATTGATATCATCGATGGAGTGGCTGTTGTAAACAGGGTAAAATGTGTGGGCTGCGGGGCTTGCGTAAAAGCATGTCCGAATGGTATAATAGATGTTGATCCTGCGGATGCAAGAGTTTTTGTGGGCTGCAGTTCACAGGACAAGGGAGCTGATACGCACAAGGTGTGTACAGCAGGATGTATTGCTTGCGGGAAGTGTGTTAATACCTGTAAATTTGACGCAGTTCAGCTCATTGACAATCATGCGGTGATTGATCCTGAAAAGTGCAGGAACTGCGGTATGTGCGCAAAAGCATGCCCTGTTAATGTAATCGTAGTAATGCCAAAAAATGCGTAGCTTAAAAATCACAAAGGCCGATATGCTGCTTGCAGTTTTATTTCTTCTGGCGGCAGCAGCGCTGTTTTTCTGGACTGTTACTTATTTTACGGGCAGTGCAGAAAGCGTTGTGATTAGCGTGCATGGGGAAAAAACCGGAGAATATGATTTGGCTTTTGATCAAGAAATTTCTGTTTGCGGCGGCAGTAATATTGTACAAATTAAGGACGGACGGGTTTTTATGAAGAGCGCAAGCTGTAAAAATCAGTACTGCGTCAATCATGCACCGATTGAAAAAGGAAATGAGCAGATTGTATGCCTGCCGAATCAGGTGCTGGTACAAATTACCGAAGGCAGAGAAAGTGAGATAGACATTGTTGCGAACTAAGAAGCTTGTGTTAAACAGTATATTGGTTGCGCTGTCGGCAATTTTCTCTTATGTGGAGGCACTGATTCCGATTCCGCTCGGAGTTCCGGGAATTAAGCTGGGTCTTGCCAATATTGTGATTGTCTTTGCACTGTATCAGCTTGATTATAAAAGTGCTGCTGTGATTAGCGTAGTGCGTGTCATCGTCGTTTCTTCGTTGTTCGGCAATCCGACAATGGCGCTTTACAGCCTTGCCGGGACGGCAGTATCGCTGTTTGTTATGATACTGCTGAAAATAACGGGGAAATTCAGTATCATCGGCGTAAGCATGGCAGGAGGCGTATTTCATAACGCTGCGCAGGTAACGGTAGCCGTACTGACAGTGAAAACTATCGGATTGTTTACATATCTGCCGGCGCTCATTTTGGCAGGAATGCTGACAGGAATCCTGATTGGCATTGTTTCGGAAAAAGCGATTGGACATCTTAGCCGCATAGCGGCTTTGTAACAGAATAAAACAAGACAAAAGGGAGATATATATGCGCAGGCTTTTGCAATAGGGCAGAGTCAGTGTTTATATATAGAAATTATGTGAAAAGAGGAGAAAACGAAAATGAAAAGGTTAGTTTCAGTTTTACTTATCGTAGCAATGGTATTTGCTATGGTTGCCTGCGGCAATGAAGGAAACACTGACGGCGATGTAACCGGCGGCGAAGGAATGAAAGTCGGACTCGGTATTACCGTAGATCTTTCTGCAACAGCGCCGACAGAAGATGCTGACGGAAATGCGCAGCAGGACGGTACAGCTGCCGCTGTTCTTCTTGACAGCGAAGGCAAAATCGTAAAGTGTCTTGTAGATGTAGCGCAGAATAAGATGGCGTTTACTTCCGAAGGAGTTGTTCTTGATAAAGATAAGGAATTTATTACGAAGAAAAACCTTAAGGAAGATTACGGAATGGCACCTGTATCTCCGCTGGAGAACGGCGAATGGTATCAGCAGATTGCAGTTTTTGAAGAGTATGTAGTGGGTATGACAAGGGACGATGTTGCCGCAATTGAAACAGTAGTAAATGACAGCGGTCACGAGGTAGGTACTGATGAAGCGCTTACAGCAGGCTGCACAATGGAAATTATTGATTTCATTGAAGCTGTTTGCAAAGCTTGTGATAATGCAGTAGATGCCGGAAATGCAACAGATCTTTCACTTGGTATCGTAAGTGATATGGCAAGTTCTACTGACGCAACAGAGGATGCTGACGGGGTTGCTTTCTCCACATCTACTTACGCAGCAACGGCTACAGATGCTGACGGTAAGATTACTGCTTGTCAGATTGACTGCACGCAGTCCAAAATCACGATCGGATCAGATGGCTCTGTTGTAGAGGTTCCTGAGACTGTACAGACAAAGAAGGAACTGAAGGAAGATTACGGAATGGCGCCTGTATCTCCGCTGGAGAACGGCGAATGGTATCAGCAGATTGCAGCGTTTGAAGCTTATGTGGTAGGCATGACTGCTGATGAAGTTGCCGGAATTGAAACAGTAGTGAATGACAGCGGCCATGAGGTAGGTACTGATGAAGCGCTTACAGCAGGTTGCACAATGGAAATTACTGATTTCATGGCAGCGATCGTAGCAGGCATGAATATGTAAAAAACTTGGGAAAGATTGAATTTGAGTTTTTTCATTGAAATCCGCAAATAGGCTGCACAAAAGGGGTGCGGTGCCTTTGGTGCCGCACCCCTTTTTTATAGCGAAAGCTACAGCAGTTGAATTTTCGGTACAGGAGCAAAGAATATGAAAAAGTTGCGTGCTGCAGCGTTGCTGCTGGCTGTTTTTTTACTGGCGGTGCTTGCATCGTCTCTGGCAGGCTGTACAGCAGAAAAAGAGCGGTATCAGAAAGTTTATCTTGATGCTTTTGATACAGCGATTACGATTGTCGGCTATGCAGACAGCGAAGAAGCGTTTGCAGAGATGGCAGAATATGTACACGGAGAGTTGATCCGTTATCACAGATTATATGATATCTATACAAAATATGGAACTCTCAACAATTTAAAAACTGTCAATGAAAATGCCGGAGCTGCACCGGTTGCAGTGGACGAAGATATAATGGATTTATTAGAATTTTCATTGAAAGCATATGATATCTCCGGCGGTAGAGTGAATATCGCAATGGGGAGTGTGCTTTCAATTTGGCATGATTACAGAAATACCGGTATCAATTATCCTGATCGGGCTAAAGTGCCTACAAGAGAAGAACTTCTTGCGGCAGATGAACATAGCGATATCAGCAATATGGTGCTGGATCGTAAAAACGGCACTGTTTTTCTTGCGGACCCTGATATGAGCCTTGATGTCGGTGCTGTCGCGAAGGGCTATGCAACAGAGAAGATTGCGCAGGATTTGATTGCGAAAGGATACGATAATATCGTGCTGAATGTGGGCGGAAATGTGCGTGCGATCGGGGCGAAAGCGGATAAAAATGCTTGGGTTGTAGGGATTCAGAATCCGGATCTTTCAAGTGATACGGCGCATATTGAAACGATTGAAATAGAGGGGCTTTCTCTTGCAACAAGCGGCGTATATCAGAGATATTATGTAGCAGACGGAAAGAATTATCATCATATTATTGACGGAGAAACGCTGATGCCGGAAAATCGGTATTTGTCAGTGTCGGTACTGACAGAGGATGCAGGGCTGGCAGATGCACTTTCTACAGCACTTTTTAACATGGATTTTGAAACGGGAAGTGCGTTTGCAGAGGAATTTTCCAAAAGCGGAGAAGCTGGAGTGTTTGAGGTAATGTGGGTACTGCCTGATGGCAGCAAGCGTTATTCAGATGGATTTGAAAAGTATATTGCGAAATAAAATAAGCGGTTCCTGCAAGAGTGTTTTTAAGGCTTTTGCGGGAGCCGTTTTGTCAGCTGTATTTTTCTCAAAAAATTCTGATTATGACTGATTTGTATCTTGAACTTTGCGCTGTGTCTGCATATAATGAAGGTACAGGAAAGAGCATAGAAAGAGATTACAGCAGATTGAAAAGGAGAAAAAGAATGAATAAAATTGAAGTTGGATTTCAGGAGATTTGCGAAGCGTATACCCGCATTAAGCCGTATGTGGTAAAAACACCTTTGATTCATTCTGACAAGCTTTCGGAGCTGACAGGCTGCGATGTATGGATGAAGATGGAAAATTTACAGCCGATTGGTGCATATAAGCTGCGAGGAGCAATGAATAATATGCTGTCAATGAGCAAGGAGGATTTGGCGCGCGGAGTAGTTGCGGCCTCTGCTGGTAATCACTCGCAGGCAGTAGCATATGCGGCCCGTATGCAGAATGCAAGTGCGATTGTATGTGTACCAGAATCAACCCCGATAAATAAGCGGGAAAGTGCGATTCGCTACGGTGCTGAGCTTGTGGTATACGGTGCGGATTATGCAGCGGCGGAAGAAAGAGCGCATGAAATTGAGAGGCAGCAGGGACGAAAATTTGTACACGCTTACGAGTCTCCGGAAACAATCGCAGGACAAGGAACAATTGCGGTCGAGGTATTGCTTGAAAAAAATGACTTTGATGCTATTATTGTGCCGACAGGCGGCGGCGGACTGTTATGCGGTATCGCGATTGCGGCAAAAGCAATCAAGCCGGATATCAAAGTGTACGGACTTCAGACAGATACTTCCGCACCTTGGAAAAAATCGTTTGAGGAAAAGAAATTGAATAATGACTGCCTGTTTATTCCATCTATCGCAGACGGTCTGGAGGGTGAAATTACTTGGCCTAATGTAGAACTGGCACTGACTTGTGTAGATGGAATTATCGTAGTCGGTGAGGAATCGACAAAAGAAGGAATCAAATGGATGGCGAAAAATCATCATTATATGATTGAAGGCGCAGCAGCAACCTGTATTGCGGCTTTGCTGGAGGGGCACGAAGAACTCAAGGGAAAAAGAGTGCTTTGTATCATTACAGGCGGCAACATCGATCTTGACAAGTTCTGCAAGGTCTGTGAGGCAGAATATCCGGCGAGAGGATAGGAAGATTATGAGAGAATATTTGACGATAGAGTGGAACGATACGGAAACTACCGCAAAGGGCTGGTTAGTGATTTACAATTTTGTAAAAGGTTATACCGGAGGTGGAATTCGTATGCATCCGGAAGTAACGCGGGAAGAAGTTTGCCGCATGGCTGAAACGATGGCTTATAAATACCAGGCCTGCGAGTCTCAGTTTTGCGGAGGCTGTAAAGGAGGAATCGCCTATGACAGCAAGTCTCCCGATGCAAGAGCGGTTTTGCGGCGGTATTTGATTGCGATGATGCCATATATCAAAGCAGGGGTTTCACTGGGCGGTGATTACGGTACGAAATACAGCGATGTGATTGAAGTATTTCAGGAATTCGGCTTTGATATGCCGCTGACAAAGTCAATGCAGGCCGATCCGGAGATTGTCAAAAATGCGGCGTCATATGAGCGCCTTTTAAAAGAGACAGTAGACGGTGTGCCGATCAATGATGTGATGGCAGGATATGGGGTAGCAGAAGCGGCAGATGAAGCGTGGCAGATGCTTGTAAGTGCAGAGAAAACAGTGGCAAATCCCGGCATAAAAATGACTGTTGATTCAAAAGAAAAAGCCTCTGTTGTCATTCAGGGAATGGGGCGTGTCGGCAGCGCCTGTGCAAAACGCCTTTGTCAGCTCGGATATCGTGTTGTAGGCATGTCGGATTCTAAGGTATTTTTGTATGATTCAGACGGGCTTGATACGGACTTAATTTATCAGCTTAAAAAAAGCGGCGGGGATTGGGACAAGGCGTTTTTGAAAGGTGCAAAGCTGCTGCGTTCAGAGGAATGGCTTTCGGTACCGTGCGATATTGTGATTCCCTGTGCACTGGCCGATGCTTTAAATGGTAAAAATGCAGAGCAGATTAAGGCTTTGCTTGTGGTAGAGGGCGCTAACATTGCGACTTCTGCGGCGGCAGATGAGATTTTGAAAAGAAAAGGGATTTATTTAATTTGTGATTTTACGGCTAATCTTTCAGAAGCATGGCTGTATGATGCGGTATTTTTTGGAACAGTTGAGGCGGAGCCAGCGGCCGCGCTTTCGGCGGCCGCGCAGCTTTGCCGCCGGAATGCCCGTAAGCAAATGGAGCCTGCAATTTTTGAAGGACGCTATGCGCGTGAAAGCGTGAAGGAAATTTTCGCCCCTGCAGTACAGGATGAGCCGGAGCTGTGAGGATAGAAAGACAATATTTTGTATAATATCAAAATTCTTTGATTTTGACTTTGATAATTAGTGGAGAAAATACAAAACTGCCCTATTTTAAAATATTTTAAAATAGGGCAGTTTGTTTTAATTTGAGCGCATACTGAAGGGGCAGGAAGGCATATATTGTACGAAGAAATGCGTATGAAGGGGGAAATACTATGAAATATGAAGATGACGGCTTCGATCCTACGCCGTATGACCGTATACTCAGTGGAATACATACGCCGGCAAAGTCGGCAGCGGAAATAACGGAGGAAGGAATCAGTGCAAGCGATGTTGCAAGGCACAGAAATAGTGCAGCAGGATACGGCAGTAGCAGAAACCGTGTGCTCGATCAGACAGAGCACAGAAGCGATAAGGAAATATCTGAGGCAGAGGATAGAGGATTTCAAATAGGCGATGAAATAATACTGGATACTGATTCGGAGATTACTCCTTCGGAAATCGCGGCAGAAGAAGCGTCAGATTCGGCAGAGATTGTTTTTGCGGAGAATAATCAAATAGCAGAAGATGCAAATGCAGCAGCGCTACAGACAGAAACAGAGGAAGAACCGGAAGAAGATACAATTGAAAGTATATCGCAAATAGACGATGAAGAAGAAAATATCGAACTTTCGGAATTCAAAGATGATTTGGCAGAGACGCAGTCTGATCTGCGGTCTGAAGAAAGCGTAGAGACTGGTGATATAGCGGAAGCGGAAGACAGAGAAAAAGCACCTTCCGACAGGAACGAGAAACGGGCAGAGCCGGAGACTGAGAGCACCCGCATTGCGCTTGACAATTTGCTGGTTGCCAATGAGCTTAGCTTTATGGAAATTAAGGAAGGAGAATCAACCCGCATTTACCTTGAGGAGGATATTCTTGTTCCGGATATTAAACCGGATATGGCTCGGATTCTCTCAATGGATGGCAGCATTCGGTGTGCTGATAAAGAAATCAAGAGCGGGCAGAAAGGCGAGGATAAAATTAAAGTAACCGGTGATATTATGCTGGAAACAATCTATATCCCGGAGCAGCCAGCAGCAGAGCCAATGGTTACGATTCAGTCGCGTATTCCGTTCAAGACGGATTGGAATATCGGCACTGCACCATTTTCGTCGGCTGTGATAAAGCCGGTGATAGAGAGCATTGACTATATGGTAATCAATGAAAGGAAGTTCAGAGCAAAGCTTGCAGTTATGCTCACCATGAGGGAATATAGCGGAAAGCATATTGAACTGTTTGAAGGCATACGAGGAGAGGATATTGAGGTACTGAAGGAAAAGGTAACAGTTACCGATGTACTTGCTAAAAAAAGCGATATACTTGATATCGAAGAAGAATTGATGCTGAAAGAAAACAATCCTTTGCCGAGCCGTATTTTGCGCTACGGAATCAATGTAGTAGAAAATCATAAGCAGATTACACCGGAAAAGGCAGTAATCAGCGGTCTGATTTACTGCAATATTCTTTATCTTTCTGAGCCTCCGGAATTGTTTGCAGAAACGATATCAGAGGGCAATGTCAGCGATGATTCCGCAGAAGAGATGCAAAGCACTTTAGTGGCAGCAGAGCCGGCTTTTTACCAAGGAAAGGTAGAATTTACGCAGTTTATTCCGCTTGATGTGACGGATGCACAATCGGGAAGCCGTATTACCTTTGACAGCAGCGAACTTTCCGTTAAAATTAAAAATTTCGGAGAGGGCGATGAAGAAGAAGCCGGAGGAATCGGGTTTGCTATTGAAGGAAGCATCAACACTAGTATTGAAGTTTATAAGAATGTAGAAGAAGAAATTGTAACGGATGTATATCATAACGAAAAGGAGCTTGTCTATGACAGCGAGCCGCTTTCCGCCAAAGCGCTTTCTGGCAGCGGTGTAACAGAACTTACAGCGCGGGAAATTCTTAATATTCCGGCACAGTACGGTGATATTGACCAGGTTATCTATATTTCCGGAAAGGTGCAGAATGTTGAAAGTACAGCGGAAAATGGAAAGGAAACGGTAAGCGGAAATCTTGAGATCGAGCTGCTTGCGCTTGCCGCAGATGATGGAAGAACACCGTTTAAAATGCAGCATACGATTCCGTTCAGAGGCTCGATGGATATTGCAGGTGCAAATGCCGGCATGATGGCTGAGAGCGATGTTTATATCAAAGAGCTTTGGTTTGATAAAATCAATAGTAAGCAGATTGAAGTAAATGCCGGAATCTTAGCGCTTGGTACTGTATTTGGCTATGAAACATGCAGATTGATCAAAAACCCTTGTTTTGTCAAAACAGAAAGCGAAAATGAGCGCAAAGCGAGTATGATTATTTATATTTCAAGGCCGCAGGACGATCTTTGGAAAATTGCTAAGAAATTCCGCACGACAAGAGAGCGTATCAGCAGAATCAACGGACTTGAAACAGATCGGCCGATTGCAGAAGGTATGAAGCTTTTGATTATTAAATAAATACAAAACACAAAAAATCATGCGGAAAAAAGAAAACAGGTAACAGTATAGAAACCCTCCGATTGGGCGAAACTTGTAATAACAAAAGTTCAAACGGAGGGTTTTAAAATGGGATTTGACAGAAAAAGAAATTCTTTAATTGCAGTCATCATCGCAGTTATATTCCTGACAAGCGTTTATGCTTACGGAGCTTCTCGGCAGAGTGGATCCGGAGACAGTGAGGAAAAATCCGGCGGTAATTACGGCGGTGTAATTCGTTTTCATGTGGTGGCAAACAGCAATAGTGAGAGGGATCAGGCCTTAAAGCTGGAAGTGCGGGATCGCGTTCTTGCAGTAGTCAATCAGGCGCTTGTCAGCGAAACAATGCTGCGCCATGAGGAGGAGGACGGGCTTACTGCCAGACTTGATTTGGAAGAAGCACACGATTTAATTGAAGAGAATCTTGACAAGATTGAAGCGGTTGCTGAAGAGGTCATTGCCGAAAACGGTAGCAATTATGAAGCAGTTGCTGAACTTGGTGTACGCTGGATTCCGCAGAAGACCTATGGTGATGTTACTTTTCCGGCCGGAAATTATGAAGCGCTGAATATTACAATCGGTGAAGGAAAAGGGGAAAATTGGTGGTGCGTATTGTTTCCGCCTCTTTGTATTATTGACCCGGAGGGAAGCTCTCTTGACGGGATAGAAACCGACAGCTTCGGAGAAAACAGCGAAGCGATTACGCTTAAATTTAAAACACAGGAGCTGTATGAGGAGTTGTTTTAAAAAGTAACATAATCTTTTGCAGAAAATAACATTGATTCTACACCGATTCTCCATAAAAACGGGGTATATTGGAATCACAGGAGGCGGTAAGAATGGGAAATGAAAGAAATATCAGCGAGCTATATGAAAATCTTTACGGCGAGCAGTTCAGACAAGCGTATGAAACATTTGGCGGCGAAGCTGAAGCAGTCAGAAGCCTGCATGAAGAAGAACCCGATCGTTCCTCGTTAAAGAAACAAAAGAAATATACCGTAACTAAAAAGGGGATTGCGCTTATCGTATGCGGATGTATCGTATTATCGGGGATTTTTGGCTTTGGGGGAGCCTTTGCAGGACAAGCGCTGGCAGAAAACGGGGAGACTGTTTTAGGCGGTGGTACGACGCAGAATCTTTTGTCTAACATGGCGTACGATTTGGAAGATGCGACAAATAGCGAGCGCAGTGTGCAGGAAATTGTAGCGATGAACGAAAATGCCGTTGTAGAAATCCGTACGGAGCAAGTGTCGACGGACAACTGGATGAGCCAGTATATTACAGAAGGCGCGGGATCCGGTGTAATTATTTCTGAAAACGGATATATCGTGACAAATAATCATGTAATTGAAGACGCCAGCAAGATTACAGTGAGGCTGAAAAACGGTAGTGAATACGAAGCAAAAGTGATTGGTACTGACAGTGATACTGATATTGCCGTGATAAAAATAGAGGAAAAGGGGCTTACTTCAGCGGTGTATGGGGACAGTGACGAATTGGTAGCCGGTGATCTTGCTGTTGCAATCGGCAACCCGCTGGGCGCGCTTGGGGGAACAGCCACCTTTGGGATTATCAGCGCTACTGACAGAGAGATGACGATAGACGGAAAGAGCATGACGCTTCTTCAGACAGATGCGTCGATTAATCCGGGAAATTCCGGCGGCGGCCTGTTTAATCATAGAGGAGAGTTGATTGGAATTGTGGTTGCAAAGTCTACGGGTTCTAATGTAGAAGGATTAGGATTTGCGATTCCGATTAATACGGTCAAAGAGGTTGCGCAGGAGCTGGTCGACAATGGGTATGTATCAGGAAGGCCGGCACTTGGAATTACCTTTATTGATCTTACATCGGCCCAGAATGCAATTCGGTATGGCGTAAGAAATACAGGAATCTATGTGAGCAGCGTCGACAGTGAAAACGCAAAACGGTCTGGAATTCAAAAGGGAGATATGATTTATTATATCGGTGATACGCAGATTACTGATGCGGAGACGCTTCTGAATGCTGTAAAGAAATATGAGATCGGCGATGAGGCAGAAATTGTTGTAATTAGGGGAAATGAAACAATAAATCTTACGCTGAAGGTCTCAGAAAAAACAAATTAGATAGTAAGTAAAAATATGAATTAGGCAACAAAAAAGAGGAAAAAACCGTCATACAATAAAGATGTATGACGGTTTTTCTTTTTTGCCGGATAAAACAGATTTTGCAGAAAGAAAGATGAATAAGACGCAAAAGAGCTTTCCGCCTACAGTGCTTGATAGGAAAGAACGGATATGATAAAATAAAGAAATTAAAAAGAAACTTTATATAGGAATGTTTGAAATATGGATCAGTGGGAAGAAAACTTGCAGCTATGGCTGGAAAGTGAAAAGTTGGAAAAGCCGCTTGCGCAGGAGCTTCATGGTCTTGTTAAAAATTTTGACCGAAACAAAAAAGAGCTGGAAGAACGCTTTTATAAAGACCTTGAATTTGGGACCGGGGGGCTCAGAGGTCTGCTTGGCGCAGGAACAAATCGCCTAAATATTCACACGGTAAAAAGAACGACGCAGGGTCTTTGCGATTATATTACGGAAGATTTGAATCAGACAGCGGATCTAACGCCGCCGAGCGTGGCAATCGGCTACGATAGCCGCATTAATTCGCGTCTGTTTGCTGAAAGTGCGGCAAGTGTCTTTGCTGCGAACGGGATCAAGACATATTTTTATGAAGAAATTTGTCCAGTACCGGCAGTATCATTTGCCGTCCGAAAATATGGCTGCATTATGGGGGTCATGATTACGGCCAGTCATAATCCGGCAGAGTATAATGGATATAAGGTTTATGAAAAACACGGGCATCAGATTACTGATACAGAAGCCAAACGTATTCTGCGGCGGATTGCGGAAATTGATATGTTCAGCGGAGTAAGCTATCTTCATTTTGAAGAGGCAAAAAAAACGCCGTATTTCGTCTTTCTTGGAAAAGAGGCGATAGAGGCTTACGAAAAAAGTATAGTAGAAACACTGAGGACTCTTACAGAAGACAGGCCTTTTCAAATAGATGCAGAGAATGAAGCAAAAACAGCACAGCAGAAAATGCTTTCTTTCTTGAAGGTTGCATATTCCCCTCTTCACGGAGCAGGAAATAAACCGGTGCAGGAGATTTTGAAACGGCTGGGACTTCCTGTAGAGAATTTATTTCTTGTTCATAGACAGGAAAAGCCGGATGGAAATTTTCCGACTTGCCCTTATCCGAATCCTGAAAAGGATGAGGCGATGTCTTTGGTAACTGCGCTGGCAGAGAAAACGCGCGCGGATGTTGCCATAGCAACGGACCCTGACTGCGATCGGATGGGAGTTGTAATTAAAAGAGAAAATGGGCAGTACCGGCGTCTATCGGGAAACGAAGCAGGACTGCTGATGCTGGAATTCTTGCTTCGGAAGCGAGAGGAAAAGAACAGGTGCTTAACAGTAAAGCAGCCGGTAATAGCAAGAACCATTGTCACAAGCGCGCTCGCAGACCGTATTGCCGAGCATTTTGGAGCAGCTATAAAAACGACGCCGACAGGATTTAAATATATCGGAGAATTGATCGATACACTGACGGAAAGGGAACAGGAAAAGGAATTTTTATTTGGTTTTGAAGAAAGCTGCGGATACCTTGCCGGCACCAGTGTTTGTGAAAAGGACGGCGCTCTTGCCTCAGCACTTATTTGTCTTGCAGCGGCTGAGGCAAAGGCAGAGGGGATAACGCTGGAAGAGAGGCTTGCAGCATTGTATGAGAAATATGGATATGCCGCGCACCGCACGCTTGATTTTGGATTCAGCGGAATTGCGGGAAAGAAAAGAATGGAAGTTATTTTTGAGAGTTTCACAGAAACAGGAACCTGTTTGTCAAAGAATGAGAGCGGTAAAGTTAAAGTGGCAGCAGAAAGCGGAGCATATTTCAACGGGCAGAGAGAAAGCTGGGCTGGGCAAAGCATAAAAGAGATTTTGGATTACCGCAGCGGAATAGGAACTCTGCCGCCTTTAAAGGTCCTTGAATATCGTCTGACCGGTGGAGCCGGTTTTCTGGTACGGCCGTCTGGTACAGAGCCGAAGCTCAAGATTTATATTTCGGTCTACGGCAGACAGCCGAAGGAAGCAGAAATGCTTGCGGAGGCTTTAGCAGAAGATGTGAGCTCCTATATAAACAAATATGAAAAAGAGAAGAAACCTATTTAGGAGGAATATTAAGAATGGGAAATAATGCACTTGTTGCAATAGACAAAAGCGGATCGTTCAGAGTCTATCTGGCGATTACAACGGAGCTGACAGAGACAGCAAGGCGAATCCATGCAACTACTCCGCTTGCTACGGCAGGACTTGGTAGGGTGCTGACAGGAGCCGGACTGATGGGTCTTTTGCTAAAAGGAAAGGAAGATAAACTGACTGTGCAGTTTAAAGGAGACGGTCCCGCAAAGCAGATTCTGGCAACCGCGCTGGCTGACGGACGCGTGAAGGGATATATTGCGAATCCGGAAGTAGAACTGCCGCTGACGGAGAAGGGAAAGCTGGATGTAGGAGGGTCTCTTGGTGTTGGAGAGCTGAGGGTCATTAAAGATCTAGGCCTGCGGGAGCCCTATGTCGGCAGTATTGCACTTGTATCGGGAGAAATTGCCGATGACCTGACAGCATATTATTATATTTCGGAACAGCAGAATACAGCATTTGCACTGGGGGTAAAGGTAGATCGGGATTATTCGGTGCTGTGTGCGGGAGGAATGGTCATCCAGATGCTGCCGGATGCAGAAGAAGGGGCAGTTGACGCGCTGGAGACATTGCTGGCAGAAATGCTACCGCTTACCTCTCTGATTGAAGAGGTGATGAAAGCTTTTCCGGGGGAAAGGGTAGAAAAGCTTTTAGAGGAGCTGCTTTTACTGATTTTTCGGGATTTGCCGGAGTGCTATCAAGTAGAAAAACGGGAAGAACGCCGTATTCTCTGGGAATGCGGCTGTAGCCGCGCCCGCATGGGACAGGCGCTGATTGCAATTGGAAAAAAAGACCTTACCGAAATTATTGAAGAGGACGGGCAGGCGGAACTGGTCTGTCAATTCTGTGAAAGCCGCTATTTCTTTACAAAAACGGAGCTGGAAGAACTGCTCGCTCAGGCCACGCTGTAGCTTTCAGGAATCGTTACCAGAATAAAACATGCACAAATACGCATAGAATATGATATACTATGAAAACCGGGAGGAAAACGAATGATCAAGTTAGGAATTATTTTCGGCGGGAAATCAGGAGAACATGAAGTGTCTTTGATGTCGGCAACATCAGTATTGAAAGCAATCGACCACACAAAGTATATACCAGTTATGATTGGTATCAGCAGAAACGGAGACTGGCAGCTTTATGAGGGTGAGGTTGACCGTATCGAGGACGGAACATGGGAGGAAAGCGCAACTGCGCTCAGCCTTGACAAACTAAAAGAAACAGCAGACTTTCTTTTGCCAATCGTACACGGAACTTATTGTGAAGATGGGACGCTGCAAGGGCTTCTCGAAATGCTGGATATTCCTTACGGAGGCTGCGGTGTCCTGGCATCGGCAGCTGCGATGGATAAACTGATTGCAAAAGAGCTGTTTCTGAGAGCAGGACTGCCAAGCTGCCGGTATGTCGGTGTTGTTCTATCACAGTTTGAGGAAAGCAGTGTGTCAGAGCTCGCGGAGGCTGTCGGCGGATATCCGTGTTTTGTGAAACCAGCGAATATGGGATCCAGTGTCGGCGTCAGCAAGGCTACCAATGAAAAGGAGCTGTTGGAAGCGATTCGGAAAGCAGGTAAATTTGACAGAAGGCTGATTATCGAAGAAGGAATGAATATTCGCGAGGTAGAAACAGCAGTAATTGGAAATGACGAACCGATTGTTTCAGTTGCAGGGGAGATCATTCCGTCAGCAGAATTTTATGATTATACCGCCAAATATTTTGACGGCGGACAGAGCAAGCTGATCATTCCGGCAGAAATACCAAAGGAAACGGCGGACAGGATAAGAGAATACGCGGCGCGCGCCTATCGGGCGCTCGATTGCTCCGGCTTTGCACGGGTAGACTTTTTCGTGGAAAAGGAAACGGGAGAGGTATACATAAATGAGATTAACACCATTCCGGGATTTACGAAATTCAGTATGTTTCCGGTGCTGTTTGGAGCCTCCGGTATCGAATATCCTCAGTTAATTGAAAGGATTGTGGATTACGGATATGAAAGATATAACATTAAAAATAGTCGGCAAACAAGTCTTTGAGGATGCAGAAGAAGACCAGATTGAATTTATTACAGAGGGAAAGCTCTATGAGAAGGGGGATTCGCTTTATCTCATTTATGAGGAAAGCGAATTTTCCGGTATGCCTGGGTGCAAGACAAGCCTGAAGGTGACGGGAAACTGTCTTCGCATGAAGAGACTGGGTACACCGGCTTCTTTGAATACAGCTATCGAATTTGAAAAAGGCAAACGATATACAGGTCTTTATGATACGCCGTACGGTGCGATCGAGATGGAAGTTCTGACCAACTTTATTGAGCGAAATCTTGACAGCGAGGGAAAAGGAACGATTGATATTGATTATAATATTAGTTTGAAGGGGCTTGCTGAAAGCAGAAGCAAGCTTAATATTGAGGTGAGATAAGGGGACTGAGATGAAGCAGAAATATGTAAAAATCGTAGTATATGTCATTATTTTAACGATGGTGTTGACTTCGTTTTCGTTTATTGCATTTATGCCTGCAATGCTGGGATCAGCCTCCGCGACTGTCTATGGTGAAAGTACAGAGGATGAAGCAATAGATGAGGAATTGGCGCTTTTAGAAAAGTACATACAATTCATTTATCATAATTATACGGACGAGCTGGATTATCAACAGTTGATTGACGGCGCGTTTCGGGGCGTGGTTGAAGCATTAGGAGATCCGTATAGTGAGTATTATAAAAATAAAAGCGAAAGCTCTCAGTTTATTGATTCAGTAGACGGAAGCTTTGAGGGTATTGGTGTAACGATCCAGCTGATTGACGGAAAATGTACTGTCATTCAGCCGCTGGCAGGCGGCCCGGCAGAACAGGCCGGTATCAAGAGCGGTGATATCATTACAACGGTAGACGGAAAAACAACAGAAGGACTTGTTCTTTCTAATATTTCGGACATGCTTCGTGGTCCGCAGGGCACGAAAGTAACGGTAACGGTTGACAGAGACGGAAAAATACTTACTTTTTCTGTTGAACGGGATAAGGTAGAGCAAAATTGTGTTTCCTATGAGATGATAGGAGAGGAGATTGGATATATCGAAATGACCGGTTTTGACAGCGATGCAAACCTTGAGTTTAAAAAGGCAAGAATTGCACTGACAAATCAAGGGGCGGAAAGTTTTATTCTCGATCTCCGCGATAATCCCGGAGGATATGTAGATATGGCGCTTGATATTGCGGATCAGATTTTAGAAGAGGGATATATTTCGCATTTTGAAAGCAAAGGAAAACTTCTGAAGTCTTATTCAGCTACGAAAACAGAGTTTGTTCTGCAACCGATTGTGCTGCTTGTTAATGAAAATACTGCCAGTGCATCAGAGATTTTAGCAGCAGCGCTTCACGATAATCATGCGGCGGTGCTTGTAGGCACCAAAACCTATGGAAAAGGAGTTGCTCAGCAGATTGCCCAGCTGGATGGAGAAAAATCTGTGAAGCTTTCAATTTATTATTTTCTGACACCAAACAAGGATCGGATTCAAGGTGTAGGTATTACACCGGATTATGTAATCCCAAAGGGGACTGAAAATGCGGCAGCAGAAGCATCTTACAATGGATTTGCACCGATGACGGAAAATGAAAAGCCGGCATTTGGAGAGATTGGCCTTAATGTATACGGTGCACAGCAGCGGCTTGCACTTCTTGGATATGATGTTAAGGTCTCCGGCAGCATGGATGCAGAGACGGTGGCAGCGGTAAAGGCATTTCAAAATCAAAACGGACTTTATGCTTACGGTGTGCTTGATTATACAACGATGAAAGCACTTGAAACTGCTGCTTATAGCTATGCACACGGGATTGATTCAGAGGATTTGCAGCTGCAGAAGGCGGTTGAGCTTCTTACGGAATAATTTTCAGATAATTTTTTTAAAAACGGCTAAATAATCATTGATTATATAGCCGTTTTTTGGTACAATTTATAGGTTGTTTTTTATCGTATTTTGTCTTCTTGAAGAGAGGTGTAATTCAAATGAAGAAGATCGGGTTTGATGCAGAAAAATATATTGAAGAACAGTCTAAGTATATTTTAGAGAGAATTAACTGTGGCAACAGTGAACGGCTTTACCTTGAATTTGGTGGTAAGCTTGTACAGGATAAGCATGCTATGCGGGTACTGCCGGGATTTGATGAAAATGCAAAAATTAAACTGTTGCAGAAACTGAAAGACCAGGCAGAAATCATTATCTGTATTTATGCCGGTGACATTATGACAAACAAGACGCGCCAGGATTTTGGAATTACATATGATCTTGAAGTATTGAGATTGATTGACATGTTCAGAAAATATGATCTTTCTATCAATTCTGTTGTAGTAACGCGGTATGAAGATACACCGGCTGTCAATATGTTTATCAATAAGCTGATGCGGCGCGGAATCAGGACTTATAAACATTACTTTACCAAAGGTTATCCAACGGATGTGGATACGATTGTAAGCGAGGAGGGTTATGGTGCTAATCCGTATATCGAAGTGGACAAGCCGCTGGTGGTTGTAACAGGACCGGGCGGCGGCAGCGGTAAATTGGCAACCTGTCTTTCCCAGCTCTATCATGAGTACAGGTGCAGCAGAAAGGTGCGTTATGCAAAATTCGAAACCTTTCCAATCTGGAATCTCCCGCTGAAGCATCCTGTTAATATTGCTTATGAAGCGGCAACGGCCGATTTAAGGGACGTGAATATGATAGATTCGTTTCACCTTGAGGCTTATGGTGAGACAGCTGTAAATTATAACCGGGATCTTGAGGTATTTCCGGTCGTAAAAAGAATTATTGAAAAGATTACCGGTGAGGAATCAGAGTATAAATCGCCGACGGATATGGGGGTCAATCGGGCCGGATTTGGAATCATCGACGATGAGGTTTGCCGCGAGGCAGCAAAACAGGAGATTATCCGCCGCTATATGATTGCTCAGGTAGATTATAAAAAAGGAAAAATTGATGAGACATCTTTGGAGCGGGCAAAGCTTCTGATGGATGATCAGGAATTAAAAATCAGCGATAGAAGAGTGGTAGAACCAGCCAGAGAATATGCAGAGAAAAAACGAAACTGTGATGAGCGGTATATGAATGTTGTTGTTCTTGCATTAGAGCTTTCTGATGGAACAATTATTACCGGAAGAAGCTCTCGAAGGATGGTAGCTGCTGCTGCCGCAATTCTTAATGCAATCAAGAAAATGTCGGGGATTTCCGATGAAATTCATCTAATTTCACCAAATGTGCTGCGCAGTATCCAGACGCTGAAGACAGAGACGCTGATGCAGGAGCGGACAAGTCTCAACGCAGAGGAAATCTTGTCGGCACTGATGATTTCGGCAGCAACGAATCCATCGGCAGAGGCGGCAGTTGAAAAATTGTCCTGTTTGCGCGGCTGTAAGGCGCACTGCACTGCGATTCTTTCTGACCGCGATGAGCAGACGCTGCGTTCACTGGGGATTGATGTAACGAGTGATCCGGAATATCTGACGACTAATCTTTATTTTGCATAATCACAAACACCCTGTTTTTTACATTTTGCAGAAAACAGGGTGTTTTATTAGGATTCTTTGTTGCAGCCAGTTTTTTCTTCTAATCTGAGCACTTTTTCTTCCAGCTGTTTTAATCGGTATTCTACAAGACTGGTAGATTTTCTAATACCGTAAAGACTTCCGCTTACAGTGCCGATGCAGGTTAGAATTGCTACAAAAATTGCGGTCATATCCATTTTGTTATTTTACTGCTCTTTCTATCATCGTTACGACCTGTTCTCTTGTGCAGTATCCGCCCGGTCTTGCGCCGTCCGTAATGCCTTCTTCGGTCGCTTTTTTCCAAGAGCCTTCTGCCCAAGCAGAAACTTCTGTCCCGGCACCGCGCAGTATTTCTTTGATAATTGCTCTAACTCTGTCCTCGTCCACCGGCTTCACCTCCAATAAATATTTTTCAGGGTCGACAGGAATGTCGTTAATCAGCAGTTCGAAATGAAGATGAAGTTGAGCGCTGGTACCGGTATTTCCCATGATACCAATTTCCTGCCCTGCTTCTACTTTAGTGCCGACGGCAAGTCCTTTGCCGTACAGGTGCTGATAAAGTGTTTTGACATCTGAGCCGTCAATTATACCGTGATCTATGATTACAACATGACCCCTTGCGTCGCTGTAATAGCTTTTGACGACAATTCCAGGCAGGACTGCATATACAGGACCGCCGTAGGTCTGTGTTTTATATTTTGATTTATCTGCACCGATATCGATCCCTTTATGATTGGAAGTTGCGCCGACGATTCCCGTATGACGATTTCCGAAATGGGAAGTAATACGGAGCGGCAGATAGGGCAGATGGTAAAATTTGAGTGACATTTTCAGTTCAGCTCCTTTGTTGCTTTTCTCCCTATTTCTTATTATTCATTCAGCGCTGTTTCGGTGAATGATTTTGACTGTTTCTTTTGAAGCGGGGAAATTTTTCAGTTGGAAGTTTTATGTGTTTAAAGAGGCAACATTGATAATTTTGCTTTGAAGCAGTGCGGCTTCTGTCTTATCATGTGAAACTAGAATGATTGTTTTGCCGGCAGACTGTGAAAGAATATAGTCTGCTGTTTTTTTTCTGCATGGTACATCAAGACCAGTAAAGGGCTCGTCTAGAAAAAGGATATCGCCGTTTCTGGTAAGCGCGCGGGCAATCGCGACGCGCCGCTTCATACCGCCCGAAAGCGAGGATGGAAATGCGTTTTCCTGTCCTGCAAGGCCAAGAGCCTTTAAGTGAGTATGCGCAGCTAAAGAAGAGCCAAACAGTGTAAGATTTTTAAGAACAGTAGCAAATGGAAGCAGTCGATCTTCCTGAAAGACGACGGCCTTTTTGAGCTTTTGTATTCCGGTAATACTGCCGGAGGAAGGTGTTTCAAGTCCCATCATTAACCGCAGAAGCGTGCTTTTTCCGATGCCGGAGGGACCAAACAGGCAGATGCGGCTTCCTGACTCTATTTTGAGAGTAAGGCCGTGCAAAATTTCGTGAGCAGCGGGATCGGAGAGCGGCCGTGTTTTTTCTGCGGGCTGTGTCTTGCCGCAGGAAACGGTGCCGTAGGAAAAGGAAACGTTTTTCAGTTCAATCATAGCTTCGGCTCCTTCCATATAAATTTTATAACATTTTCGAGAAGCAGACTCAGAAAAACGATAGTTAAAGTAACAGCAAAAACTTGTCCGTAGTCGATATTACTTTTTGATGAGGACAGCAGCGCTCCGATTGACCCGGTTGGATTGCAGATGACCTCCGCTGCGACGCCAGATTTCCATGCAAATCCGAGCCCGTTGATACAGCCGATGCGCAAAAACGGGCAAATTGCCGGAAGCTTGATATGAAAAAAAGTACGCGTTGCTGAAAGGCCCATTACCCGTGCCATTTCTGTGAGTTTGGGATCGACCGCAAAGAGACCGTTTTCTACAGCGATATGCACAATTGGCAGTACCATCAGGCAGGAAATGAAGGAGGGGAGCAGATTTGTTGGAATCCACAGCCATGCAAGAATAATAAAAGCGGCGACTGGAACAGAGCGAATCAGATGCAGTAGCGGAGACGACAGGTATCGAAAAAACTTTGAACTGCCGGAAAAGAAGCCGGAAAGACTGCCCAATACTGCACCCGAAAGAAAGCCAAGTGTAATATGAAGGATAGAAACACCGACTGCCGACCAAAAATCAGCGTTTTTGCAGTTTTTGAAAAATACCACTGCCGTCTCCAGCGGCAGCGGTATTGGAATTAAAAGATTTTTATTGACAGAGACGGCAGCAACATGCCAAAGAAAAATCCAAAAAAGGATTGAGGCTGTCTGCTGAAGCTGTTTTTTAAACGGGAATCTTACTTCCATATATATTTCTCTCTTTTCATATTTTTCGGTGCCTGCTTTCTGCCAGTTAATTTTTCAGAGGCTTACAGGCAGTTTTAGTTTGCGGCAGGATACCAGAAATCATCGGCAGGAATTGCTCCGCCGACGGACTGCGGGTCTGCTGCCAGTAAAATTTCAAGATAACCTGTGAGCTTTGTTTTCATTTCTTCACCGGTGATGAAGCAGATATTGCAGTATGGGAGAGCCTTTTGCGCAACTGCCGCTTTTGCGACGATACCGTATGTTTCACAGAGCGACGCGGTGCTTTCAGGATCGGTTTCTGTTGCAGAAACCGATGCCTTGTAGTCCGTGAGGAAGTTTTCAACAGCCTGCGGGTTTTCTTCGATAAAATCTTTCCGCGCGACAATGCATCCCATCATGAGAGCAGAACTTTCAGAAACTTTGTCCCATTCTTCTGTTAAATCAAGAGCGATTTCTGCATTTTCATAGTTAAGGGTGATGGCTGTGGCTACTGGCTGGGGAGCAATGATTACAGCATCCGGCGTTTGTGCCCAAACGGAGGTGAGTTCGCTGCCGTCGGCGACATATTCGATTTGGAGATCAGATGCCGGAGTAAGACCGTTTTCTTTTAAAAGGAAGTTAATGATATATTCCGGATTAGCGCCCTTTCCCGTCGTGTATACGGTTTTGCCGGCAAGATCAGAGATTTCCGCAATCTCTGTGTTTTCATTTGTGATTGCATAAAGCACGCCAAGTGTATTTACTGCTAAAATTTCGATTTCTCCGCCTGTTATATTGTAAAGTTTAGCGGCAAGATTGGTAGAAATTGCAGCAATGTCGGCATCACCGTTAGAAATTTTAGAAACAATTTCATCCGGTGCGGCTACTGCAGTAATGTGATAATTTTCAAGTCCTTCATTGTTTTGGGCCTGCTGCATCATATGTACAGCACCGATACCCGTTGGGCCAGTGAGAACGAAGAAATTGATATCCGTCTTTTCGGCCGGAGTTTCAGGCGTGTTTCCACTGTCTGTGCAAGCAGCAAACGAAAAGACGATAACGGTGATGAGTACAATACTAAGTAATTTTTTCATGTCAGAGAACCTTTATTCCTTTCTTTTTTCTGATAATCATGTGGTTTTGTTCCAGCGTGCTAAGCGCACGATAAAGACTGGTGCGGCCCATACCGGTAGTGCGGGCGAGTTCGGCCATGCTTTTCACAGAAACAGCGCCGTCCTCGCTGCAAGCCTCCAGCAGGTACCGGTATAGTTTCGCTGCCGTCCCTTTACTAGTGAACTGCATGATTTTATGATTCAAAAATCTTATTTTTTCCGATAAGAAAGTGATATAATTCAAAGCGATTCGTGCGTCCTGCATAAGTAAAATGCGAAGGGTACCTTCCTCGATAAATTGTACATAGCAGTCTTTTACAGCAATAATACTGCTGCTGTAAGAGCGGTCGGCTCCAAAAACTGCGGCAGCACCGAAACAGTCGCCTTCTTCAAATGAGCGTCTAAGCACTTCTCCGGAAAAAGAGGTCGCCGCGCCGCACATCATAATACCGAGCGCGTGTTCAAAGTGAGAAGCATCGTAGATAATGCTGTTTTTTTGAAAAAAAACAGGCTGTGAAAAAGTGGATATAATTTTATTCTTTTCGGCGGTTGCTAAACCGGAAAATAAGAAAAAATCGTTTAAATCATACATAAAAAATATTCCTGTTGACTGCCGCTCCCGCAGCATAGTTTTAAAATGCAAGATATTAAAAGTGTTCCATATGGAACACTTTTAAATTATAGCGTAGAAGAAAAACGCTGTCAACAAGTTTTAGAAAAAATGATTTACAAAAATATATATTTTTGTAAAAATATACTTGTAATTTTTTTCCAAAAATTGTATGATAACATTATTCAAAGAAGATGAGGGGGAAGAGATTATGAAAACAGAGGGAAAACAAAGGGGCGCAGAAATGAAAAAAGTTCAGAAGCAGAAGAGGAGATTCAAAAAGGATAAAGAAAAGAAAGTTCTGTGCGGCAGAGGGATAGCAGCCGCATTTGTTTTAATTCTGCTGGCAGGAGTTTTTTCTACCGCTGTTTTTGCACTGGCGGGCGATGAATTTTTTCAGGTAGAAAAATCTGCGCTAAGAGAGAAAACGACGGTATTTTCTGATTTAGGAAAAACACACTGGGCGTTTGATGAAATTGCGCAAATGGCAGAAAGTGGTGTGCTCAGCGGATATCCGGACGGAACTTTTCGTCCAGACAGTGTTGTAACCTACGGAGAATTTTTGAAAATGATCTATCTGATTGGCAATAAGGCAGCAGCGTTTTCAAATTCCGGTTATGGTAAACATTGGGCAGATGATTATTACTACGCTGCACAGGCAGCCGGCTATTTTAATGAAAACCGTATTGAAATCGGGTTTCTGGATTTACCAATTCCGCGGGAACATACGGCGCACGTTGCCTGCGGTATGCTGCGGTCTTTTAAAAGTCTAGAGAATTGCTTGATGCAAGAATCGCTGGCAGGTGATGAAAAAAACAAAGAAGAATTTTCGGATGTAAAAGCAGGCGGCGTATATGCGTACGATATTTTGACGGTCTGCCGCGCCGGTATTTTCAGGGGATATCCGGATGGTAGCTTTGGTCCGCAGCGTTTTCTGACAAGAGCAGAGGCTGTTGTGGCAGCCGGCAGACTGGCGCAGTACAGGAAAATTTTAGAAGATGAGAGGAGCGTTTCTTTTGAGAATTTAGAAAATTTATCTATAGACGAAGTACAGTCTTCTTACTTGAAAGAGACCTCAAGCACACCGCCTGACGGTAGAAGCAGAGGAAAAGAAACAGGAGAAAAATTTATTTACAAAGTAGAAAAACCGGATAGGGTAATTCCGGTTGTCTATGATGTGCTTGAAGTATCACGCGGAGATATGGGAATTTTAAATGTTGAATTTGTCAGTGAAAATACAATAAAGATTTACTCTTCAATAAAGCATCCTTTTGTTAAATTGATGGGAAGGGATGGAAAACTACTGAAAAGCATTGCTTTTCCGGAAGGAAGCTGGTATGAAGAAGACGGAATGTACATATATGCAGCCAACCCGCAGGGAACAGAACTTCAAAATACCATCCCATATCTTCTGCTTGATGATGAGAGCAACAAAATTTATCGCTACGGGGATATAACGATATAAGATATAAAAAAGAATGATTATGAAAGGGGTTTTTATGAGAGTTTTCAGAAAGAGATTGACCCGCAGTGTTTATGCCGATACTGTTAGAATAAAGGGACTTGGATATAAGTCTGCTGCTGCATTTCTTCTTTTATGCCTGCTGCTGCCGATCTTTTTTATGCCGCAGAAGGCTGCTGTATGGGCTGCTTCTTTAGAAGCGCCGGCAGTGAAGGCAGAAGTGATTACAGAAACGATTATGGTAAGAGATATTGCTTATTACGATGTCTGGAAACATATTGACGGAACATGGCAATTCGGAAAAATGCCGGGAGCAGATGTTTCCGCAGCTTTTACCATTTCTATCGGTGGAAGATTGCCACAGGATGCGATTGTGATAAATGTGATCGGGAGTTATGACAATGGCTATGCAGGAGCCTACAGCGCTGCTTCTGTACCGAATGCTTTTGTTAATATAAAGTCGTATACAAATAGTACGCTGACTTATGCAGTGAGTACGAAACTAACCGGGAGCCCGGAAGATATCAGACGCGATACCCAGTCGGAATTCACGGAAGGATACCGTTATTATATTCCTGCTATTTTTGAGATTACCTATAAGACGGAATATACTGCTTCACCGGTACCTGACATTGAAACAAATGATTCTTCAAATCTTCCGGTGCAAGATGAGTCAATCAGCGGAGAGGCTGTTTTGATACTTCCGAAGATCTCTTATGAAGGACACAGCGTAACTGCCGACGATCGTTCTGTATTTACAGTTGACAATAAAACTTACGGAGCTGCCCGCATGTACAGTGAGGGGCTTGCGGCAAACAGATTTACGGTCTCAGGAGCCGGCGGCAGTGCGAGGAAAGACGGTGAAACTTCAGCAAGAGTAACATTTATACAGTCAGGAAGTGCAAGTGTGCTTTTGACAGTAACCACAAAGAATCAGCTTAAGCTGACAGACAGAAAAGAGATTGAGGTACTGCAGACGCCGAAAATTAGCTCAGAACTTGGCGGAACGCAAAAGAAAAACAGAAGACAGGTAATTACAGCAGATATCGCGGTGAATCCTGCTTATCCGTTGAAAGAGCTTTGGATCGAAATTGAAAAAAGAGACGGCAGTGAAAGGGTACATCTGAATTTCGATGTGAACGGAGGAAAAAATGAACGCGATAATTCTGCGATGATTAAAACGCGGACAATCCGGGATACTGGCTCTAATCAGCTTTTTACGAGGGTAGAGCTTGAATTTCTAACCAAAAATAATCAGCTACAAGAGATGACTTACAGAGTACGTGCAAAGGATCAGAGAGGGTACAGCAGCACGGACGAGCAGCATTTTACGGTAGCGGACGATACGCCTCCTGCTGTAAAGATTGCGGCGGAGCCGGAGCAGCTTCGCAGTGAAAAGAGCAATTATGCCCAGGTAACAGCGGAAGATGCGACTGTTTATGACGGGGATACAGCAGAGCGTACTTGGTATGTAAAAGAAGAAGGAGAAACGATTTGGAGGCGGGCAGGAGAACCACTTGAAACGGATAAAGCAGAAAGAGGTGATGCAGGCAGTATAGCTTCGGTCGGAACATTGTCCGACGCTTCTTTTGGAACTTGGAAATCCATTGTTTATCAGAAAAAAGGGGTTGGAAAACTGAAGCTGCGCCTTGATGTAAAAGAACTGTGGACAGAAGAGACTTTGACGGAGTATGTGGATGAAAAAGACCGCCTTTCCGGCAGTGCGGAAATATCAGTTGATGTAATCAACATTGCTCCGGTTGTCAGTTTAACTTCCGCGCGTATGAAAGAAGCAAATCTTTTGCTGCTGGCAGCGGATGATAAAAGCATGAAACAGCTTGCACAGCGTACTTCTGCACTTCGCAAATCACTGCTTGAAAGCGGAATTAGCGCGGAAATAGAATTAATGAGAGTAAAAAATGCGGATGAACTGAATCAAGGCGAAAAAGCTGACAGTATTTTTACATTGAGCAGACCGTATGGATATATAGGAACAGAGACTTTTCTGGAAAAGAACTGGTATTTAGCTGGAAAAGAAATTCTTTATACTATTGATGGAACATGGGCAAAAAATACCGGTATTACAAATGCTCATTATTATAAGGCAAGCGCTCCATATACAATCAGCGCTTATTCTTTATCCGGCCTTTCTGATGCTTCGCTGCAAGCAGAATCTTCCGGGCCCGGTATGAAGTCAGGGACGAAAAGTGGGGAAGAAGCGCTTTGGACTGTGACGGTTTCTAAGGAGCAGCTTGGCAGGGATGATATCAGGGAAATCGTCGGAATGGCGTCAGATGACCGGGGAAAATACCTGTTTTTCCGGACAATGGACAGAACTTTGGTCTATGACGGGATGACAGGAGCTTATATAACGACTGTGCCGCTGGCGTTCGGAGATGATAATTATGTATATGACAGTCGTATTTACACTATCAGGAAAGATGGAATTTATGCAGCTGATATGAAAAATGGCAGTGTAAAACGGCTTTATGCTGAAACGCTATGCATGAAATCAAGTTACTGTGATTCTGCAGGATCGTCTTTTCGACTTTCGGGAGAAGTACATTTTTTAACTGGAAAGGGCGGAACGCTGATGCGGGGCATCTTTTACCCGCGTACTGAAGAGTTCCGCTTTATAGAGATTCAGCCTTCAAAGGCGGAATACAGAAGCACCTATACAGTGATCGGTTTTGGCGCAGACGGCTGTGTGGCAGTGGGGCAGGATGAAAAAAATATTGTTTATGTGTTTGATCGAAGCGGAGATGAACTCGGCTGTTTTTCCGGATGGCAGACGGACAGCGGCCATGATGTTCTGCCGGTTTATAAAAGCGACGGCACTTTTGATTATCTTGTTTCGATGTATAATACTGATTATCGGACAGGGACACAAAAAAATGGTTATAAAATGAACTATGGAATTTACATGACACTTCATGAGGTGAGGAGTATGAGAGGTGATGCAGAAAGTGAAAATGCCGGAGCTGCACCGCCGATTTCTTACAATTATTTAAAAAAGACTTCTGACAGCGCGCCATCGGGCAGCGGAACGGACGCAGCAAGGGCAATGTATGCTGTTCAGATCGGAAATGAAGTTATTGTTAACAGCGGTGGCTGGGCGACAAGTATTTCTGACGGATCTCCACTCAGCAGCTATTATAATATCTTGTTTTCACAGATTGTCTTTGATACGGAAAAGCGCACCGCGCAGAGATATATCAATGTTGTGCCGGAGCATGAAATGCTGCATATCGGAGGCATCGTATGCGAGTACGGAAAAAGGACAGCGGATTATATTATCAGCGCTTATTCACAGGACAGTGCAGCATATCCGTATGGAGAAGGAAGCAACCGTCAGGCACTTCGCGTAGCCAGACTACCCAAAACAGAAGATGAGGAAGCTGCTTTCCATGTTGATCAGTGGGCACCGGTAAAAACAGAAGCAGGTTTTGATTTTGCAATGGTGGCATTTTGCGGTGAGATGGCAGAGGGTCTTGCTAAATCCGGAGATTTTTCAGATTACAGACGAGAAGCAGAGTCTTTGGCTGCGGCAGAAAAAGATGAACAGCAGGAGTCCTATTTTATTCCGCTTAGTCTTTTGCCGGAGCAGGGCTACAGCCGGCTGAAAAGCAGCCTGATACGAAGTGAAAATGAGGCAGCAGTCGTAAATGCAGAGGATGTAGAGGTCTTATGCACATTGATCGGCAGCAGTGGAAGCAGCGGAAGATATCTAAAAATTAAGACGGATGAGCCGGAAAGAGTAACGGAAATTTATAAGACCTATACTCTTTTGCCGAATAAAGAGTATTACTGCGAATTTGATTACAGCGGAAATCAGGACAATCCGCTGTCAGTTGAAATAAAAACTGAAAAGGCTCTGCCGAGTCAAGTTTTGCAGGAGATTAGTGAAAGTACAGATTTTACAGGGAAGAAATTTGTGGCAGTACAGTTAGAGGAGGAGTGCTTTCAGGAAGCTGACAGCATCAACCCGTATTTTTCCGGAATTGAAAAGAAACGGTTCCATGATGAAAAATATTATGGTGCAGAAATGCTGTTTGGCAAGGATTCAGGAATCAATAAAACGCGCTTTGACAGTTCTTCCATTAGCTTTGAAATTGAAGCAGGAAGAACGGCAGTTTTGCAGTTTGATTATACTATGGAGGGCTGTGACGGTGGTGCTGACGAAGTATATATTGATATCAATGGAGAACGCTGGTACAGAAATGTCAATCTTCTGCCGAATTCCGGCACATATACACATCCGCATTTTCTGCCGGAAGGAGTAAATACTCTTTCTTTTGCTGCACGGTTTTACGGAACAAGACCGGATAATACTTGGATTGCGATAGATAATCTGAAAGTAATCTATTTAGAAGAAAATGAAGGCGAGGCAGAAAACGATGTGGTTGCACTGCCAGCGCTAAAAGATAAAACGGAAAGACAGTTAAGCAGTGAAAACTTTTATCCGTCCGGTTTTCGTGAAGTCAGAAGTACTCTGAAAACACCCGAAAAAATCGTTTCATATGCCGGTCAAAGGGCACTATATATTAAGCAGTCTGCTCTTTCTCCGGTACAGGAATTTATCGTGAATACAAAGGGTGAATATCAAAACGACCTTTCTATTACGATACCAGAAGGAAAGAAGGCGGTACATACAGCACTTACGCTTCGTTCTTCTCCTGCGGACAGATATGCAGTGCGATGGAATTTTGACGGAAAGGCATTTCAGGCTAACTACAGTACAGCTGCAAATTATTATGCGGTTCAAGTACCAAAGGTATTTCGTGTCAATACAATGAAGCCGGAAGGCACAATTGAGGTCTCACCGGGGCATTTGTACAAACGAGGCGCGGGATACGGCGAGATAGAAATGATTATGACAAACAACATTTATGCACCGGTATCAGCGGGAAAATATTTTATTGTTCCAGAAAAAAACACATCAAATGCAGCAGTTTTGTATCTGGAAAACGAAACTTTTGAAGGAGATGTAACAATTAGCATCAGCGGAAAAGGAGAATGGGGCCTGCGCGATTTTAAACTGTATCGTATTGAGAAAGGACGCAGGATCTATGAAGAAAGCGGAGAAGAAGCTTTAAAAGGCTGGACGGTTTCCGGCGGAACGGCGTCTTTTTCCTCAGAAAATACTGATTTTTCAAATGCGTATGAGGAAGCACAGATGCCTCTGGTGTATCGAAAGGGTGAGAGTGTGAAATATAATGTAATATATGACGATTATGAGAATGATTCAAGCAAAGCGCAGTACTGGCGCTACACCCATTTTCCGGCAAATGACGGTCTGCATCCGGAGGCGGGCAGGATTCTTTCTTCTCCGATAGAGACCTTTTCTATAGACGGAAAATATACAGCGGAGCATTGGCAGGAAGATGACACAGGACGGACGGATTATGATAGACAGTCAAATATTGCAGAATTAAGCTTTTATATTGAAGGCGGTATCAGTGCGCCGTGGGTTACAAAGATAGAAACGGTGCCGCAGATAG
>CALXBT010000100.1 GCA_944386585.1 uncultured Clostridia bacterium | reverse complement strand
GACCGAAATGAATTCTCCTTGACTGACAGAAAAACTGACTCCGTTCAGGGCAGGTGTACGGCGATGAAATTGTTTATGAAGATTTGTTACCTGTACTATCATTTTAGTCCTCACAAGGCTTTATTTTGTAATTATTCTGATGCTTCCAGTTCCTTTAAAAGCGCCTGTGCAGCACGCTCTCCATCGTAGTCGGAGTCTTGTCCGTAAGTATAGCCAATCTGGCTGAATACACTGATGATTTCACGGCCTTCTTCTGTTTCGGCAATTTCAATAAATGCATCAGCGACTGCTTTACGGAAATCAGGATCCGCCATAATGTCAGAATTTTTGCTGTAGGCGATCATATCGTTGTAGATACCGTCTGTTACACCAATAATACCGGTTTGCTCTACCATTTCGGCTGTTCCGGAAAGTTCAGTAGTCCAAATCGGTGCGCTGCCGATTCGAATATGTCCATAGGATACCATGATATCGACCTGTCCGGAAGCAAGCCGCGCCACAGAGGTGGTATGAGAATCAGACTGCACTACATTTGCAAGATCGCTGATTCCTTTTCCGTAATTTTCCTGAAGCCAAAGGCTCGGGTAGATATATCCTGATGCAGAGGTCGGATTAAGAACAGACCATGTGGCACTGTTTAGGTCTTCCCAAGTTAATTTTTCTCCCGCGTTTACCTTTGCCAAAAGTTCCTGACCTTTTTCGCTTGGGCCGGCAAGAATAATACAACGGTAATAAGTAGTCATTTCATCAGTATTTTTTTCGATAGTACCGTCATTCCAGTCAGCAGGATTTTCTGAATCCTTGTTGATGCTGTATCGTAGTGCTGTGAGAAGTACATCACAGTCGTCGGAAAACAATACATAGTTTCCGCCGGAAATAAATCCAAGATCAGCACTTCCGGAGCTCAGTGCCTGGCCGACTGCCGTGTAATTTGTGCCTACTGTCATATCAATTTCTTTGACATCATAATTTTTTTCAAGCAATTTTGCTTTTAAAAGTTCGGCAAGAGGTTCTGTTGATGTAATGATTTGATCTGCATCTGCATAGGGCGAAAAGGCAATCTTAAGACTGCTGATTGACTGCACACCGTCTTTTGTTTCTTCATTATCGCTGCCGCAGCCAGTAAATAGGCTAAAGCACAAAATGAGTGTTAGAAGAAGTAAAATACTTTTTTTCATGTTTGATTCCTCCAGATTTTTTAATTTCTGTTTTTCCATAAAAAAAGACATATGCATCTGCTTGCATATGCCGTTTATGATCGGAAAAACAGATGCGAATAACCTGCCTTCAAGTCCGGCAGGGACGGTCAATCCTTTCTGGGATCCTCTCAACCCGGAACACGGGCTCCCTCGCAATCTGGTTTTCGTCATCTATTTTGAGCGCGGCGGATAGGGCGCTCCCCCTCCCGTCGCATTCCGTAAACCATGTTTAGTCTATCATATCATCATGAAAAATACAAGACGCACTGAAAGAATCTTTGACAAAAATTACTTTGATTCTTTTACAATAACAAGGGGTATCTTTTCATATATACGATCGTCAGAATCCATGCGTACAAGGTCATAGATGAGAGGATCGCGGATCAAATGTTTCCATACGGTATAGGTAGCCTGAACAAAGCTTTCAGAGAGCGGAATGCGCTTTTCAATCAGCGGACAGGAATAGGGCAGTGAAAGCGGGCAAAGAATCAGCTGCAGACGGTTTTCCAGCGTCAGATGAGGTGAAAGAGGAAAGAAGCGGCATTGCAGCGGACGCATTTCACGATGACAGACTGGTGGTGTCTTGCACCGCAGGAAATAAATTTTTCCAGACCAAGAATCTGGAAAATCGTAATCTTCCGCATATTCTACGCTCCACTTCAGCCAATCTTCTTTCTGTGTAAAAAGCTTTTCTTCGCCCGGAAGCAGATAAATTCCCATATCGTAATCAGCGTTTTCTTTGCAGGAAAGATCATTGCCGCAGGTACAGCAGGCGGCACTGCAAAGTAAGCCGCAATCGTAATCGACAGGGGATACCCGGTCAAGAAGGCGGTATATAGCCTGATAGGTTGATTTTCGAATAGTGCTTTTCATCATGAAAACATTATACCGCAGTTAATAATAAATTGTAAAGAATACCGTTAAGAAAGTGTTAAAATAGCGTTAAGAAAAATTTCAGGTAATGATAAAGTTTTTTAAAAAATGGTATAATGACACGAAAGGAAACGGATTAAATCATTATCGCAAATAGAGGTGGCTTATGAAAAAATTAGGCATCGATGTAGGCTCAACAACTGTAAAATTGGTACTTCTGAATGAGCAGAATCAAATTATATATAGCCGTTATGAAAGGCATATGTCAAGCGTTTTTGGAAAAGTAAAAGAACTGCTTGAAGAATTAAAGAACGAACAGAATGTACTGCACAGCGAAACGGAGGCTGTTTATGCGACGATTACAGGATCAGGCGGACTTTCGCTTTCCAATTTACTTGGGGTTCCTTTTGAGCAGGAGGTCATCGCTTGCAGTGAAGCTGTAGAAAAGCTGATTCCAAAGACGGATGTGGCGATTGAACTGGGCGGTGAAGATGCAAAAATTACTTTCTATGATACAACGATTGAGCAGCGGATGAACGGAACCTGTGCCGGAGGTACTGGGGCTTTTATCGACCAAATGGCGGTGCTACTTA
>CALXBT010000099.1 GCA_944386585.1 uncultured Clostridia bacterium | reverse complement strand
GTGTTTTTTAAGATTTTTCAAGTTTTTCCACATTTCATCTATGTTTTTTTGACTTGCTTATATCTACACCTATTTTTTGCATTTTAAACAATTTTACGCTTACTTTTTTTATAATTTCCAAGAAAGTGAACAATCAACCGCTTTTTTCCAGCCCTCAAGCAGTCTTCTGCGCGTTTCAGACAGCATATCAGCCGTATAAACCTTATCCACCTGCCAGTTTGCAAGAACATCCTGCCGATTGTTCCAATATCCTACCGCCAATCCCGCAAGATAAGCCGCTCCTAAAGAAGTTGTCTCAATGCATGCCGGACGCCGTACTTCCTTTTCAATCAAGTCTGCTTGGAACTGCATAAGAAAATTATTGGCAGCACCGCCGCCGTCCACTTTAAGCGAAGTCAGCATCATACCGGAATCCTTTTCCATCACACGAATAAGGTCAGACACTTGATAAGCAATTGATTCCAGTGTTGCACGCACAAAATGATACCGATTCGTTCCGCGTGTCATCCCTACAACAGTTCCCCTTGCATATGGATCCCAGTACGGTGCGCCAAGTCCGACAAAAGCCGGAACGACATAAACACCTCCGGAATCAGAAACCCGGCAGGCAAGCTCTTCTGACTGCGGAGCGCTCTCAATCATTTTTAGTTCGTCCCGAAGCCACTGCACGGCAGCCCCTGCTACAAAGACAGAGCCTTCCAGCGCATAAGACACTTTGCCGTCAATTCCCCAGGCGATCGTAGTCAGAAGCCCGCTCTGTGAAAACACCGGAGTTTCTCCTGTATTCATCAAAAGAAAACAGCCCGTTCCATAGGTATTTTTAGCACTCCCGGCTTCAAAACAAGTCTGCCCAAACAGCGCTGCCTGCTGATCGCCGGCTGCACCGGCAATTTTAATCGGTCCTCCGAGTATCGTCGGATCACTTTCCCCATAAATATAGCTTGACGGCATTGGAGCTGGCAGCATTTCAATCGGAATATCAAGAATTTCAAGAATCTCCTTGTCCCATTCAAGCTCATGGATATTAAACAGCATCGTACGGGAAGCATTACTGTAATCCGTTATATGAACTTTTCCTCCCGTCAGCTTCCAAATCAGCCAAGTCTCTATTGTTCCAAAAAGAAGCTCCCCTCGTTCCGCACGCACGCGCGCTTTGGGAACATTATCAAGAATCCATTTTAATTTCGTAGCCGAAAAATAAGCGTCGAGCAAAAGTCCTGTTTTTTTGCGAAACTTTTCTGTCAGACCAGCCTCTTTTAAAGAATCACAATATTCCGCTGTACGGCGGCACTGCCATACAATTGCGCGATATACCGGCTCTCCCGTCTTTTTATCCCACACAACCGTTGTTTCTCTTTGATTGGTAATTCCAAGTGCCGCAATATCTTTATAAGTTGCGTTGATTTTCAGCATAGCTTCCTTTGCTACGCCAATCTGCGTACTCCATATTTCCATCGCGTCATGCTCTACCCATCCATTCTGTGGATAGAACTGATGCAGTTCTTTCTGTGCGGCCGAAACAATTGTTCCTTTCTTATCATAGAGAATGCACCGCGAACTTGTTGTCCCCTGATCAAAAGACATAATATACTTGCTCATCTGTTTTCCTATCTCCCTCAGCGCAAGACAGAAATTTTTCTGTCTGCTCAGAATTTACATTTTTTTTATTTTATCATACGGATTTTCCTATCGCAACCGCTTCCCCATTTTTCCCTGCAACCTCCGTCAGTTGATTTCTTTCGCCTGCAGCGCAGAAAAAATGTTTTTATAAGACAAGCGAGAAATACAAAACCAAACACTCCGCTGGCCGGATAAATACAGCCGACTAACCTTTCAAAAGGAAGTGCGCTGAACAAATAAGCCGGTATAATAAAGAAAAGACCGATAGCCACTGCCTTTTTGCTTCCATCCTTTGCAAAACGGCTGCAAAATGTCCACATCATCGGTGCCGCCGTCGAAAAAATCTCAATCAGCAGTACAAAAGAAAACGCAGCGCCAAACAAAGGTGAAATCTGCCGTGCTAAATATAAAGTCGGAATCGCAAGATTGTCTGCACTTTCCGTTCCGATCAGAATTGCAAGATTCATAAAAAAAGCAGCTGTCATCAAAAAAAAAGCTCCGAAAATCCCTCCTGCTGCCGCCTGCCTGCTGCTGCCTGCCGATGCCCCAAGTGCATGAAAAAAAGGAACTGCCGCAACAGTATTGTAAGAAACATAAAGCAGCGCTGAAACCCACCATAAACCATACTCGGCATCCGCAGCCTTCTTTGTTTCAAACAAAACTACAATCCTACTAAGGTCCGCATTCGACAGCGTCAGAATACCTACGGCAATCATAAAAAAAATAATCAACGGTGCCAAACATCCAATTGCATTTACAAGACGATGAAATCCGAGAATATAGGAAAGAAAAACCAGTGCTGCCATCAAAAAACATCCAAGCCGGTAATCAATCCCATAATACTCTGCCATTGCCGCTCCTGCGCCTGCCAGCATTACTACAACAGTGCAGAAAAGCGTCAGCGGAACAAAAATTTCAAATAATCCCCCGATCCTGCGTCCGCAGTAAAATTCATATACGCGGCTATCATTATTGCTTTCTTTTTTCTCCTGCATCTTTTTTCTATGCTGTTTCTCAGTCCGATGCCGAAAACCGTCCTTTAAAAGTACCGCTCCAATCCAAGCAAAAAGAAAAGTACAAAGCACCATTCCTGCGATACCGCCTTCACCATATACAGTAAAAAATTGCACGATCTCCTGTCCTGTTGCAAAACCAGAACCGATGACATAAGCAATATACGCTCCTGCAATTTTAAAAATATTGATATAGCTCTGTTTTGTTCTCACTTTTTTTCGTTCCTCTTCTTTTTTTCCGCTTCTTTTCTTTTTACATGTATTTCCGGTTTTCAGGTCTCAGACAATGTTCATTTTGGAAAGCACATGAAAAAAGAGGAGCGGATTTTCCCGTCCTCCTCTCATATTTATGAAATTATATCCTGTCCTATTCTGCGATTTCCTTCAGCATTACATTGATTGTATTCATTGCGTTCTCTAAAAATGCCTCAATCGGCTGTTCCAAAGGCCGCGTCGGATCCAGAAAATGATTTTTATATTCCTCAAGCATCTGGTCAAAATCCAGTCCCCTATCATAAAGTTCTTTTATATACGCTTTCTTTTTCATTGCATCCTGTCTTCCGCTTTCAAAATAAACTGCGTTAAAACTTTGGGGAACAACACCATAATGCGGACAAATGATGACCTTTGCACCATACGCTTCGCATCTGTCTGCCGCCGTAAATGCATCCTCCGTACTCTTTAAAATTTCTGAACCGACATATCCTCCGTACGGAACAACAACTCCTGTACTTTCAGAAGCAAACAGCACCTTATCAGGATCGATTCCATAAGACATCGAACAGTCTGTATGTCCTTTCGTCTCAATCGCTACTACTGTTTTATCTCCCAGCGAAATTTCATCTCCGTTTGCCAGTACAATATCGACGCGGAGCGGATCAATTCTGATTTCAGCATCACAGCCGGCACCTCTATAAAGTTCCTTTGCATTTTCTCCCATGCTCTTGATTACCTTTAACGCACCAGGTCTTGTAAAAATATACTGTGCTTTTTCCGATGCACATACCTTTGCCTCCGGCCATCTGTCAAGTACATACGGAAGCGCACCCATATGGTCATAATGCGTATGTGAAAGAAAAATATAGTCCAGCGTATTGCGATTATGCGCTGCCAGCTCCCTTTCAATATTTGCAACTAATTCTTTTGCACAATACGCCATGCCGCAATCCATCATCGCCGTTTTTTCACTGCCAAAAACAAGCGTACTGTCACCGCCTTCTCCCGCTGTTACCCATACCATTCCTTCCGGAAGAGCGCGTCTGTCATTTGCTGCAAATGCAGCAATATAATCTGTCATCTTTTTTCTCCTTTCAAAATCGTTTTTAAAAATTTTTTCCTTCTGTTTTTTCCTTACAAAACATCTTCCTCTTGCGAAAAAACGCTTTCTCCTGTATCCTTCATTTCACCTGCTGTAAAAAATATGATCCCAATCCAGATCAGCACTACTGCTGCAAACTGCACAAGGTCAAACGGCTCTCGAAACAAAAAAATTCCAATCAGCAGTGTCAGTGTCGGTGAAATATACTGACTGATTCCAAGCGTTACAAATTTGATTCTTGCCGCTGCATAAGCAAGGGTAAGAAGCGGCACCGCCGTTACTACACCCGAAAAAAGCAGAAGCACATACTGATACGGTGCCTCAATCATTGAAAAAGCACCTTTCCCTGTACCCTCTAAATACAATATAACGCCAAATGTAACAGGAATCAAAAACATTGTTTCATAAAAAAGCGATAATGCCGGCGACATCGAATATTTCTTTTTTACCGCTGTATATGCCGCAAAAGAAATCGCCAGTGTCAATGAAATCATCGGCGGCTTCTGGAAATGAATCATCATTGCAAGCACCGCACATAAGACAAGGCCAACCCCCAGTTTCTTAATGCCATTCATTCTTTCCTTAAAAATCACTACGCCAAATAAAGATACGACAAGCGGCTCTATGTAATAACCAATACTTGCCTCAATCACATGTCCTGCGTTGACCGCCCAGATGTAGGTACTCCAGTTCACTGTTACGAGAAGCCCTGAAATAAAGTAGCGAAGCATCACCCCTTTTTCACGTAGCGGCGCTTTTATTCCTTCCATACCAAAACTTTTTAGGGCTAAGAAAAAACAAAGCACTCCTGCTAAAAAAATACGGTATACGATAATAACCCACGAATCAATCGCATCAATCCAGCGCCGATAAACCGGAAGGATTCCCCAGATTGCGGAAGTTCCTGCACCAGCAATCAAGCCCATCCGATATTCGCGTTTTGAGTTGTCCATAAATTACTGCCTTTCTGCCATATATTTATCTTCTTTGTTACATACAAAACTATCCTAACATTTTACCGCAAAAAAATCAAGCTGCCGCTCTATCTGCAGATCTTGCGCTGCAAAAGTTATGCATATGAAAAATACGCCTGATGTCAGGCGTATTTTTTAAAACAGTCCGCCGAAGAGTCCTCCTCTGCCGTTTCCATTTGAGCAAAACAGTAAGTACAGAATTACAAGGATCCAGATAATTGACAGGCCGCCGCCGTTATCACAGCAACATTCCTGATAACACTTCTCTTTGCAGTCCCTGATGCAGTCTCTTTCGCAGCAGTCACGGCATCTTTCATCTCCCATAAAAAACCTCCTTAGCAGAACTACTATCTATTCATACTATGAAGATCCTCCTTTTTCTGTGCATGATGATTTACAGATTGCTCTTTTCAGCACTCATCGCTGAATTCGTCGTCATAAACAAAGCCATCGTTCAAAATGTCCTCTGATGCATGGATATACAGCTTCCCTTCTTCCTGAAAACCGGCATGTCTGTCATCGTGCTCATAAAATTCCTGTTCGCGATTTCTGTTCTCATATTCTCCTTCTGCTATGCCGGAAAGCGATATCACATACTCCGTCAAAGGATAGTCAAGACAATTTTCAAAATCATAATCATGTTCATCGCCCGAAATTGTTTCCAGCCTATAAGTTACAAGTGCCTCTGAAAGAGGAACTGTCTTGCATTCTCCGCTTTTCAGGTTCGTGATCACCGCAGCGGTATCAAACATATACCATCTGCGGAAACGATCAAACTCCTCTGCCAGAAGCGATGCATTTCCCTCTTTCACGCCCGTTTCTTTTGCAAGACCAGCAAGGCTCAGGCCAATTGTATGAAGCAGCGTATAAATATCAACAGCACGGTCCGGAATCTTTTCAAGCAATTCAGAAAAATAATTTTCTATCAGCTCCGAAAAGATGCTGCCATCTATCTGTGCAAATAATTCCGTCAGCGCTTCCTCTCCGATTACCCTCTCACACTCAATCAGATCCGCGACATTTTCAAAATACTCAAATTCTTCCGGACTTGAAATTTCAAGAAGCTCTAAAAGCTCGCCGTAATTCATTGACTCTCATCTCCTCTCAGGAACCTTTCTTCCGCCTTGTAATGCTGTATCTATATTTCAGCTTTATTCATGATTTTTTCGCACTATTTTCTTGTATTTTCAATATCAAGATTTTTAAACTGCACTTTCATCTCCTGCGAAGAAAAAATCGTTTCAATCATGTTCATAAAATTCTCCGACAAATCGCTGGCATAAAAAATATTCTCACGCTCCGAATGAATTGCCAGCATGCTGCGCTCCGTTAAAATCTGCTGAATGCTGCAGATAATCTCTTCGGAAGGATTAATAATGCGAAGATCAGGATAAAACCGCTCAATCCTGTCCCGAATTAAAGGATAATGTGTACAGCCTAGTACCAATGTGTCGAGTCTGTTTTCCAGTACAAAATCATCAAGATAATATCGGATTGTCATATCCATGATATCGTTTCTGATAATCCCTTCTTCAATCAAAGGAACAAATGCCGGGCACGGCTCTGAATACACTTCAAGCTCCGGTTTCAATTCTCTGATCAGCCGGTTATACGCTTCTGAACGAATGGTTACCTTCGTGCCGATGATTCCCACTCTATTTTCATTGCCGCAGCTTGCCGCAACCTTTTCAGCCGCCGGAGCGATAATTCCTACTACCGGTATTTCCGGAAAGCGAAACTGCAGATCCTCAAGACAGATAGAACTGACAGTATTACAGGCAATTACAATCATTTTCACATCATTCTGCACTAAAAAATCCGCAATCTGCATCGAAAAATTCCGAATGGTAGAGGTTGCTTTTGAGCCATAAGGTGTGCGCGCTGTATCGCCGAAATATATAATTCTCTCTTCCGGCAGCGCTGCCGTAAGATACGGAATACAGGTCAGCCCCCCGAGTCCGCTGTCAAAAAAACCGATAGACCGATTATCCATTTTTATGATATCCTTCAGTAATATATTGTATAATACTATATTATCCCGATTTTATTATCAATAATCAAATTATTCTTGATAAACGGAGGAATTTTATGGAAAATAAAAATAATGAAAAAAGACTGAAAGAACGCCACGAAATTGCAGAACAGTATAAATGGAATATTGAGGCCATGTACAGCGATATTGCCTCTTGGGAAAAAGATTTTCAGGATTGTCTTGAGGAATCACAAAAATACAGCCGCTTTGCCAACCGGCTTGGCAGCAGTGCAGAAATACTGGCAGATGCTTTCGAGACAAAGGATGCTATCTGGCAGAAGCTTGAACGCGTTTATGTCTATGCGCGCATGAAAAAAGACGAGGACAACCGCGTCTCTCAGTATCAGGCGCTAAATGACCGGTGCAATTCCTTAATTGCTAAGGTTTCCTCTGCAATGTCCTTTTTCACGCCCGAGCTTCTCTCCATACCGGAAGATCGCCTTTTTAACTTTTTAGAAGAAAATGAACGCCTTTCCAAGTACCGTTTTTTAATTCAGGATACACTGCGGCTAAAGGCACATGTTCTGACACCGGAGGAAGAAAATCTTCTGGCGCAGGTCGGCGAAGTCATGTCTGCCACCAATGACATCTTTTCCATGCTCAACAATGCCGATATGAAGTTCGGAGAAATTAAAGATGCTGACGGCGATATGGTTGAGCTCACGCAAGGAAACTATATTTCTTTTATGGAAAGCTATGACCGCAGCGTCAGAAAGAATGCTTTCACAGCAAAATATCAAGCATATATGGACTTGAGCAATACGATTGCCACTATTTATAACTATAATACCAAGACGGATGTCGTATCTGCACGGATCCGCAAGTATCCTTCTGCGCTGGAAGCGGCGCTGGCCGGAGACAATATTCCAAAATCCGTCTATACCAACCTTATTCAAGCAGTACATGATGGCCTTCCTTCTATGTACCGGTATATGGAAATCAGAAAACGGCTGCTTGATGTAAAAGAGCTTCATATGTACGATATTTATGCGCCTCTTATCAAAATCGACGAAAAACCGATCTCCTATGAAGATGCCGTTGAAATGATGAAAGAAGGGCTCTCTCTTCTTGGCAGTGAATACATTCAGCGACTTTCAAACGGTCTTGCCGAAGGCTGGGTTGATGTTTATGAAAATAAAGGAAAAACAAGCGGTGCATACAGTTTTGGCAGTTACGACAGTTTTCCGTATATCATGCTCAACTTTTCTGGAAAATTAAAAGATGTATTTACTCTCGTGCACGAAATGGGGCACTCGATGCATTCTAGCTATACAAGAGAAGCTCAGCCTTTCGTTTACGGCGGTCATTCCATCTTCACGGCAGAAGTAGCCTCCACCGTTAACGAATCTCTTCTGATGAAATATTTGATTGAAAAAGAAGAAAAAAAGCTTTTAGTGAAAGAGAAAACAAGTGCAGAATACCAAGAAGCCCTGACAATGAAAAAATATCTTCTGAATATGTACATCGAAGAATTCCGCACTACCCTCTTCCGTCAGACAATGTTTGCTGAATTTGAGCTGCTTGCCCATTCTGCTGTTGAACACGGTGAAGTTCTGACAGCAGAATGGCTCTGCAGCAAATACGGTGAACTGAACCGCCTTTATTTTGGCAGTGAAGTAATTTGTGACAAACAAATCTCTTATGAATGGGCACGAATTCCGCACTTCTACCGTGCATTCTATGTTTACAAATACGCAACCGGCTATTCAGCTGCTACCGCCATCTCTGACCTCATTATTCAAGGCGCAAAGAAAGGAAGCGATGAAAACTCTGCACGGGATGCTTATAAAAAATTTCTTACAACTGGTGAGTCAAATGCTCCGATTGAGCTTCTCAAAATTGCCGGTGTTGACATGAGCAGTAAAGAGCCCGTTTTAAATGCAATGAAAGTATTCAGCCGACTAGTTGATGAGCTTGATGCAATTACACAGTCTTAGAATCACCTTCGTCAGCGGTATTTTAAAAAGCTGTTTTCCTTTTAAAAGGAAAACAGCTTTTTATTTTTCCAGTCTAACAGCAACGCTGAATTTATCGGAGAGCGACAAAATCTGCATTCTGCACAAAAGCGCTTTGGCAATTTTATCTCTCAAAGACAATCCTGCCGGCAACCATTGTCATTACAGGCAGAATATTCAGGATCTCATCCTCCTCACAGGTAAAGATATCCTTATCCAGTAGCGTCATATCAGCATAATAACCTTCTTTAATTCTTCCCTTTCT
>CALXBT010000098.1 GCA_944386585.1 uncultured Clostridia bacterium | reverse complement strand
AGCAGAGGCGGCGGAAATTTTGAGTGATATGTTTGTTCATTCTCTGTTTGACACGCGCGAAATGAACAAGGAAAAAAGAGTGATTTTCGAGGAAATGAAGATGGTGAAGGACACACCGGAGGATATCGCACATGATACGATGATAGAGATGATCTTTAAAGGAAATCCGCTTGCCAATTCTATTTTAGGAACGCAGACCTCACTGCGCGGCATTTCACGGGAAATGCTGGTTCATTATATCGAGAATGAGTACACTAAAGATAGTATTGTTGTGTCAATTGCCGGAAATTTTGATGAAGAAGCAGTATGCAGTATTTTTGACAGAGAACTCAGCATTTTACAAGATAAAAAGTCCAAAAAGGTATATGAAAAAACGCCGTATCAGCCGGATTGCAAAGTGATTGTAAAGGATATTGAGCAGAGCCATTTATGGCTCGGAACGCGCGGTGTCAGTCTTGATGATGAACTGTATTATGCATTTGCTGTTTTGAACAGTATCATGGGCGGAACGATGAGTTCGCGTTTGTTTCAAACTATCAGAGAGCAGAAAGGTCTTGCGTATTCGGTTTATTCGATGACATCTTCGTTTACCGATATGGGATATTTTGGTATTTATGCCGGAGTTGCGCATAGTAAACTGGAAGCAGCTCTTCGCGCTATTGCTTCTGAGCTTGCGTTTCTGCGTAAGAAAATGATTACAAAAGATGAGCTTTTGATGGCAAAAGAACAGCTAAAAGGAAATTATATTTTTGGACAGGAAAGTGTCAATAACAGGATGTACAGCAGCGGCAAGAACTTGCTTTTGCTGAATCAGGTATTTACCGTAGAAGAGGTTGCAGAAGGAATTGATCTTGTTACAATGGAGGAAATAGAAAGAGTTATTGAAATTATTTCCGACATTTCAAATTACAGTGCCGTTGCAGCAGTCAGCGAAAAATTTCCTTTTAAAAATCTGATGAGGAGCCTTTAATGAAGATAAAGATAGAGAGCAAAAGCGGGATTCTTCCTGAATATAAGACAGAAGGAGCTTCCGGAATGGACTTGCGGGCCTATCTCAGCCAGCCTGTTGTGATTGCACCGGGAAAGCGCGCTTTGATTCCAACTGGCATTGCAATAGAACTTCCGGAGGGATATGAAGCACAGATTCGAGCTCGTTCCGGACTTGCCGTGAAATATGGAATTGGGCTTGTTAATGGTATCGGAACGATTGACAGTGATTATAGAGGGGAAATCAAGATTCCGCTTATCAATTACGGCGAAGAATTGTTTACGGTACAAAACGGGGAGCGGATTGCTCAGATAGTAATTGCAAAATATGAAAAAATCTGCTGGGAAACAGTAGAATTCCTTGGGGAGACGAAACGCGGAGACGGTGGATTCGGGCATACAGGCCGCAAATAGCGTAAATAAGGAGTTAGAAAAGACTGATACTGAGACAATCGGGTGAGGAAACAAAACAAAGTCTGACGGCATATATTATTGGGAGGTGATATATGATGTCGGACTTTTTATTTATGGATGAAATTGCTGATCTTATAAAATGTCAGAGGGTACCGCGACTTTTATATAAAAAGGGCATGTGTACAGAAGGATATTTTATACCTTATATGAATCTTTCTGAATATACGACGGCAAAACTATTTACTGAGACGGAAGAAGAAACACCGGTTGTTGTCCGTTTTTCAAAGGTGTTTTCGCAGTATGGAGCCAGTGATACAAAACGCGATGCGGCAGGTTTTTTTGTCCGTTTCTTTACAAAAGAGGGGCGTTTTGATTTGCTTTCACATAGTTTGCCGCTTCCGCAAGAGATAAGAACACCGCAGCATTTGATTGATTTACTTTCTGCTTTTCGCAAGAAAGAAGAGAGTACAGAGATGGATGATACGGCACTGTTTGTCTTAGCGGCAGAACAAGAAGAATTCATTCCACTGCTTCTTTCTTACTTTTCAGATCGTGCGACAGTCAAAAGCTACCGCGGCATTGAGGGGTTTCCGCTAAATGATTATTTTCTCGTGAATCAGGACGGCAAGAGGCAAGAGGCATCATTTTTCTGGAGGCCGGTACAGGGACCTAAGTTCATTTCACGGCAGGAGGCTGAGTTTTTTGCCGGATATGATGCAAATGTTGCAGTGCGTGATATGATAGATGCAGTTTATGAAGGACAATTTCCTGAATATAATTTAGAACTTCATCTTGCGGATAATGAAAAATTAATCGTTGGAAAACTGAAAATTACTGCCGTTGCGGACAGCTGCGCATCAGAGGATATTGGGTATACTCCACTCAATCTGGTGCCGGGAATCGAACTTGCTGCTAACGAATTTAATCGTTTTACGGCTTTTGCTTTTAATGAAAGCGCCCGTATCAGAGGAGGTATGAGATGACAGAGAAGGAGCTGAAAGCAACTGCGGAGAATCTTTCGGATTCTCTGTTTTTTGCAGAGGAAGAGTTGCGCAATCAAATCATTGACAGGATTGAAAAGGTCAACAAGGAACTGGCGCAGCAGATAAAAGAAAATATTATTTTCCGGTAAGATACTTGTTTAATGAGACCTGTTTGTATATAATGGATTTGAAAGAATAATCCAGTAATCTATAGAGCTGTCCTGCGGCTTGGACAGACAGGAGAGAAAGATGAGAAAAAATAATATTTTCTTTACTTTATTTAATGAAGAGATGAATAAGGTGCTGGCAGCGGCAGAGGCCTTTGTTGATCTTGTCCGCAATTATGAAAATGTCAATGATAAAATTGCCAACATGAAGATTTTGGAAACAGAATGTGACATGCAGGCGCATAAAATTTTTAAGACACTGAACAAGTCAAGGATAACAATTTTTGACCGCGAGGATATTTTTGCCATTACAAGAGGAATTGATGATATTGTTGATTCGCTTGAAGAAGTGTCTAATCGGTTTGGCGTATTTCATGTGACGGAAATCAGGCCGGACGCACTTAAAATGGCGGAGATCGGGCTTTTGGCTGTCAAATCGCTGCGTACAGTGTTTTTGCATTTGCCAGAAATCAGAAAACCCAAAACATTGATGGATCAGATTATTGAGGTCAATCGTATTGAAAATGAGGGAGATATCATTTATCGAAAGGCGCTGGAAAATCTTTTTCGGGATGAAAAAGACCCGATTGAAGTAATCAAATGGAAACACATCTATGAGCAGATTGAAGCGAGTATTGATTCCTGCGAAAATGTGGCAAATTTGGTTGAAGGGGTAATCATGAAACATGTGTAACGGAATCATCGGAAGGCTCGAGTTAGAACAGCGTGAGTATGAGATTTTAAGTCAATTCGCATCAAAATCGGCAGAAACTTTAGGGCGCGATACTATAGAGAAAAAGTGTGATGTAAGGACAGAATTTCAGCGCGATCGGGACCGTATTATTCATGCGAAGGCATTTCGGCGTCTGATGCATAAAACACAAGTATTTTTGGCGCCGGAAGGAGATCATTTTCGAACAAGACTGACACATACAATCGAAGTGTCACAGATTGCAAGAACAATTGCAAGAGCACTTGCTCTGAATGAAGATTTGACAGAAGCAATTGCACTTGGGCATGATCTTGGGCATACGCCGTTTGGACACAGCGGAGAGAGTATTTTAAATGAGATTCATCCTGGAGGGTTTCAGCATAATGTGCAGAGTCTGAGGGTTGTGGAAGTGCTGGAGTCCCATGCCGGAAGACGCGGCATGAATTTAACAAAGGAAGTAAGGGACGGTATTTTAAATCATACAGGACCGGTGCTTCCGATGACACTGGAAGGACAGGTTGTGAAAATTAGTGACCGTATTGCTTATATCAATCACGATATTGACGATGCACTGCGGAGCGGAGTGATTACATTTTCCGAGTTGCCGGCAGATTGCATTGCAGTGCTTGGAGACACGCATAGCAAGCGCGTTAATACGCTTGTTACCAGTATGATTGAGCACAGTTTTGCTAAAGATACGATTTCAATGAGTGAGAGCTGTCTTGCAAGTATGAATAAGCTGCGTGATTTTATGTTTGATCGCGTATATCATAATAATAAGGTGAAAAAGGATGAGGATCTTGCGGAAGTCGAGAAGATCATTCGTTTTTTGTATGCTTATTATCTTGCCCATCCGGAAAAGATGAGTGAAGATCTATATGAAACGGAAAAGGCGATTGCAGAATTCGGTCTGAATGAAGTGGTAAAAGATCATCTTGCCGGGATGACTGACCGATATGCAAGCAGTGTATATTATGAGATTAAGAAACGGTAATGTAAAAGCCGGAGCCGCAAAGTTCCGGCTTTTTCTATTGCTTTTTCTGAAAAGAAAAAGGAAATGCGGGAGATTTGTAGAATAATATAATATATTGCGTACAAAGAATAGGAAAGGAGGAACAAACGCAGAAATGCAAAGAAATACTGTTGTAGATGAGATTAAGTCAAGATGCAATATTGTAGATGTAATCGGCCGCGTTGTTCCTCTAAAGAAATCCGGCAGTAATTATAAAGGAGTGTGTCCGTTTCACAGCGAAAAGACACCGTCTTTTGTTGTTTCTGAACAGAAGCAGATTTATACCTGTTTTGGCTGCGGGGCAGGAGGAGATGTCATTGAATTTGTACAGCGGTATTACAACCTTGATTTTATGCAGGCAATAGAAAAATTGGCGGCAGAATACAGCATTGACATTAATCAAGGGATGTTTCGACGCGATGAAAAAAAAGACCGGCTCTATGAGATTAACAGAGAGGCCGCCTCTTATTTTTATGAAACATTTACTTCATCGGCTAATGCGGGCTATGCATATATGCAGAAGCGAGGAATTGAGCCGCGAATTTTGAAACGTTTTGGAATTGGTTATGCCGATTCAAAGTGGGACAGTCTTTATCAGCATTTGAAGAGAAAAGGATATGATGAAAAGACACTGCTTGAGCTTGGTTTAATTTCTTACTCAAAGGGTAAATATTATGATAAGTTCAGGAATAGAGTTATGTTTCCGATTATCAATACAAGAGGCAGCGTTATCGGCTTTGGCGGACGCGCAGTCGGTGATGATAGTCCGAAATATTTGAACTCGCCAGAATCGGCTGTTTTTCTGAAAAAGAATAATCTCTATGGCCTTAATTTGACGAAACAGGAAATTGGAAAGGAAAACTGTGCCATTCTTGTAGAAGGGTATATGGATGTCATTTCATTGTATCAGGCTGGTATTAAAAATGTATCGGCTTCACTTGGTACAGCACTGACGGAAAATCAGGCTGCGCTTCTGAAGCGGTATACTAATAAGGTGATTCTGTCATATGATGCAGACAGCGCCGGCCGCGCAGCAGCTTTACGCGGGCTTGATATTCTTTACGCTTTAGATATCAATGTAAAAGTACTTCATGTAACAGACGGTAAAGATCCGGATGAATTTGTCAAGAAAAACGGCAAAGAAGCATTTCTTGCGCTGACAAAGAAGGCTCTTTCCTATGCGGATTATAAAATAGAGCATATTAAGCGGGAAAAAGATCTTTCCACTACGGACGGACGGCTTGAATTTTTGAAAGAAGCAGTAGGTGTTCTTCGTATGCTTTCACCTTCCGGTGCTGATTTATACATAAAAAAAATTGCCAGTGAAATGAAAATTTCCGAAGGTGCAATTCGTATGGAGCTTTATGGAAATGAAGTGTCCGGCGGGATGCATGCATTTTCAGATATCGGAAGGCAAACGGGAAGTGAGAACAAGTCTGAGAAAATAAAAGAGAATTCTGTTACTGCTCTGGAAAAGCATTTGATTAAAATTGTGCTGACGGATGTATCGTATTATCATAAGGTTGCAGCTTATTCCTATTTTTTTGCGGGTAGTCCGGCAGGTTTGATCTGGGAAGCAATAAAGGCGTCATACAAAGAAGGCGAGGAGCTTTCCGTGCCGCAGGTGAGAGAAAAGCTTGAGAATACAGAGCAGGATATTTTGGATGATATATTGGAAAATACAATGGTGGCAGGATATGAGCAGCAAGTTTATGAAGACAGTATTAAGAAGATTGAGCTTCATGAGCTTACGAAACGGGAGCAGGAAATCAAAGTGCTGCTGTCTTTGGCAGATGAGAGTGAGAACGGTGATAAAATTAGGGAGCTGACAGAAGAATTGATGGAAATACAGAAGATGATCAGTGAACAGGGAGGTTCGCAGCAATGAATTACGAAGAGAATCAAGAAAAGAGAACACAATGTGTTAATGATTTGATGGAAAAAGCGCGCACGCAGGGTAAAATTACTTTTCAGGAGGTCGCGGATTTTCTTGAAAGTGCAGATTTAGACAAGGAGCAGATTGACGATATATATGATAACCTGACTTCAATAGGTGTAGAGGTAATTTCTGAAATCGAGCCAGATGATTTTGAAATTATCGATCTTGAGGCAGAAGCAGAAGCAGAAGAAGTGGACCTTGTTGTAGATGAGGCAGGTGAAATTGATATTGAGGCGTCTTTGCCAAAAGGAATTGCAGTAGATGATCCGGTCAGAATGTATCTCAAAGAAATTGGCAAGGTACCTCTTTTAACAGCAGATGAAGAAATCGAGCTTGCAAAGAGAATGGAAAATGGTGATGAAGAAGCAAAAAGAATGCTTTGTGAAGCGAATTTAAGGCTTGTTGTCAGCATTGCCAAGAGGTATGTGGGACGAGGCATGCTGTTTCTTGATCTGATTCAAGAGGGAAATCTCGGTCTGATTAAAGCAGTGGATAAGTTCGATTACCGCAAGGGTTATAAATTCAGTACGTATGCAACTTGGTGGATTCGACAAGCGATTACCCGTTCTATTGCGGATCAGGCAAGAACGATTCGAATTCCGGTGCATATGGTAGAAACAATCAATAAGCTGATTCGAATTTCACGGCAGCTTTTGCAGGAATATGGAAGAGAACCGAGTCCGGAAGAGATCGCAGCCGAAATGGAAATTTCAGAGGAAAAAGTAAGAGAAATTCTGAAGATTGCACAGGAGCCTGTTTCTTTAGAAACACCAATTGGAGAAGAAGAAGATTCGCATCTTGGAGATTTTATTCCGGATGAAGATGTACCGGCTCCGGCAGAGGCGGCGGCATTTTCTATGCTAAAGGAGCAGCTTGTAGAAGTGCTTGATACACTGACGGAAAGAGAGCAGCGAGTATTAAAGCTGCGGTTTGGATTGGAAGACGGCAGGGCAAGAACGCTGGAGGAGGTAGGAAAAACTTTTGATGTAACGCGTGAACGAATCAGACAAATTGAAGCAAAAGCACTGAGAAAACTGAGACATCCGTCAAGAAGCAAAAAATTAAAAGATTATCTGGAGTAAAGGTGCAATGATAAAACTAAGCAGCAGATTGAAACTGATGGCGGATCAGATAGAGCAGAATGAAACCATGGCCGATATTGGTACGGACCATGGTTTTTTGCCGATGTACCTGATTGATAAGGCCGTCTGTCAAAAGGTGATTCTTGCCGATGTAAGCAAAGGTTCTTTGGAAAAAGCAAAGAGTAATGTCAAGGCACTGATAGAAAAGCGTGCGAATGAAGGAAAAGTGCTGACTTCAGATTCGTTTGATTTTAGATTAGGAGACGGAATATCCGTTCTGGATGAAGGAGAAGCAGATACTATTGTAATTGCCGGAATGGGCGGAGTTCTTATTTCGGAGATTTTGGAACGAGGACTTTCAGTAGCGCATGCGGCAAAAAGATTGGTGCTGCAGCCGCGCAATGGGCAGGCAAAACTAAGATTTTGGCTTTTGAGGCATGGATTTATGATTGAAAAAGAGCTATTGGTGCGGGAAGGCAAATTCCTTTGTGAAATCATTACGGCAGTTTCCAAAATAGGCTATCCGCTTCTTGTACCTGAGGAGGAATTGCCGGCTCCGGCCAGTGCGCTTTGTTATGAGATTCCAGAAAGCTTGCTTGAAAACGGGGCGATAGCCGAAGAATACATGAAGAGGCGCATTGCTATGAAGGAGACAATTTTAAAAGAACTTTCAAAGACAAAAACATTGCCTGAAGCAATGCTCCTGGAAAGACAAGAGAAAATTTTCCGGGAAATAGCTTATTGCCGAGAACTTTTAGCAAAATGTAAGCCGCTTTCAGATGTGAATGAAAAAAATAGGGAGGAATGTTGATGATTACAATAGAAATTCTGAAAAAGAAGCTCAATGAAATTGCACCGGAAGCTGCTGCTGAAGCATGGGATAACTGCGGTATGCAAATTGATCTTGGAAAAAAGAATGCAGAACGGATTCTTATCTGCCTTGAAATTACAAATGCAGTTATTGAGGAAGCG
>CALXBT010000097.1 GCA_944386585.1 uncultured Clostridia bacterium | reverse complement strand
CTCTCCTGCTTCAAGCATCCGCGCCAGCCAGTAAACCGCCGCATCCGGATCAGAATTGCGCATTGACTTATGCAAAGCCGAGATGAGATTGTAATGCTCCTCTCCGTTTTTGTCATAGAGCAATGATTTTTTAGAAATGCACTGTTCCAGTCTCTCCTCTGCTACCGTAATCGTATCTCCATCTATATCACCATTCAGTATTGCCATTTCCAGTGTGGAAAGCGCCGCACGCGCATCACCGTTTGCAAAGCCTGCAATCATTCTCAGAAGCTCCGGCGCAATCTGGATTTTTTGCTTTCCAAAACCGCGCTCATCCTGAAGCGCATGTGCAAGCAACACTATTATCTCCTCCGAAGAAAGTGCCTGCAGTACAAATACTTTGCATCGCGACAGAAGTGCTCCGTTAACCTCAAAAGACGGATTTTCTGTCGTCGCTCCAATCAGAATAATGCTTCCCTTCTCTACAAACGGAAGAAATGCATCCTGCTGTGCTTTATTAAAACGATGAATCTCATCCACAAATACAATCGTTTTTTCTCCGTAACGGCGGTTATTTTCTGCCCGCTCCATGACTGCGCGGATTTCTTTAATACCGCTTGTTACAGCAGAAAAATCAATAAACGCGGCTTTTGTATAATTTGCAATAATTCGTGCTAGCGTCGTCTTTCCCACGCCGGGCGGTCCCCAAAAAATCATAGAGGAAATATGATCGCTTTCTATTAAACGGCGCAGTACCTTTCCCTCTCCGAGCAAATGCGTCTGCCCTACATATTCGTCGAGATTCTGTGGCCGCAGCCTTGCAGCAAGAGGCTGATCAGCAAGGTTTTCAAAAATGGTCATCTGTTCCATAATGCATCTCCTGTCTACATTTATTATGTGCTGTCCGTTTTTGTCAGCTATCTATCTTTTATCTCTTTCATATTCTTTCATTTTAATCATACTATATCGGGCCGGAAAATCAAGCAGAAGGAAGCCAAAATTCCCTGCCGGTTTTGCCGCCGGCAGGGAATTCTAAAAGTTTTTTCTCCGTGCTGTTTCGAGACTGCTCTTTTCATTCACTAGATTACTGCGGCATTATCTCTTCACAGAAATTCATCATTATCTGAGCTGCCTCTGAACGCGCCGCCAAGAATGTTGGATCAAGATACTCTCCTCCTCTGCCGGAAAAAAGACCGCTCTCGACTGCCCAATCCATCGCTGCAGCCGCCCACTCCGAAATGGAAGCATAATCTGCAAATTCACGGATTGCCATACCACCAGTAGTAATATCATATCCCTTGAATTCCGCATAATTATATAAAATGACTGCCATCTGTTCGCGTGTAATAAAATCTTCCGCTCCGAATCTGCCGTCACCGTAGCCGGATGCAATCCCGTTGACTGCAATCCAGTTGACTGCAGGAGCATACCATGCCGTTTCATCCACATCCTCAAACTCAGGAACTGACATTAGTACAGAAGGTTTTTCTTCCATATTGTAAAGAATTTGAGCCATCATTGCCCTACTCAAATTTCCATTCGGGTCAAAAATCTCTGAATCAAGCCCGTTCATAAATCCATTTAACACTGCGTAGTCTACCGCTTCATGGTACCACGCATTTTGGTTAAGATCGCGAAACGAGCTGACCGGGCAATTTTCCGGAACAAGACAGCCGTTGCTGTTCTCAGCTGCAAAAACTGCTGTAACCGTTACTTTTGACGCAGGCATGATAAAGGTATAGCTTCCGTCGCTCTGCCTTGTTACCTGAACTTTCTTCCCGTCTGCATCAACTACTGTAAGCGTATCCAGTCTGTAACCATCCTCCGGCTTGACCGTAATTGTTACCGTCCTGCCGCTTGCGGAATTTTTCGGTGAAACAGTAATGCTTCCATGTTCAATCTTATCAGAAATCACAATTGAACGAGCAGAAGATCCAGATGATCCGGACGAAGATGTGTCCGACTTCCACTGTGCCGTAAAAACAACATCATTTGCCGGCATAGTCATTCCGTCCGTATATCCGGACCATCCTGCAAGAATATACCCCTCCTTTGTAACGATTCCTGAAAAAGCAGGCACAGTCGCGCCGTATTTAACAGAAACGGTTTCCAAAGTGGTGCCGTCAGACTTCCATACAGCATTGTAATGCTCCCTGTTAAATCTGACCGTATAAATAGCCGCATCCTCATCTAATTCCGTTCCTGCCGGATAAAATCCCTCATAAACTTTTGCAAAGGCTGATGTCAGCGCCGCTCCGGACACATTACTTACCGTATCTCCGATCACTTCAGTATAGCCGTCATCTTCTACATTCTGCTGCTCATATTTAACCGAATACGCCTTCACATCATCTGGTTTCGCCGTAAAAATATACGCGTCGTCTGATTCAGCAAGCAGCACAGAGACTCCTGCCGTAACACTTGCCGTAAAACCATTTTTCACAATAACAGCCGCCTGATCTATCGTTACGGACGCCCCTGTAAAATCCGCCATCAATGTAACAGCACCGTTTCCGCTGGCAGCAGATACAGCCACTGCTAAATCCGTATAATATTGTTCGTTTACCTTTGCAACCGGCTTCCATGAAGAAGTGTTCCACTGATACAACCCTTTTCTTATAAAATCATTGCCGGTGCCGATTTTGAGATAAGAAGTTGTATCTGTTCCATTAATTGTACCGCTGAACTGCTTGTTTTCATACAGCATCTGAAACTGCTCCGCAGTGCTGACAGACAAAGCCGTATTGGCCGCGACGGTTACAGTCCCCGAAGTATGCTCTTTTATCTTCGTCCAGGTCTCTGTCATCTTCTGATAATCATATTTTGCTCCCGCAACCAGCTCGTCAACCGATGAATTTTCGTCCGCTGTAATCAATACAGCATTTTTATTCATCACAATTCCGGAAAAATGGGAATTCACAAGATGTAAATTGATACTGCTGCTGTTAGTAAACCAACGCATTGGATTTACAGCAACGCAATTTTCAAAGGTATATTCATTTGCTGTTCCTATATCATAAATATCGGCAACCAATTCATATTCGCCGTAATCGCTCATATTTTTAATAATCGTATTGGCCTGTCTAGTCTTACCAACGGCAACTCCCCGCACATAACCATACCAGACACTATCTGCATTGTCAGTAACAACAGCAGAAGTCCGAAGATCAACCGTGTCTGCTACCATGCAGCCATCTACTGTTAGTTCACCACCGTTCGTACCGACGATTCCGCCAGCTACAGAAACTGCTGCAATCACCGCATGATCAGTAACAGTACACCTCGTAATCACATTGCCGATGCCACCGTTAATACTGCCAACAATTCCGCCGGCATCACTTCCACCTGTAATATCGCCTTTATTGCTGCACTCCTTAAAGCCGCGTTCCTTTGCATCACCAGCATAACCAGTAATTCCGCCGGCCGCATCGTTTTCATCACTAAAAACATTGCCTTCATTCACGCAATTTATATAATTTATGGTTTTTCCGCTGCTGCCGCTGTCATAGCCGACAATTCCGCCGGCATAACCGCCGGCTCCGTCTACAGATTGTCTGGCATCAATCTCGCCGTAATTATTACAATTTTCAAAATTTATTTCTGAATCTCCGCTCTGATTGCCGGCATATCCCATCATTCCGCCGGCATTGCTGCCCTGAATCATCCCGTAATTTTCACAATCTTTAAAAGTGCAGCGCACTAAAGCAGAAGATGCAATACTGGAAATCCCGCCAGCCTTGCTGTTATTAGCTGCAGAAGAAACGCTTGCTCTGTTGATACAGTCAGAAACTATCGTCTCTGTTCCGTAGATACGCCCGACAATTCCGCCTACTCCGTCGCTGCCGGAAATACTTCCGCTCTGCACTTCAATATGACTAAGCTCCAGTGTGCCGATAGCCTGTCCGATTAGAGCTCCTACTCCATCTCCTGCCGCTGCATCAATCTGTACTTCTGCTAACTTAATATTTTTAATTACCGCATTATGAGTCAGTCCAAACAATCCGAAAGGCAGTTCTTCACCTGTAACAGCGTATGTACCATTTTGCAGCCCTGTAATCACTGCATTTTTTCCGTCAAAGCAACCTCCAAAATATCTCGTGTCTTCTGAAACTGCCGCTGTTCTAACATTATTTCCAATCGGCACCCACTCCTCGCCGCTCAAGTCATAGTTTACGCCTGCTTCAAGACTGATATATTTTCCTTTATAAGTCTGTCCGTTGTTTACACTGTTTCGAAATGCTTTCAGCTGTTCAAGGCTGCTGATTATAAAAGGCGTATTTTCTGTGCCGTCTCCTTCCGAAAAGATAGAGGCAACTCCATAGGTCCCGTTGGGTTGCTCTGCTTCTGCTGTAAATCCATCTGCGCAAAGATTATCAGGCACCGGCTGACTGAAAGTCCCGCCAGAAACCTCTACCTCTGCTGCATTCTGCTTCGACAGCCCATTTTCAAAACTGCCGCCAGAAATAGAAACTTTGCCTGAGTCTATGTAAACATTCTCATGTATCTTATCCTCAAAGCTGCCGTCGGCAACACTTATCACGCCGCCGCTGCCGCCAAAAAAGCCTTTATCTATACCAGCCACATTTTTACAGAAAGTTCCGCCGGAAATTTCAACCTCTCCGTTTCCGGAAGTATAAACCACTCTCCACAAGTTATCTGCCGTGCCATCGCCTAAAGTATAGATACCACCCTCGACAATCAGCCTTCCACCGTCAGCTGCAATCATTCCGTTTGTATTGCCGTATACTGTTGCATTTTTAATCGTCATAACCGCGTCAGGGTACTCTTCATCTTTGCCGCCATTTACCAGCACATACGCATACCCGCCATTCGTAAAGTTATCACAGGCAGTAAAATTACCGCCGTTAATCGTAGCCGTTCCGTAATTACGAATAGCATTTCCGCGCTGCACATCGTTGGCATTTGTTTTATTTGTATCCTTATCACCAAAAGTGCCTGAATTGATAATCAATGTTCCGTAATTCTCAACTGCACAGCGTCCCTGTCCTTCAATATTCGTTGTATAAATCCGTCCGCTTTCTTCCCTGCTTTCATCATTTACAGTCAGATTTCCATGATTTTTAATAAATGCACCTGCATTTCTGCCAATCAATGCATATCCGTTCAAGTCTAAAATGACGGTCATTCCCTCCGGAATATCTATGTATTGATTGTCTGTTCCTGCAATATCACTAAGCAGTTTGATATTCACAGTTTCTCCGTTCTGCGCCGCATTTTGCGCTGCTACCAGCGCATCCTGCAAAGATGCATACGGCGTTCCGTTTACTTCCGCCACATTTGTGTCTGCTGACACTGCCGCCGGCAGTGCTGTTACAAGAATAAAAAGCAGCACAAATAAAGATAAAAGCCTCTTTATCATGTTTCCCTCCCTATTTCTTGACAAAATATTTCTTTTGTCGCATCCCCCATGCAACAAGTAAGATAAGTTTTATCTTATTGTCTGTTATTGTAGTATATTTTGTCGAAAAAATCAATGAAATAGCAATAAAAATCAACCGTTACAAGCTGCACACAGGAACGGTCTTTTTCACGACTCTATTTTTATATGTATTTGATAAACGCTATGATATAAAATATAAAATTTCAGGGACCTATGCATTTTTCAGCAGACAAAAGAAATATTCTGTCCTATAAAATCAGATGCAGCTGTTCTAATGTTTTTTCATGCATAATACCAGTAGAAATCAAATAAAGACGCGTCGTCTCTACATTCGTGTGTCCAAGAACATCTGCTAACCTGACAATATCACGGCATACACGATAAAAACAGCGTGCAAACAGATGTCTCAAGTTATGTGGAAATACCTTAGAATCTTCCACATTGGCTGCCTTACACAGCTTTTTCATTTCTGCCCAAATCTGTTTTCTTGAAAGACTGCTTCCCTTTGCAGTAATAAAAATCTCTCCTGCTGTAATTTTCTGCTTTTGCGCATATCGCGATAACTTTCGGCAAAGCTTACCCGAAATTAGAATAGTACGGATTTTCCCTTTCATTCTGATCTCTGTTCTGCCGTTTTCAATAGCCTCGCGGGTAATATAGCGCAATTCTGAAACTCGAATCCCCGTCGCGCACATTGTCTCTATCACAAGAGCCAGCCGCTCCTTTTTCAAATTTTGAGCTGTTCTGACCAGACGCTCATATTCTTCCCGTGTCAGTTCACGAGACTGTTCCCGAAACAATTGTCGTTGCACTTTTAATGCTTTAACCTTCAAATCATTCCAGCCCCAAAAGGCAAATGCCTTATTCAGCGCTGCAATCTTTCCATTTACAGTTGCTGGCTTATAGCCACGCAAGAGCAGCTCTTCTCGCCAGATGATGATGCAGTTCTTTGTAATTGGTTTTTCCCGCATCCATTCTGCAAACTGTCTTAAATCGCACAAATATTTTTCAATAGTTCCTTCACTCTTTTCCTCACGGCACAAATTCTCCGTAAAATCTTTAAGTTTTTTCTCTATTATCTTTCTGTCGTTCATAGCACTTTTTCCTTTCTGATCGATTTCTGCCACTGAAACTAATCTCTCTGCGGCCGCTTTTCTCTTTAGTTTACCTTACTTTAAAATGCACTATGCGCTATACAGAAAAATGCTCTTCACTTCTACGTGAAAGAATAAAAAATCCCTTGATGTTGAATAAAACATCCAACATCAAAGGATTTCTTCAAATTGAAACTGTCATGAAAACACAGTTGCCGATATCAGTTTAATATCAATAGCAACTTCATCAGTTCTTGCTATCACGGGGTTTTGTACTTTGCTGCTTACTCCCACTCAATCGTCCCCACCGGTTTCGGCGTCAGATCATATAATACTCTGTTTACGCCCTCCACCTCGTGAGTGATTCTCTCTGTAATATGCTGAAGCAGTGAAAACGGAACATCCTCAACTGTCGCCGTCATCGCGTCGACCGTATTCACTGCGCGGATAATTACCGGATACGCAAAAGTCCGCTTTCCATCTGCTACCCCAACCGATTTAAAATCCGGAACAGCCGTAAAATACTGCCATACTTTTCCCTCTAGTCCATTCTTCGCAAACTCTTCCCGCAAAATCGCATCCGATTCACGCACAATCTCCAGCCTGTCGCGCGTAATCGATCCTAAACAGCGTACGCCAAGTCCCGGTCCAGGAAATGGCTGACGATAGACCATCGAATCAGGCAGCCCCAAAGATTTTCCTACAACCCGCACCTCATCTTTATAAAGCAGTCTTACCGGCTCTACAAGTTCAAACTTCAGATCCTCCGGCAGACCACCGACATTATGATGAGCCTTAATACCGTCGCTTTCCAGAATATCCGGATAAATCGTTCCCTGCGCTAAAAATTCAATATCAGAAATCTTCCGCGCCTCCTCTTCAAAAACACGGATAAACTCTGCTCCGATGATCTTACGTTTTTGCTCCGGATCAGCAACACCAGCAAGCTTATCCAAAAAACGATCCGTCGCATCAACATAAATCAAATTTGCGTTCATCTGATTGCGGAACACCTCTACTACCTGCTCTGGTTCACCTTTCCGAAGCAATCCATGATTCACATGAACGCACACCAGCTGATTTCCAACAGCTTTAATTAAAAGCGCCGCTACTACTGACGAATCTACTCCGCCTGACAATGCAAGAAGCACCTTTTTATCACCCACCTGTGCTCTAATTTCCGCCGTCTGCTTTTCAATAAATGCTTCCGCAAGCGCAGGCGTTGTAATCCGATGCATATCCTCCGGCCGTTCGTTCTTACTCATCATAGTTCCTCCTCTGTTTCTCCAATTCTTTTTTCTGACTTTAGCTTTTAGTCAGCTCTCCTAATTTTTTCTATTTTAAAAGCACAAAAGCATTGATATAAGTGTCCCTCATGGTTCTATCAAAATGAAAAACCAGCCATAGCTTCTTTAGCTGCATTATTACAATCCCTGTGTATTTTAGATCGTCAGCCAAATACCTGCGCTTTGACAGGCCGCAATCACAGCCTAAATTCAGCACACTGTATCCTGATAACAGACAACAAAGCTTCGCTTTTCTTTCTTCATGAATTATACCACAGTTTCGTCCTCAATGCTGCATTGTTGTCATTCCTTTACAGAATTTCTTCCACCCTTGTTTAACACTTCAAAAATTCTTCGTCATAAAAAAACAACGATTTTAACCTCCGGGCAGAATTCTAAGCATGCGAACATTTCTATACTATTCCTAACAAAAGCCGTCCGTCAATATCTTCTTCCTTATCCGAAAATCCGGCATCATTTTTTCCAAAAAAGCATAGAACTGTTTGGAATGGTTCGGATAAAGCAAATGGCACAGCTCATGCATAATGACATACTCAATGCAGCTTCGCGGTGCTCCAAAAAGCCGTCGGTTTAGTGTGATAATTCCTTTTTTCGGCATGCAGGTCCCCCAGCATGAACGCATTGTCCGCAGCCTGAAGTGTGGCCGCAGAACCCCGTACACCTCAATTGCCGGATATAGTTCAGAAAAAATCTCTCTGATCAGAATCATACACCGTTCGTGAAAATATTTTTCTAAAAGACGCTGTTTATGCACAGAATTTTCTAAGTCCTTTACTTTTACAAAAAAAACTTCACCATTTTGCCATACAGTTTCTTTTTCACCGTTTTCTGATAACAGAAAACGCAGACGATGCAATCTTCCCAAAAGATAAAAAGCGGCACCGTCTGTCATCTCTTTCGGCGGTATTTCCAATGTCTTCCGCTTATGAAAATGCTCGATTGCCCGTCGAATAAATACCTCTTTGCTGATGACAAAAGCATCGATTACCGCAACTGAAATATTCTGGTTTGCTGAGACATAAACGCTGCCGTCGCGGGAGATCCGCAAGTTCATATTTTTTACCGGTTTTCGTTCAAGCTGGTAAGTCAATGTCCCACTGTCAAGCAGAACAGCGCGTTCTATAAGCCTCCTTTCGGCCATTAATATTCTCCTTTCAGACTTTCAAGATCTTCACCATCGATCAGTCTAAACTGATTTCTCTTTTTCATTATTTCTGCATTATCGAAGGTAGACACATCATCATGTTTACAAGAGCAGCAGTAAAAAGAAGTATGCGCAGGATTCCTTCATAGTCATAGTACATTTTTCAGAACTTTTTCCTCTATCACATTTTCCCTGTGCTGTCCGCTGTAAATTTTTCATATCTTTTCTCGGGACTTCCACAGACTGGACACCTCTTAGGAAGTCCTTCTCCAGTCATCACATGACCACAGGTTGAACAGACATAAATCACTGATTTGCAGAATGTTTCAAGACTCTGCGCTTCTGAAAGAAGCGCAGCATGCACTTTTTCTGTTACGCTCGCACCAGCATAAGCACGACGGGCCAACGGTGCCTTTTGCTGATCAGCATATGCTGCCATCAGTGGATACAGCTGCTCATATTCAAAATTTTCCTGTGGAATAAAAGTCTTTACCGATTCCTGAAATGCCGCCGGACGCTCCAGTACAGAATAAAAATTGCGTGCATGATGATATTCCGATTTCGCCAGCGCCTCAAACAAATTTGCTATCTCATAAGCACCGCGCCGTTTTGCACGGTCCGAAAATATCATATATTTCAGGTGTGCCATCATTTCATTTTTTACCGTTTCTTCCAGCTGATCCTTCAGCACGCGGTTTTTCCGTTCACGTTTATAGCAATCCTCCGAAAGATTCACAATCCTGTACTGAAGTTCTCCGCCTTTCATAAAAAAATGAACAATGTGATGCTCTACATCCCACGCTCTGATATCATCCGAAACATCTTCGATCATGGCACCGCCACCTCCGGTACAGATACACGGAATTCCATCAATTTCATCCACAAAGCGAGAATGAACATGTCCGAATAATAAATATTTCACTTTTTCTTTCCATGGCGTATACGCTTCCCTCAGACGCTCAAATTCTTCTTCAGAAACAGAATTTCGGATAAAATGATTCGGCACCGGAATGTGAAATGCCAGTACTGCCCGCTCTACATCTTCCATCGCAAGCACTTCTCTTACAAGTGCAAGTCCCGTGTTTTCAAAAGCTCTCATAGCATTATCAACGACAATAATCGCAAAGCCATCCGCTATGATCGCATAGTTATGAAATCCAAAATATTCCTCATACTCCCCCGTATCGTGATTTCCTCTAAGCACATAAACATCATTTTCTGCAATTTCCTCTGTAATCAGACTGATCGCCCTGTAAAACTGATGATTTCCTGCTGGCACCAGGTCACCCGCAATCAGTGTAATATCATCCTTTGAACTTTCTTCAAGCGCTCCGGCGTAAACTTTCATATTGTAAATTCCAAGCCCCTCGCAGCCAGGATCTCCGATCACACCAAAAGATTTCACTTCCGGCAGACGAAGAATCCGTTCTGTTACTTTTTGCAGCTTTTTGTTCATCTTGTTCTCCTCTCAGATCCTTTTATGTTCATTTCTCCCTTTATATCTGCACCTTTGACAGGCCTCTTATTTAAGACTCTATCTACTTAAGCATCTCACCGTCATTTCGTTTACGCTCTTTATTCTGTATTTCCATACACTCTAGTTCTTCCATATCATCTGTCCTGTCATCTCAGAAAAAATTAAGCGCTTTGCCTGCGCACTGCCGGATTTTCCTCCAGATAAAGAATGTGCTCTTTCGATCCTTTTAGATAAAAGCAGCTCCGCTTTTCTGGATTATGTACTGTAATACTATCAAAAATCATATTGTTTGTCAAAAATGAGTATCCCTTTTCCTGAAAATAGGAGAATGATGCCCCCTCATAGAAATGTCTTTTATTTCACTTGCCGGAAGACCCTAAGCCTTCAGCAAATTATAGCCCTCTGTCTGCAAGTATCTTTTCAAATTTCTTTTCCGACTGAATCTCGTGTGTAATAAATTCACCGTTATAATAGAGAGAAAATGTGGTAAACGGCGAGGGGCTGCTCTGCGCCTGTTCTTTTGAAGTGATATGTATCACTTCCATTTCTGCGCCGTGTGCCTTTGCAATATCCGATAAAACAGGAACATACTTTTCCGTAAACGGGCAAGCATTCGTATAATACAGAGAAAATCCATGCTTCATAGCCTGCTGCTGTTTTACACAATCTTTAAATTTTGGTCTATCAGCATTTTTGTCAAAAGGCAAATACATCAGTTCAAAGTATGGCTCTGCTGTATCAATCGTTTCAAAACCCTTGTATTTCATATACTTCTGATCAGATAGAAAACCAAGTTTCTTTTTTGAGGATAGCACTGCAATCCCCTTTTTCCCTTTCTCTTTGCTATCCTTTATACATTCATCCAGCAGTAGATTAGAATATCCTTTTCCTTTAAACTGTCCCGATACCCAAAGACAGTTTATGTACATATAACTTGGCGCTTCAATAGGTGCCCATGCATATTCAGCCGGAATATATTCGATAAAGCATTTTCCGCGCACATTGCATTTCAAAAATACAAGACCTTCGTCAAATCTATCTTTAAGCCAATTCTTTTTAGACAGAACCTGGATATCTTTGTTATTAGATATCGCACAGCAGATATGTTCCTTCTCTAAATTATCGTTTGTAAGCTTTATCAGTTCCATAATAATTCTCCTTTCCTATGGAAACATATTAAAACATTAAGCTGTAAAATTTCTCTCTTTTATGAAGCAGCATATTTCTGTCCCCCGTTCCACACAAAGTGCAAGAAATTGCAAAAATCATAGAAAACAGATATCCACTTCTATAAAACTTTTCTTATACCTGTAATAATAAATTTTTTACCTAAAATACCCCAAACCATCAGCAAGCTGGGATCTGTCAAAGAGAGCACTCATATAAAAACATCTCCGCCTGGTTATCTTCTGCTACCATTTTATCATAAGAACAATATACCTTTACTTCCCTGAACCCTATTTCATCTAAAAGCTGCTCCATTTCACCCAATTTGTAAAGATGGGTTTGAAAATCCATTTCTTCGCGTTGCAACAATATCGTTCCATTATATAACTCATAAATACTTGGAGAATATTGAGTTTGAGTTTTCTCATCATAATAACTCTTTCCTTTAAGAATTAAATTAAACCTTTCTTTGGTTTTCACAGAGGTTAAAGTGTGATAGTCAGAGCTGTCAGGACATCTATCTGCAACTGTATCAACAGCAAAAACGAATTTGCCGTCTTTTTTCAGCAAGCATTTCATTTTTTGCAAAATCGCTCTGCATATTTTCATATCCGTAAACAAAGATACTGAGCCAGAGGATATAAAAATATAATCAAACTTTTCTTCTGAATCATATTCTATTATATCTTCTTGGATTACCTTGGCATCAGGAGCTTTTTCTTTCAATTTTGCGATCATTTCCATAGATAAATCCATTCCGCATATATCAAACCCCCCTTTGAAGAAAAGGAACTAAGAATCTCCCGCTGCCGCATAAAGGTTCTAAGATAGACATGCCCTTTTCTGCGTAAGAAAGATAGAAAGATAATTCATCTTCCGGAGCTTCCTTGTGTAAAATCTCATACATTTCTGTGCATAAACTGCCGTAATAATTTTTCATAATTTTTATACCTGCTCTCTTCAATTTATTATTTTAATACCCTTATAACATCGAAATTTTATAATTTCTTTGTAAAACAAATGATTCGATTTACTTCTGTAAAATTCATAGCCTTATGAAACGCAAAACCATTATCATTGTCCATTTCACAATCGCTTGCAAATTCTACGCAGCCATTCATCTTCGCCCATTCTTCACAGGCGCTTAACAATTCTCTAGCATATCCTTTATGGCGGTAATCTTCTCTGATAAAAATACCTTCCAAGTATCCGACTGGATTCGTAGCTGTACCCTCTACATAGTCATTTCTTAATTGACATTGTGCAAATCCAACAGGTATATCATGTTCATATTGTAAGAAAAACTGTGCATTTCCTTTTAGCATAATTCCTGAAAATTCGTCTATTAAATCTTGAGTCGTATGATTTTTCCACATGAAAGCAGCTAAATTTGCCAATCGCTCCAAGTCACAAGTTTCGGCCTTTTTAATCAAGGTTCTTATCCCTCCCAAATCCTAATTTTATACTATTTAATCAGCTTACAATTCTTCAATAAAATGATTATCATACATATCCCAGTATTTTTTATAAACAAAATCATTATTTACAGTAAAATTGAGCTGATACATTCTGAATATTACCGGAATATTTTTAGGCTGCCACCGCTCCTCATATGAATAACAGTATTTCATTCCAACTTTCTGCATGACAGTTCCGCTTCTCGGATTATTTCTATCGTGAGTTGCTGTAATATATGGAAGACCATCTTTTCTTACCTGCTCCACCACGGCTTTACTTGCTTCTGTAACAATCCCTTGATGCCAAAGCTCCTTGCAGAGTGCAAAGCCGAAATCGTGATGTTCTTCCATATCGACTTTAATGTAGCCAATCGGAAAATTATCTCTTTTCAGGCAGATAGCATAGGAATATGCTTGCAGCTTTTTATACTTTGCAGCATATTTTTCTTCATAAAATTTTCGAGTTTCATCAATGTTTTTTATAGGATACCAAGGCAAAAATTTGTTAACTTCTTCATCTTTGAGAATTAGAAAAAGAGCTTCCATATCTCCTTCTGTAAATTTTCTTAAAATCAGTCTGTCTGTTTTTAATGTAGGAGTATTCATAATATTTTTCCTTCGTAAATTTTAATTCATTGATATCCTAGTCATCTACATTATATCATACAAAGAAAAATCCACCTATTGATTTTCCATTTCATATTTTGTAAAATACTGAATCTCAAAACCTAAAAAGGCTCTAATCAGTTAAGATTAGAGCCTTTTCTATTCACATGAAAAACTCAGCTATCACAGCCATTCTTTCTCACTTATTTTGCTTACGCTACTTCCGTCGGAGCCTTTCCTCCAACCGTCATTACCTTCTTACCCATCTTACACTGTTTATCCAGCCTCTTCGCGCAAAGTGCTATTAAAATACCAAAGATGCAATTTCCGATGAGGAACATAAATATATAGGTAAATCCCTGATTTCCGAATTTATCAAGCCATGAACCAAACATCGGAGGGTATATTCCATCATTTATCAAAGAAAGCTTGCCGCTAATACCGATTACAGTTCCCGCTACAATAGGATTTATGTGAAGCTCCCTCAAAATGGAATATGTCACTGAATAAAGTGCAAACACTACAATAGATGGCAGCACTGAATAAATCGACACGAGCGTCGGATTTGAATTTTCGTTAAAGAAAAGTGGTATTGCAAACATGACCGCTGAAATAGAAAACGCTACAATATACCATGTTGATGTAGACTTAAATACTTTATCAGCCATGACACCGCCAAGCGGGGCAACCAGCATTGCACCATACGATCTGATAATTGAATATACGGATGATGCATTTGGATCTATTCCAATTACATTGATAAGATACGGATTAAAATAGGATACATTTGAATACAGTGTATATGTTGCAAGATAAGCAAGACCTAAAATCCAAAATCCCGGCCATTTAATCGCATCAAGAATATACTTAATACGGATTGGCTCATCTCCCTTAAGATTTACGCCCCTCGCCGCAAGATCTTTTTCATTTTCAAGGAAAAGAAGCGCGAGAACAGTTCCAATAAGGGTCATTATGCCAAGCGTTACCATTGCTCCCTGGAATCCAAATTTTTGTGAAACTGCAAGTGGAATTGCATTTCCAAGTGCTCCGGAAAGCCCATTAATCAAGTAATATGTACCAAAGCTGTTTCCTGATTCACCTTCACCGCCAAGATTATTGATGTACTTAACAAGACATGCCCAGTAAGACATTAATATTACCGGCTGAAGACCCCATATAACAAGTGCTATGCTATAGTTAGATACAAAAATTGCAAAGATAAATGTAAGCACTGTTATTCCGCCAATAGCAAATGTGATAACTCTCTTTGCGTCAAACTTATCTGCCAGGAAAGGTCCTACAAGAAATAGAGACAGACTTATGATCGATGATGTAGAATTTAAAAGTCCCAGCTGCGCGTTTGTACAGTTCATAAGTGCCATCATCTGATCATAGAACACATATCTTATATACATAAGACAGTATATCGTTCCTCCGACATATCCAAGCGTTATAAGGCGCATATACTTCATAAATGTACCTTGCTTTTTAATCATTGAATGTTCCTCCTTTTAAGATGTCTTTCATTTAATATAATAAATATATTATAAAATATAAAAAACATTTTATCAATATCTGAATAAATTAAATTTTCAGTTTTTTGCGAAAAAAAAGATTTTTCCCTCTATACTCTATGCATAAGATTTTTCATTATTCTTTTTTAGATTCTGCATCTCCCAAGTCTATCGAGCAAACTCTCCCAATTGTTTTTCTCCCCATACGCCCGGCTTTCAGCATATTTTCACTAACTAACCCTATCTAATTTTTCTTTATTTATGAACAACATAAAAATAGTTATATGAATAATGTCCTGTCTCTTATCTGTCTAATCTACTATTAAAAACAAAAAAACTCCTGTAAAGGCGTTTTTTATGTTAAATATTATTCAAATTCAATCGTCGCCGGCGGTTTTTGCGTACAGTCATAAAGCACTCGGCTTACACCTTTGACCTCATTCACAATACGGCTTGTTACCTTTCCAATCAGTTCCCACGGAAGCTCCGCGATCTCCGCTGTCATAAAATCAGTTGTCATTACCGCACGCAGTATTACCGCATAGTCGTATGTACGAAAATCTCCCATCACACCCACTGAACGCATATTGGACAGTGCTGCAAAATACTGATTCAGCTTTTGGTCAAGACCAAAATTTTTCACTTCTTGCCGGTAAATGGCGTCTGCCTCCTGCACAATCCGCACTTTTTCCGGCGTCACCTCGCCAATAATACGAATTCCAAGTCCCGGTCCCGGAAATGGCTGACGAAAAACAAGATGCTCCGGAATCCCAAGCTCAAGCCCCGCTTTTCGCACCTCATCCTTAAACAGCATTCTCAGCGGCTCAATAATCTCTTTAAAATCTACAAAATCCGGTAAACCGCCTACATTATGATGTGATTTAATCACGGCTGACTTTCCAAGTCCGCTTTCAATCACATCAGGGTAGATCGTTCCCTGCACAAGAAAATCAACCGTGCCGATCTTTTTTGCTTCCTCTTCAAATACTCTGATAAATTCTTCACCGATAACTTTCCGCTTTTGCTCCGGCTCTTCAATCCCCGCCAGTTTTTCATAAAAGCGATCCTGCGCATTGACCCTGATAAAATTGCGAGCATACGGACCCTTCGGCCCAAAGACTGCCTCCACTTCGTCTCCTTCGTCCTTGCGCAAAAGACCGTGATCGACAAAAACACAGGTCAGCTGCTTTCCTACAGCTTTGGAAAGAAGCACCGCTGCAACTGATGAATCCACACCGCCCGAAAGAGCACACAGCACTTTGCCGCTGCCTACCTTCTTCCGAATATCAGCAACTGCCGTTTCTACAAACGAATCCATTCTCCAGCTGCCGCTGCATCTGCAGACATCCTCTAAAAATGTGCGCAGCATCTTCATACCTTCCTTTGAATGTACGACCTCTGGATGGAACTGAACGGCATAAAATCTCTTTTCCGGATGTTCCATCGCCGCTGCTGGACAAACTGGCGTGCAGGCCGTTACAGTAAATCCGTCCGGCACCTGCGATATATAATCCGTATGGCTCATCCAGCAAATCGTCTTGACAGCACCCGATCTTGCCGGCAAATTCTTTTCTCCGGTAATCTTCCGAAAAAGCACCGAATCCGTAAAGACTTCCACCTCTGTTTTTCCGTATTCCGAAACAGGCGCTGTCTCCACTCTGCCCCCAAGCTGATGCGCCAGAAGCTGTGCACCGTAGCATATTCCGAGAATCGGAATACCAAGCTCATATACCGCCATGTCACACTGCGGCGAGTCAGCGCCGTAAACGCTGTTTGGCCCGCCGGTAAAAATAATTCCCTTTGGATTTTTCGCCTTTATTTCCGCTGCTGAAAGCGTATAAGGATGCACTTCACAATAAACACTGCATTCCCGGATGCGTCTCGCAATCAGCTGACTGTACTGTCCGCCGAAATCCAGTATGATGATTTCTTCGTTCATTTTTGTTTCCTTTCCCTGCAATAATTACAGTCCGATACTGAACTCCCGTTCAGCACCGGACTGCTGTTTTCTATTCACTACCGCACATTGTTTGAAGTATCCTTTAGGATAACATCATGCGCTCCGCCCTCGACAATGCTGGTTGCCGAAACAAGCGTAATCTTGGCATTTTTCTGAAGCTCCGCAATAGTCAGTGTTCCGCAGTTGCACATCGTTGATTTCACCTTGCTAAGAGAAAGCTGCACATTATCTTTAAGCGGACCAGCATATGGCACATAAGAATCAACACCCTCCTCAAAGCTCAGCTTGCTGTCTCCTCCCATATCATAACGCTGCCAGTTTCTTGCACGGTTACTGCCCTCTCCCCAATATTCTTTAACATAAGTACCGTTAAGATTCAGCTTATTGGTCGGGGATTCATCAAATCTCGCAAAATATCTTCCCAGCATTAGAAAATCTGCGCCCATTGCCAGTGCCAGCGTCATATGATAATCATAAACCAGCCCGCCGTCACTGCAGATTGGAATATAAATGCCGGTCCTTTCAAAATATTCGTTTCTCGCTTCTGCTACATCAATAATTGCTGTAGCCTGTCCGCGTCCAATTCCTTTAGTTTCTCTCGTAATACAGATTGAGCCCCCGCCAATGCCAACTTTCACAAAGTCTGCACCAGCCTCTGCAAGGAAATAGAACCCTTCTTTGTCCACTACATTTCCAGCCCCGATCTTCACGCTTTCCCCATACTTTCGGCGGACAAACGCAATCGTCTCTTTCTGCCATTCGGAATACCCCTCCGAAGAATCAATGCAGAGAATGTCCGCGCCAGCTTCTACAAGCGCTGGAATTCTTTCCTCATAATCACGCGTATTCACTCCTGCACCGACAACATATCGCTTATGCGAATCAAGCAGTTCACTTGGATTTTCCTTGTGAGAATCATAGTCCTTGCGGAATACAAACGACATCAACCGCTGATTTTCATCAATAATCGGAAGTGCGTTCAGTTTGTGGTCCCAGAGGATATCGTTTGCCTCTGAAAGCGTAATTCCCTCGCGTGCCGTAATAAGCTTTTCAAACGGCGTCATGAACTCGCTGACTTTCATATCAAGCGGCATCCTGCTCACCCGGTAATCTCTTGAAGTTACAAGCCCTACCATTTTTCCCTCTGGCGTTCCGTCATCAGTAACAGCTACGGTTGAATGTCCAGAGCGCTCCTTCAACGCCAAAATATCTGCCAGCGTCTGATCAGGACGAATATTGGAATCGCTTCGCACAAACCCTGCTTTGTGGCTCTTGACCCTTCTTACCATCGCAGCCTGACTTTCAATCGGCTGAGACACAAAGATAAATGAAATGCCGCCTTCCTTTGCCAGCGCAATCGCCAGATTATCGCCTGAAACCGACTGCATCACCGCCGATGTAAGCGGAATATTCATGCTGAGCGCCGGTTCCTCACCTTTTTTAAATTTTGTGATCGGCGTTTTGAGACTCACATTTTCTACTTTGCATTCCTTTGAAGAATACCCCGGTATCAAAAGATATTCACTGAATGTTCTCGATGGTTCTTTATAGAATTGCGCCATATTTTCCTCCTGCTTTTCTCCTACTTGACAAAAATGCCAATCTGCTGATATCCGCTTTTCTTCGTAAAAGTATACGGTTTTGATAAACATATATTTTATATTATATTACGGCATTTGACAACTGTTTTTCGCAGATTCAAGTACAGTCTTTCTGCAAAACCCTGCCGCCGCTCTGTAAAACCCTTTTTTCTTATCTGTCATCATCCGCAATTTCATCTATAGCCGCACTGTAATTCGTCTCTGTACTCATACTGTCCGGCACTTTTCCAAGATACTCTTCCAGCGCAACACCCGTTTCCCATATTTCTTTTGCCGCCTCTTGTCCGACATAGCGGATATGCCACGGCTCATAGATGTAGCCGGTAATCTCCTCTTTTCCTTTCGGATACCGCAGAATAAATCCGTATTTATAGCAATTTTCCGAAAGCCACTTTCCTTCTGCAGTGTCGCCATACTCGCTTGTCAGCCGGTACTGCACGGACGGCGAAGAGACATCGGCTGCAAGTCCGGTTTGATGCTCACTCTTGCCAGGCTGCGCACTGTACATATCCGCAGCCGCTTGTCCGTCCTTTTCTACATAGCTATTGTAAAGATAGCTCTGAAACTCATAAGAACGATATGCCGTCGTAACAACAATTTCATAACCTTCAAGCAGTGCATCCGAGCACAGTTGATTGAAAGCATCAGCCGCCTCACGCGTCATTACCTGCCATTCAGCGCTCCTATTTGATGCGCGGTACTCCAACTGCACTAAGTCAGCCGGAATATAATTCTGATCGACCGGGTATTCTTTATTGACGAGAATCAACCTGTCAATCTCAGTATATTCTCCAGACGGCTGCCACGATGGAAGGGGCGGTTCAGAAACAACAGGCGGTATTTCCTCCTGCGTCTGGCTGTTCTGGTCCTCAACTCCATGAACAATTCCATTTGCAATTGCAGGAAGCTCATTTTCACGCGGCAGCATAATTACAAAGCCATTTTCTCCGCTGTATTCCCGCATCCGCCAGATATCCTTTACTTCAACACTGCCGTCTAAATCAAAATAACAGGTAACGGCAGAACAGACTGTCAATACTGAGACAAAAACAATCGCTAAGAATTTCCATACAGGTTTAACATTCATAAGCTTTTCCTCTTTCACTGCAACTAATTACTGCTGTAACTATTTTTACAATCTTAAAGACGGTGGAGTCCCAAGTGCTTGTCCCTACAAGAAGCGATACTCCTCCTCACCCCGCAGCACCCGCAGGATGCCGCCGGCCAAAGCCTCCATCTCAAAAGTTCCGGCAAGCACTGCAATCGGCGCCAGAAATCCTACGCGCATCCTGATCTTTTCAATTAGTGCCTTTGAATGAGCCATGCCGCCGGTTAAAATAATTCTATCTACCTTTCCGGAAACAACTGCCGTAAGCGATGCGATATCTTTTGATATCTGCAGCGCCATCGCTTCATAAATCAGTCTCGCTTTCTCGTCTCCGTCTTCAATCCTTCGCTCAACTTCGCGCGAATCATTCGTACCGAGATACGACATAAAACCGCCCCGTCCTTTCAAGAGTTTCTGCATTTCTTCTCTTGTATATTTACCGGAATAGCAGAGGTCTACTAACCGGCGCACGGGAAGACCTCCCGAACGCTCCGGTGAAAACGCACCCTCATCGTCGCCCACAAAATCAATAATTCGTCCGCCCTGCAGCAGATTGACAGTAATTCCGCCGCCAAGATGCGCCACAATATAATTTCGATCCTCAGGTCCTGCCCCCTCACGGCGCGCTTGTTCCCAAGCGACCGCCTTGCTATTCAGTACATGCGTATAAAACGGTTTTTCAAAATCCTCAATTCCCGTTATCTGATAAATTTCTTCCGGCGTTCCCATACACGATACTCCGTCGTAGATATAGGCTGTCAGATCTCCTCCCGCTTCACAGCAAAACTCATAGGCGATAATTGGTGCCAAATTTGCAGGATGAGGCGCATCGCTGTTTTTTACTGCCTCAATAAGTCTCTCATTCACAAGATATGCTCTGCTCTCCAGCGGCACTACCGCACCGCAGCGCGCTGCAATCGCAGCAAGATCTGTAAGCAAGACTCCTTCCTGCTGAAGATAGCCCAGTACTGCCTCTTTTCGAAAATCTTTTTGCGCTAAAACATCACTGTACTGCGCCAGTTCCTCAGCTGTATGTTCCAATGAAACTGAACTGATCTTTCTGCTACCGCAGAAAAGCGCCGCTTTCGTTGAAGTAGAACCCGGATTGATTACAAGTATCAATTCGCTTTCCCTATTCAATAATAATCCCTCCCCTAATGTATCCTCTGTCCGCAAACAGCTTATACATTATAATTTTACCTTTAAGCCGAAAAAAAAAAAAAAATAAAAACAGAGTATCTTCTTT
>CALXBT010000096.1 GCA_944386585.1 uncultured Clostridia bacterium | reverse complement strand
GATCCGCTTTATGTTGCACGCCGCGTTATACGATTTGCCAGTGAAGATATCGGACTTGCCGATCCGCGGGCACTTGAAATTGCAGTGGCGGCATATCAGGCCTGCCATTTTATCGGTATGCCCGAATGTACCGTTAACCTAACAGAAGCAGTGATTTATTTGTCGATGGTGCCGAAATCAAATGCACTTTATATTGCCTATGAGCAGGCCAAAAAGGATGCACTGACACAGCTTTCAGAGCCAGTTCCTCTTGTAATCAGAAATGCGCCGACTCGATTGATGAAGGAGCTGAATTATGGAAAGGGTTATCAGTATTCACACGATACAGAAGAAAAGCTGACAGCGATGCAGTGCCTGCCGGACTCGCTGGCAGACAGGGAATACTATCTTCCTACTGAGCAAGGAACAGAAGCGAAGTTTCAGGAACGGCTCCGGCAGATTAAAGAGTGGAAAAAACAGCATAAAGAATGAACGAAGAAAGTATAGATAAAAAAGCCCCCCTTTTTGAATGGTACATAGGAAAAACAGATAATGCTGTTTTTCTCAAGAAGCCATAATTAAAGAGGGGCTTTCTATATTTGTTAAAACAGTGTTTTAAAAGAACTTATCGTACAGACTGAATGCGAAGATGGAAAGTACGATGAGAGGAAGGATGAAAGTAATGTACGGTCTCATCCAGTTTTGTATCTTCAGTCCTTTTCCTGTGTTTGCTTCTTCTTTAAAATTATCCCATCCCCAGCCGTATCTGGTTACACAGAACAGCAGATAGACAAGAGAGCCGAGCGGAAGCAAAATATTGCTGACAAGGAAATCTTCAAAATCGAGTACTGCTCCTCCGAATACGGCAAAGCCGTCCCAGCTTAGAACATTGTAGCCGAGTACACAAGGGAGAGACAGCACTGCAATCAGGACAGCATTTACCGCACTTGATTTTTTTCTGCTCCATCCGGTCAGCTCCATGCCGCAGGAAATGATATTTTCAAATACGGCAAGGATTGTTGAAAATGCTGCAAATGACATGAAAATAAAGAACAGGCTTCCCCATAATCTTCCAAGCGGAATATTGTTAAAAATATTTGGCAGCGTTATAAAAATCAGGTTTGGACCTGATGTTTGATCTACATTAAATGTAAAGCAGGCCGGGAAGATGATAAGACCGGCGGTAATTGCAACAAAGGTATCGAGCAGTGCAATGTTAAGCGATTCTCCGAGAAGCGATCTTTTTTTGTCGATATAGCTCCCGAAAATCGCCATAGCGCCGATGCCGAGACTCAATGTAAAAAATGCCTGATTCATTGCACCGGCAATGGTTGAGATTATGCCAACATCTTTCATACGGCCGAAATCCGGAATCAGATAGAAACGGAGTCCTTCCTTTGCTCCGTCGAGCGTAAAGCTGTTGATTGCAAGAATGACCATAATACCAAGCAGCGAAATCATCATTACTTTAGTAATCTTTTCAAGACCATTTTGAAGACCGCGGGAACAGATTAAGATGCCGATGATTACAACAAGGAGCATCCATCCGCCCATAACAAGCGGCTGACCCAGCATTGCATCAAATACGCCGGCGATAGCATCTGCATCAAGTCCTGTAAATTTGCCCGATGCCGTCAAATAAAAATAGTGCAGCATCCAGCCGGTAACAGTTGTATAGAACATCATTAAAAGATAACATCCGATCAGTGTAATGTAACCATGTATATGCCATTTTTGACCGGGTTTTTCAAGTGCATAGTAAGCTTTTACCGGACTTTTCTGACTGGCTCTTCCAACTGCAAACTCCATTGTCATAATTGGAAGTCCCATGATTACAAGGAAGATGATATAGAACAGTACAAAAGCACCTCCACCTCCCTGACCGGCCATATAAGGAAATTTCCATACATTACCGATTCCAATTGCGCATCCTGCCGAAATCAGGATGAATCCCAGCCGGGATTTTAGTTTTTCTCTTTCCATAATTTTTACCTCAACCTGTAAAAACCGAATAATCAAAGGATTATCCGGTCTTTGTAATTCATTTTTCCACTTATTATATTATCCCTGCATAGGGAGTGTCAAGGTTGGATTTCCTAAATGGAGGATAATCCGTAAAACTTTTCTCTGAATATTGAAGTTTTTACTGAAAAATCACTGAAAAAGAGTTAATTTGATGAATTTTATAGAAATGTTACAGAAATTTGCGGAATTGTAAAGCACGTGCGGTAGAAAAAGAAACCTTCGGGAAGTACAATAAAAATAAAAAACAGAAGAAAGAATCCATATAAAAGACAAGGAGGAAGCAAAATGATCTTTGCAGAAAAGCTTTTCAAACTGAGAAAACAAGCGGGATTATCACAGGAAGAACTTGCCGCACACTTGTCGGTATCACGGCAAACTGTCTCGCGCTGGGAAAGCGGGAAAACATTACCGGACTTAAAACATCTTCTTCGTATCAGTTGTTTGTTTGGAGTAGCAGCAGATGTGCTTCTGCATGAGGATGATGAGATGGAAACTCAAAAAGAAAAAGGAGAGGCGCAAAAGCAGAATAGAAAGGAAACGGTGGAAAAGAAAAGGCATAGTCTGCGGAAAAGGCAAGTAAACGGTATCGCTGTTACAGCACTTTTCTGTCTACAGACGCTGCTTATTTTCAGCGGCGGTCTATGGGCAGGATTTTTTCTGACCATCTATTATTAAAGAAAGTCTGAAAGGAGATATTGAAAACAAGAGTGCTGGACAAGCTGCGGCCATTTGGCGCAGAGGCCAACGGTAAAAATCATGAGATTGACGATAAGGCACGGCTGATGATATAATACAATTCAATGTGCTGTTTGACTGTTCTGCGGGAACCCGCAGTGAAATCAAAATTATAGAAGGAA
>CALXBT010000095.1 GCA_944386585.1 uncultured Clostridia bacterium | reverse complement strand
ACTGTCTTTTTATTTTTAAGAATAATAGAAAGCGGATAAACTTTTTTGTTTATCCGCTCAATTTTAATGTTTCCTGCTTTGTGCTTCAGTCTAAATTACCTGCACCTGACAGGCTTTCATTGCCTTAATTGCATTTGCATGACTCTCCGGCGTTACACCTGCACAGCACGCTTCCTCAACAAAAATTGGAACTTCCGGTAAAAATGCTTTAACAAGAAGAACATTGGAAATCACACAAATATCCGTACAAAGTCCAATAAAAGTCACTGATTCAAGACCCTTCCCATCATTCATTTTCTGAGCGTCATTTTTTTCCGCTAAAAAAAGACCCAGTTCACTGCTGCCAAAGGTTGGCTTGTCAATTGTAAGCGCAGTTCCTCTCAGGGCTTCGATTGCCGGATGAAGATTCCAGCCTTCTGTCTGCCTGATACAGTGGACAACCGGTAGATTTTTTCCTTCCTGTGTTCTGAGATAATTTTGCTCATGAGTATCGCGCGTATAAATAATTTCTCCATCAAAAGAACGAATTTTTTTCTCTACTTTCGACACAATCGCTTCTGCCTCTTTTGTTCCCAGACTGCCGGTAATAAAATCATTCTGCATATCGACCACCACTAAAATTTTCATCTTCCCACCTTTTCTTTCTGTCGTTTCTTCATGTACAAAGCTTATTTTTGTCATAATTCTCTCACTGTCTTACAGTTTAAACGGGTCATTCAACTAAATGAATTCTATTTTTCTCGTATCTGTTTTCCTGCGGGCGGCTTTCAGCCGGATAGCCAGTCGGAATAAGACAAAATGGAGCAAGGTTTTTAGGAAGATTTAAAATTTCTTTTACAGTTTTCATCCGATCCTCCTCTGGCGCAATTCCAATCCAAGTACATCCCAAACCCAATTCTGTCGCCTTCAGCAAAATATTTTCGGTACAGGCCGCCATATCGATATGCGCATACTGCGGTGCCCAAAGTCCCTCTATGCGGTAACACGGTACAATTGCAAGATCAGCATCCTTGACAAAGCCGGAATACTGATGCACTTTGGAAAGCTTTTCTAATATGCTTTGATTTCTCACTATATAGAATTCCCACGGCTGCTGATTACCGGCAGATGGTGCCGCACATCCGGCTTGAATCATTTCCCTGACTTTCTCTTCTTCTACAGGTTTCGCCTCGTATTTCCTGACACTCACTCTTTTAAAAATAACACTCATTCTATTTTCCTCTTTCTGATTTTGTATTTTTTTCAAAATACAATTCTGATTTTTTTATTTCAATATGGCTCACAGAACGATCAATTTATAACACAAGACTTTCTATCCAAGAAGCTATCTCATCTTTCGTTGTTCTGCTACCAAACAGCTTTCCTTCAATCATCTTCGTATCTTCTGCAACACTTCCCTGCAGCATAGAAACAGTCTTTCCAAATCCACTGCCTCCTGATGTAGCAAAAAGTATGATCGTCTTGCCTGAAAAGTCATAGCTTTCAAGAAATGTATTGATAATAGTCGGTGCCACATACCACCAAATCGGAAAGCCGACAAAAATAGTATCATACGCCCCGATATTCGCATTTTTATCAGCAAGCGGCGGACGATAAGACTTGTCATTCATCTCAATCGTACTGCGGCTTTTCTTATCCATCCAATCCAAATCAGCGGCTGTATACGGTACTTGCGGCTTAATCTCATAAAGCTCTGCACCTGTTACATCTGCCAGCATCCTCGCCACTTTTGCCGTTACTCCGCTTGCCGAAAAATAAGTTACTAATGATTGTTTCATTTCTTTTCCTCCCCTTTGATTAGAAGCTAATCACTTCTCCCTTTTTTCTAAATTATATCTGTTTTTCTTTAACATTTCCATAAAATATTAATTCTGCTTATTAAGTAGCAGTTTATTCCTGAATCACAGAATGGCTATAAATATAAAACTCTTCCTGAGACAACTGATATTTTTTCTCACGCTGTTCAAAAGTTCTGTCAAATTCTTCTGCCTTTTTTTCGTCAATCTGCATCGCCGGGCTGCCATAATAAACCCATTTTCTACCGTCTAACGCACCCTGCCGCAGTTCTTTTGCCAGCATCGCCGCAGGAAAGCTTCCATCTTCTAAACAGATGTTATAGCGCCGGCAGCTTTTAAATCCGCAGCTGATATAATTTGCCGGGCTGCCAAAAATAACAACGGCATCATAACCCATTGCTGATGCAATTGCAAAAGATTTTTCAATCAACTGTTTTCCATAGCCTTGTCTCTGATATGACGGTTCAATACAGATAGGTCCAAAGGTCAGGATCGTTTTTTCTTTTCCTGTCTCATCTGCAAGTCTTGCTTTAGTATACATAATGTTTCCGATGATATGCCCTTCCTTTTCGATGACTAAATCCAGCTCCGGTACAAAATCTTGATGCCTCCGCATAATATGTACAAGGTAATGTTCATGACAGCCGGGAACATAAAGATTCCAAAAAGCCTTTCTCGTCAGTTCTTCTACCTTTCGGTAATCCTCTTTTATTTCTGTTCTGATAAGAATTTTCTCTGTCATAATATTCTTTCTCCTATCTTTTCATGAAAATAATTACAATCGTAAATCACCTTTTTTCTGTATCTTCGTTATCTGCTGCAGAACTGCTTAATAACTGCGGGATAGTAGCACTACCGTCTCGATATGCTTCGTCATCGGAAAATTATCATACGCCTGCAGCTTCACCGGTTTATATCCAAAAAACTCTAAATACTTCATATTTTCTGCCAGCGTACGCGGGTTACAGGAAATATAAAGGATTTCTTCAATTCCGTATTTTATAATTTGGCTCTGTCACAACAAATAGTTGATTTTTGACGAGAAATAGCGTATAATAATAGTAAGAAACAGTACCACCGAAGGAGGTAATTGGATATGCCTACTATCAAAGACGCATTAGATATTATC
>CALXBT010000094.1 GCA_944386585.1 uncultured Clostridia bacterium | reverse complement strand
TCTGAGGCGCTCCGCGGCGTCGGGTGCTCCAAAGGCGGCGCCTCTGGTACGTCCTCAGATGGAGGGGACGCGTTTCGTTATGGCGATGCGCGTGCCGCCACCTGCGGTCTCGGTGGTGGATGTTGTTTTAGAGCTGAGAAAGCCAGTAACGAAAGAGGAGATCAATGCAGTGCTGAAAAAAGCATCCGAAACCTACATGAAAGGGATTCTCGGCTACTGTGATGAATCACTTGTCTCTATTGATTTCAAAGAAGACGATCGTTCATCCATTATCGACAGCCGCGCAACGATGGTGCTTGAAGGCAATATGGTAAAGCTTCTTTCCTGGTATGATAATGAATGGGGCTATTCCAACAGACTTGTTGATTTGACGGATTATATCATTGCGAAAGGACTATAAAAGATGAAAAAGACAGTGAGAGATATCGATGTGAGAGGAAAGCGCGTGTTGGTACGGTGTGATTTTAATGTACCGCAGAAAGACGGTATGATTACAGATGATACCCGTATCACAGCTGCGCTTCCAACCATCAATTACCTTCTTGAAAACGGCGCAAAAGTCATTTTAATGTCACATCTGGGCCGTCCGGAAGGACAGGCTGATGTAAAGTACACGCTGCGTCCTGTAGCTGACAGGTTGTGCCGGCTTCTTAACCGGGAAGTGATTTTTATCAGTGCAGATACAGTCATAAATGATGAAGTGCGGAAAAAGGCAGAAGCGCTTCGGAGCGGAGAAGTACTGCTGCTGGAAAATGTACGGTTCCGCAGAGAAGAGACAAAAAATGATCCTGGTTTTTCAAAAGAGCTTTCTTCGCTCGGTGAAATTTTTGTAAATGACGCTTTCGGTACAGCGCATAGAGCTCATAGCTCGACAGCGGGAATCGCAGATTACCTGCCTGCTGTATCGGGTTTTCTGATTGAAAAAGAACTGGCTTTTCTCGGAAACGCAGTAGAGAAACCGGAAAGACCTTTTGCCGCGATTATGGGCGGCGCAAAAGTCGGAGACAAGATTCCGGTTATCGAAAATCTGCTGAAGAAAGTAGATATCCTTATTATCGGCGGCGGCATGGCTTATACTTTTTTAAGAGCAAAGGGGTATGAAATCGGACAGTCGATTCTGGATGCAGAAAATATTGAACTTGCAGGACAATTTATAAAAAAGGCGGAGCAAAAAGGCGTAAAGCTGATGCTTCCTGTTGATGTTGTCTGCGCAAGTGATTTTGCAGATGATAAAAAAGTAGGTGTGTTTGCGGCTGATGCGATTCCAGCAGAACTGCAAGGACTGGATATAGGGCCAGAGACAGTTCAGGCGTACCGCGCAGAATTAGCAAAAGCAAAGACGATTATTTGGAACGGTCCAATGGGCGTTTTTGAGATGAAAAGCTATGAAGAAGGTACAAAAGCAATCGCAGAGGCGCTTGCTGAAAGTGCGGCCGTAACGATTATCGGCGGTGGTGATTCGGCGGCAGCTTGCGCACAGTTTGGACTTTCGGACCGGATGACGCATATTTCCACAGGAGGCGGCGCATCTCTTGAATTTTTGGAAGGCAAAGTACTGCCGGGAATTGCGTGTTTGGAGGAAAAATAGATGAGAAAACCGTTTATCGCTGGAAATTGGAAAATGTTTAAGACAATTTCCGAAGCGCGCGCTTTTGCAGAGGAATTTAAAGAGCTGTACCGGGCAAGCGATGTAAGGGTCGCAATTTTCGCGCCGTATTTGCAGCTTGCGGCATTGAAAGAAGCGTTTTGCGGCACCTATATCGAGGTCGGTGCACAGAATATGCATTTTGCGGAGGAAGGCGCCTATACGGGTGAAATTTCAGCAAGAATGCTGCGTGAGATTGGAATTACCTGCTGCATTATCGGTCATTCTGAACGGCGGCAGTATTTCGGGGAAACGGACGAGACTGTTAACCGCAAGCTGCGGAAAGCATTTCAAGAGAAAATGAAACCGGTGCTGTGCGTCGGAGAGAGCCTTGAGGAGCGCGACGGCGGCAGCGCTTTTTCGGTAGTGCGCAGCCAGCTTGCAAACGGTCTTATTGGACTTACTGCAGCTGAAGTTTCGGCGCTTGTGATTGCATATGAGCCGGTCTGGGCCATTGGCACAGGGCGCACGGCAAGTGCAGAGCAGGCAAATGAAATGTGCGGCTTTATCCGTGATGTGCTTGAGGAGCTGTATGATGACAGTGTATCCTGCAGCACGGTGATTCTGTACGGCGGCAGTGTCAAGCCAGAAAATGCCGGGGAGATTATGAATATGGAAGAGATTGACGGCGCTCTAGTCGGCGGGGCCAGTCTTTCACCACAGGAATTTATTCAGATTGTGAATTTTTAGGAGGAATAAAAAAATGAGCTTTATTTCAGATGTATGGGCAAGAGAAGTACTTGATTCCAGAGGAAATCCGACAGTGGAAGTGGAAATGATTCTGGAGGATGGCAGCGAGGGAAGAGCCATTGTTCCCTCCGGTGCGTCAACCGGTGTGCATGAGGCGGTAGAACTGAGAGACGGTGATTCGGCGCGGTATCTTGGAAAAGGTACGATGAAAGCGGTTGATCATGTCAATGAAATTATTGCGGAAGAAGTGATGGGCTATGAAGTTTTTGATCAAGTAGGACTGGACGAGCTTTTGATCGCGCTTGATGGAACACCTAATAAGGGCAGACTCGGAGCTAATGCAATACTCGGCGTATCGATGGCAGCAGCGCGGGCGGCAGCAGATTCTGTTGGACTTCCCCTGTTTCAGTATCTTGGCGGTGTGAATGCAAAGATACTTCCGACGCCGATGATGAATATTCTGAACGGAGGTTCTCATGCGGATAATACAGTGGATATTCAGGAATTTATGATTATGCCGGTCGGAGCAGGAAGTTTCCGTGAAGCACTGCGCATGGGCGCAGAGGTATTTCACAGCTTGAAGAGCGTGCTGAAGGCAAGAGGAATGAATACAGCAGTAGGCGATGAAGGAGGTTTTGCTCCTGATCTTTCGACGAACGAAGAAGCCATTCAAGTGATTATTGAAGCGATTGAAAAAGCGGGATACATACCTGGCGAAGATGTGAGGATTGCGCTTGATGCGGCTGCTTCTGAATTTTATGATGCGGAAAAGCAAATTTACAATCTGGCTGGCGAAGGTGTAACAAAAACAGCGGAGCAAATGGTAGATTATTATGAGATGCTGGTTGATAAATATCCGATTATTTCGATTGAAGACGGGCTTTCAGAAGACGATTGGGATGGATGGAAGAAACTCACAGAAAGATTAGGAAAAAAGGTGCAATTGGTTGGAGATGATCTCTTTGTAACGAACACGGAGAGATTGGCAAAGGGAATCGAAAAGGGAATTGGAAATTCGATTCTGATTAAAGTCAATCAGATTGGTACGCTGACAGAGACTTTCGATGCGATTGAGATGGCGAAAAAAGCAGGCTATACAGCTGTTGTTTCGCACCGCAGCGGTGAAACGGAAGATACTACAATTGCAGATATTGTTGTCGGCCTTAATACGGGACAGATTAAAACAGGTTCTCTTTCCAGAACAGACAGAATTGCAAAGTATAATCAGCTTCTCAGAATTGAGGAGATTCTCGGCAGTAGTGCACAGTATGCAGGAATGGATGCTTTCTACAATTTGCGATAGATTTGCGTAATTTTCGCTGTTTTTTTCAAGGAAAGGCCTTGATTTTCGTGGGGTCATATGGTAAACTTTAGAGGTTAATCACATAGGGGAGGTAAAATGATGAAGATTTTACTGATGATATTGCTTGCCATCGCAAGTCTGATACTTATTTTAAGTATTCTGATGCAGTCCAGCAACAGTGCGGGCTTATCAGGTTCTATCGGCGGCGGTGCAGAGCAGCTTTTTGGAAAGAAGAAGAGTAAAGGATATGAAGCAGTTTTAGCAAAGATTGCGACTGTTTGTGCCGTGCTGTTCATTGTTCTTTCACTGGTGCTCGTGGCAATCGAGTATTGATTTATATTATAATTTTGCTTTAAATGCTGCTTTTAAGAGGTATCGGATCGATGCCTCTTATAGTGTTTCATTTAAAAGTAAGAGGGAGGTATTATTAAAATGAGTTTTGCTATTATTGCCTCCGTTTGCGCGCTTGCTGCTTTGATTGTGGCATTTGCCCTCACAAAGTGGATTGGCAGCGTAGATGAAGGCACAGACAGAATGAAGGAAATTGCAGGGTACATCCGAGAAGGTGCGATGGCTTTCCTGAAAAGAGAGTACAAAACGATGGTTATCGTGATTGTAGTGCTCTTCTTGCTGATTGGAATCGGGCTTCAAAACTGGGTTACGGCGTGTCTGTATCTGGTAGGAGCACTACTTTCCGTGCTTGCAGGCTATTTTGGAATGAATGTTGCGACAAAGGGCAATGTAAGAACTGCCAATGCTGCAATGGAATCAGGAATGAGCAAGGCGCTTAAAGTTGCTTTCAGATCAGGTGCCGTAATGGGTCTTTGTGTAACAGGACTTGGCCTTCTGGGACTGGGTGTGATCTTTGTTATAATGGGCGTAGAATGCTCAGAAGTAATTACAGGTTTCGGACTTGGTGCTTCTTCAATGGCTCTGTTCGGCCGTGTCGGCGGCGGTATTTATACGAAGGCGGCAGATGTCGGCGCTGATCTTGTGGGCAAGGTAGAAGCGGGAATCCCAGAGGATGATCCGCGAAATCCTGCTGTAATTGCAGACAATGTAGGGGACAATGTAGGGGATGTAGCCGGCATGGGCTCCGATCTCTTTGAATCATATGTAGGATCTATCATTTCGGCGATTACGCTTGCGGTCATTATTCCGACTGTAACACCGACCATCGGAGCAGAATTTGCACTTGACCCGCTGATGGGATCGCTTTTCCCACTGCTTCTTTCGGCAGTTGGCATTATTGCGTCGATTATCGGAATTATGTTTGTAAGAGGAAGCGAAAAAGTAAATCCTGCTTCTCAGCTCAATATGGGCACATATATCAGCGGTATTCTTGTAATTATTGCTTCCTTTGTGCTTTCTAAAATGCTGATCGGTACCTATAACTGTGCAATTGCTATTATTGCTGGTCTTATCGTTGGTATCGCAATCGGAAAGGTAACAGAAGTCTATACTTCTGCAGATTATAAGTCAGTAAAGAAAATTGCAGATCAGTCTCAGACAGGCGCTGCAACTACGATTATTTCCGGTCTTGGGGTTGGAATGATGTCGACGCTTTGGCCGATTATCTTCATTGCTGTGGGAATTTTAGTGGCGAATGCCTTTGCAGGTCTTTATGGAATTGCACTGGCTGCGGTTGGAATGCTTTCTACAGCAGCGATGACGGTTGCGGTAGATGCTTATGGTCCGGTATCGGATAATGCCGGCGGTATTGCGGAGATGTCCGAGCTTCCTGAATCGGTAAGAGAGATTACGGATACGCTTGATTCCGTAGGAAATACAACAGCAGCGATTGGTAAGGGTTTTGCAATCGGATCGGCTGCACTGACAGCGCTTGCGCTGTTTGCATCCTATTCACAAGTGGCGCAGCTTGAAAATATCAGCCTGCTTTCACCGCTTGTAATTGCAGGACTGTTTATCGGAGCGATGCTTCCGTTCCTGTTTTCTGCAATGACGATGAATTCAGTAGGAAAAGCTGCAAATCAGATGATTGAGGAAGTAAGAAGACAATTCAGAGAAAATAAGGGTATTATGGAAGGTACTGTAAAGCCTGACTATGCAAGATGCGTAGATATTTCTACCGGTGCAGCGCTGAAAGAAATGGTAATTCCGGGTCTGATGGCGATTATCGCACCGCTTGCAGTTGGTATCATCATGGGAACAGAAGCGCTTGGCGGTATGCTGGCAGGTGCGCTCTCCTCAGGCGTATTGCTTGCGATTATGATGGCTAATGCCGGCGGCGCATGGGATAATGCGAAGAAGTATATTGAGGCCGGTAATTACGGCGGCAAAGGTTCTGATCCGCATCATGCAGCAGTAGTTGGTGATACGGTCGGTGACCCGTTTAAAGATACTTCTGGTCCGTCCATCAATATTCTGATCAAGCTGATGACAATCGTAGCAGTTGTATTTGCACCGCTTTTCGTACAGATTGGTGGGCTTCTGTAAGAATTTTTTCCTGCTCGCTGGTAAAAAAGAGAAAGCCTGCAGCGCAGGGAAAAATGAAAAAGCTTGAAGAAATGAATGATATGCGGCTTTGCATTTTTGCAGAGCCGCTTTTTTATCTTTTTGTATTTTAATTACAAGCATAGTAGAGCATGGAGACAAATTGATATGGCAGGGAAAAATGTATTATTAGAAGAAGTTTGTCAAAAGATAAACAGAGCGAAAAAGCAACAATGATTGCGCCTTGCTTTCGATTGCGGTACAATATGAGTGCAAAGAAGAGTCTAAAGATTAGGAGAGGAAAAATGGCAGAGAAAAATACCAGCGTTCCGGCAAGGCTGGCAGCGCTGCGGAGCATGATGAAAGAAAAAGGAATTACCGCTTATTTGATTCCTACAGATGACTTTCACGGCTCGGAATATGTCGGAGAATATTTTAAGTGCAGGCATTTTATTTCGGGCTTTACAGGATCGGCGGGAACGGTCGTTGTAACGGCGGACGCAGCAGGTCTTTGGACGGACGGCAGATATTTTATTCAGGCGGCGCAGGAGCTTTCGGGAAGCGGAATCACTTTGTATAAAGAGGGTGAGCCGGGTGTGCCGAAAATAGAAGCGTTTCTGACAGAGGAAATGCCGGAGGGGTCAGTTCTTGGATTTGACGGACGAACGATAGCATATACTAAGGCAGAGCGCCTGCGGGAAGCGCTCTTGGCAAAAAAGATTACTTTTTTCTGTGAGGAGGATTTGGCAGGACTAATCTGGGAGGACAGACCGTCGCTTTCAGAAAAACCGGCGTGGCTTCTTGCGCTTTCCTATGCAGGAAAGACGCGGGAGGAAAAACTAAAAGAGATTCGATGCAAGATGAAAGAGGAGAAGGTTGATGCGTTTATTCTTGCAGCGCTTGACGATATTGCATGGCTGCTTAATTTTCGAGGAAGTGATGCTACTTGTAATCCGGTAGTGCTTTGTTATGCAATTATAACGGCTAACAAAGTGATACTTTTTGTTGATAAAGCAAAATTTTCAGAAGAAGCTCAAAAGGAGCTTATAGCAGCAGGTGTTTTATTTTATCCGTATGATGACATTTATAGCTTTATAAGAACAGGCGGATTAAAAAATGAGATAAAGGAAGCTTTGAACAGCGGCAGGAAGGACGGTCAAAATACAGTAGATGCGGCAGTGGAGAAAGTGTCTGATGCAGGAAAACATTGCTTTACTGTATGGATTGATCCGGATAAAGCAAATTATAAGCTAGTCAGAAGTTTGCCTGCAGAAATTTGTATAAAATATGGGCAAAATTTTACCCTGCTTCCCAAAGCACTGAAAAATGAGACGGAGATTGCGTATATGCGAAAAACGCATGTGAAGGACGGAGCTGCTGTAACAAAGTTAATTTACTGGCTGAAGCAGACGGTAAAGAATGGCGGGGCATACTTGGATGATGAAAAAACTGGGCTGATTTCAGCAAAAATACGAAGCACAAAAGCACCGGCAAGGGAAATCCGTGAGCTCAATGTTGCAGAAAAGATGGAAGTGTTGCGCGGAGAGCAGGAAGGATACCTGGGACCGAGTTTTGAGACGATCGCTGCTT
>CALXBT010000093.1 GCA_944386585.1 uncultured Clostridia bacterium | reverse complement strand
GCTTATGAGGGTAAATAAAATCAGAAATCCATATAATCTGAGAATCGGTACTAAGCTTTGCATCCCAGGAGATAGAAGCCAGCTTCCGGCTACGCCGGGCGAAGGTCCAAATCCGCTTCCGACACCAGAAGTTCCGGTGCCGGAAATACCGGATACAGAGCCTGCATGCCGCGGTATCCTCCATACAATCGTTTCCGGCGATACGCTCTATCTGATTGCAAAGCAATATCGTGTTAATCTCAATGCAATCATTGATGCAAACCCAAATGTTGACCCTTATAACCTCAGAATCGGTATGAAAATCTGTATTCCGAGATAAGTGCGATCTGTCAAAAAAGTGCCGAGAAGTTCTTGCAGCAAGACTCTCGGCACTTTTTGCGCATATTACAGTAAATCAGAAAGCAAACGCGAAATCGATTCTTTAAATTTAATCCACAAACTGCGGCTTTCGTAAAGCCGCTTTGTCAGCTCGTGGCAGTCGCGCATATCCTTTTCAAAAATTGCTTCCATTCGCTCCGCTTCTTTTTTATCGTACACAAATGCGTTGGACTCAAAATTCAGTGAAAAACTGCGCCTGTCAAAATTAGCAGAACCGCACGAAATGACTTCGCCGTCAGCAATCATCAGTTTAGAATGCAAAAATCCTTTGTCGTAGACAAATACTCTGCCTCCGGAATTGACAAGCTCTGCTGCATAAGAATAAGTCGCCCAGTAGACGAACATATGGTCAGGCATGCACGGAATCATCAAACGCACATCGACTCCGGACTGCGCCGCCATTTTCAGCGATTCAAGAATACTCTGATCCGGCACAAAATACGGGGTCTGAATGTAAACATTGCGCCGCGCCGTCGTAATCATCTTCATATACGCGCGTTTGATTTCCTCTTTGGATGAATCCGGTCCGCTGCTTACAATCTGTACTCCAATATTACCGTCTGACTCCGCCGGCTCATACCAAGCTGCTGCAAGCGGTACATTTTCTCCCGATGCTGTCCTCCAATCGAGGAGAAAGCGCGTATCGATGTCCCGCACGCATCCTCCCGTAAAGCGGAGATGTGTATCACGCCAGTAGCCGAATTTTTTCTTACGACCCAAATATTCACGACCGATATTAAAGCCCCCGATATATCCTACGCGTCCGTCTATTGTCACAAGCTTTCGGTGATTTCTGTAATTCAGCTTTAAATTGATCATTCTCAGTTTCGGCCGGAAAAAGAAAGCAAATTTCCCGCCTGCCTCAATAAATCCGGTGAGCCTTCGCTCCCATATTTCTCTTCCTCCGACCGCATCTATCAAAAGACGCACTTCCACGCCTTCGCGTGCTTTCTTTTCTAAAAGAGAAAGCAGTTTTTTTCCAACCTCATCGTATTTGATGATATAAAACTCGATATTAACATTATCCTTTGCCTGTTCAATATCCTGATACAGCGAAGTCATAAAATCAATTCCGTCCGTCATGACTTTCATTTTATTATCCTGTGTATAATAAGCTCCGCTGTAAGTTTGATTGAGCCGCACCATATCACGCCAAGTATACGCCTCGTCGCTGTAAGCATACAGTCCCTGTGACATGTCGCTGATTTGCTGGCGCAGCGCCTTTCTGGCAAAATACTCTTCATTTTTGGACAGCCGGAAAACACGCTGTCGTGAAATATTCTGCGACAGAAGAATATAGCAAACGATTCCAAAGCCCGGAAAGATAAAAAGAACGAAAATCCATGCCAGCGCAGCCGGTGGATTTTTACGCTCAATGAAGATAATGCCGACTGCAATGATAAAGTTAATGATACATAATATAACGACCGTACTCGTACCCCAGTCATGCAGCCATGTCAGCACTTCTCTCAACCCCTTTCCATGCCGTATTTAAGCATCTTTCTTAAATACAGCCTCCTGCTAAAAATCAAATATCGTCAGCTGCGAACAGTCCATATAGGAATAGTTCAGATTTTGCGCATAATTAATGTAGGCATATCCACCCTCAATGTCATATGGATTTTTTCCATATACTTCCTGATAGATCTCCTCTGCATTTTCAATCATAAGTTGCAGATTATCGTTTTCTATCGAAAAGTATACAATATTCTCGTACAATTTGTCTATATATTCTTTGTTGCGTTTTTCTGTTTCATCGCTGCTTTTTGCTGCCGTATCATAATCGGAAAACGCTGCCGTTCCTGAATTCCCATTCTGGTCTATTTCGTTCGTTTCCCGAGTCGCTCCGTTAATGGAATCGATCATCGCCTGCTTTATAATACCTTCATAATCGGCTCCCGGCACAAAAATATTTTCCAGCGTCAATTTGATTGGTTCTTCTCCATTTGTACGCAAATCATATGTTTCCGTAAAGGTATTTTCTTTGTTTAGGACATTTTCATTTGCCTCATTTCCATAATCCGGCGTCCATACATTTACATATTCCGTATATGTTACCGTCAAATACGGCCCTACACTGCGGCTATCCGCGCTTAAATAGCCGTCTCCGGTAAGCATGCCTTCACCTGCTTCATAGCGCTGAAGATCTTCTGCCGGTACAGCATCAGCAATCTCTTTTTTAATTTCTTTTTCTTCTTCCTCCAAAAATGCAAGCATCTTTTTCTTTACCGCCTCCGGTGTCTTTGGACTTCCGGCGGCTCTCTTTGAGATGGTGAACCAGTCATGATCATCCAGCCCACTATATTCATCCAGCCAGTATTCTCTTTCGACATCGTAAGCAAATCTTTTGCTCTGCGGTTTCTCATCGGTATAAATTATTTCATCTTCTGAAAAGAAACGCTCTGTTATCGCAAATTCATCGGAAAACGGTACAATAAGTGATAAATAACCATAGTCTACATCAAATTCCGGCGTCTCATAATCAAACAAAAGCTGCACGCCAGTATCCCCAATCAGATATTTCTGATTGGGTGAAAGCCCTTTAAAAGGGCGGTTAATTTTGATATGTTCACCGTAAAACCAGCCTTCTTCATCACCATTGCCGTCTAAGATTGCCTCTGATACGGCTGTATCAAGAAAATCTGCCGCATCAATATCATTGCAGAACAAATCTGCCAGCATAATTTCATTGCCCGTATTCAGGTCAATGTTCAGAGTTTCCATATAATAGACATCCACAATTCCCCAGCTATTGACAGAAGAATCAAACTGGTTTGACACAAAAAGCCCCACCGACAAAATATTATTGTCGTTAAAATATACACTTTCATGAGTACTGCTGTATACATCGGTCCGCGCCACCGGCGTATCTCCAATTTCTGCTTTGATTCCGCGGTACGGTGGCACTCTCTCTAAATTATCAAGACAGAGATTCTTGAGCTTTTCATTCACAATCTTTTCTGTTTCCTCATCTTTCAATCCCGATATCTGCACATAGCTGCCGGAAAAATAAATATCCTCTACACGCCATTTTTCCTTCTCTGTACGAATCATCTGATCATATTCATAAGGACTTGGCATCTTTGGATCACGCAGACTTCCATCACGGTTTACCTCAACCGTCTCTACCGTGAGATTATTTTTCGTAAAATATTTTACGCCAGAAGGTGCATTGATTCTGTCTCCGGTACGAATTTCCCAAGATATCTCAGAATCTCCGCCGCCGGGCGCTGAACTCGTGCATCCGGTAAAAATACCTGCTATCACTGCTGCAAGAACCATACACACCGTTAGAACTGCTTTTTTCCTTCTTTTCATCATTTTTCTATCTCCTGCAAAACCGTCTATCAGAATTAAACTGCTATTCCGAAAGACGCGGCACATAGCCCGCTTCTCTTGCCGTTTCCTGCCCTTCCTCACTCACAAGCCATGAAAGAATCTCGCGTACCGGACTGTCCTCCGGTGTTTTGGCATTGATAATCGCATATGACGGATTGATCAGCGGATAGGTACCGTCTGCAATCGTTTCATCACTCGGTGCAACTCCGTCAATTTCCAGAAGTTTGATTTGGTCCGTATAATGCATGCTTGTCACATAATAATAGTAAGAATATCCAATTGCACCTGCCGCATTATCATAAGACGCCACCGCATCAACAATGCCGCCCATTTCTGCAATCTTCATCTCTGTCGGTGCCTCCATAATTTCATTTTCTGGGATAATATAGTGATACATGCCAGTCTGGCTGCCAGAATTGTTCGGCCGCTGATAAGGGATGATTTCCGTATCGTCTCCGCCGACCTCTGACCAATTTGTAATTTTTCCAGCATAAATATCGTGAAGCTGTTGTATCGTAAGACTGTCTACCGGATTTTCCTTATTAACAAAAAAAACAAATCCGCCGTTCAAAAATGGCACCATTTCAAATTCAACGCCAGCTTCATCCGCCATTGCCTGCTGTTCCTCCGACGGCATAGAACAGAAAATCATATCGACCTTATCATGTATAAGATTCTCATATGCACCGTCTGTCTTGCTGCAGAGAACCCACTGCCGTGCTTCTTCAAGTTCCATCCCCAGCATCTTTGATGCCATCAGCTCGTAATAAGGCGCCAGTGCCGTTGCACCGTCTATCAAAGGCAGTGTCTCCGTCGTGAAAGTCAGAGACGCTGTTTTATCGGGCGATTTTTCATCCTCCTGCGGCGCACAGCCAGCTACCGAAAAGCCCGTCAGAACAATCAGCAACATGCAGATTATCCCAAGTACCTTCTTTTTTCTCATCTCTTTTACTCCTTCCCTTTCCTATCATTTTATTCTATATTCATTACGACGAAATTTTCCAAATTTTGTTCCGTTTTCTAATGCGCCTCTGTAAGTACGCGCCTTACATTTTTCCGTTTCAGTGAGCAGAAAATTCCCAGTGCCGACAGCACTGTAAAAACAATATAAGAAATATGCATCGTCTGGACCAGTATTTGCGGCTCCGCCTCCGCAAGCGGACTATCTCCCATATAAAGCGATGCAATAATCATTACTACGGCCATACTCACCGTATGCCCTAAGGAACGCATTGTCGCTAAAATTGAAGCCGCAATTCCAAGCGACTCGCTCTCGACACTTGACATAATTGCATTGGTGTTTGGCGAACTAAAGAGCGCAAACCCAAATCCCGAAAGCAAAAGCGTCGCGACGATAAACAAAATCGATGTATTTTCACCAATAAAAGTAAATATCAAAAGAGAAACTGCCGTTATGGCCATTCCTGCCGACGCTAATTTAAACGGCGACATACGGTCGGAAAGCTTTCCTGCATAAGGAGAAAAAAGCGCCATCACCGCCGGAGATGCAATCAGAACAAGCCCTGCCGTCTGCGAAGTAAAGCCTGATACAATCTGCAGATAAATGGACAAAAGATAGCTGATTGCATAAGTGGCTCCATAATTCAATAGTGCCGCTAAGTTCGAAAGCGCATATGACGGATTCCCTGTAAAAATTCGCACATCTATAATCGGAGACTCCGCTTTGCGCTCATGCAGTACAAACCATATGCCAAGCAAAAATCCCGCGGCGGCAAAATACGGTCCCAGTTTACTGCTCACCAGCTCGGTCAGTCCATAGACCCCCGTCAGAATCATTGCAATAAAAATAATATTTCCAGAGAGATCCCAGCGAGATATACCCTGTACTTTTGCTTGATCTGCATTTTCACTTTTCCTCGCCGAAAGTCTGCGTACAGCCTCGATTAAAACCAATAAGCTTATTACAAAAGAAACCGCAAAAATAGAGCGCCAGCCGATATTGTAATTGAGAAACCCGCCGATCACCGGTCCCATTGCCAGTCCCATATAAGTAGAAGCTGTTGCATAGCCCAGCACCCGTCCTCTGCTGCTTTCATCAAATTCATTGACCAAAATCGCATGATTTGTTGCAAAAATCATAGAAGCTCCAAGTCCCTGAGCTCCCCTTGCAAAAATTACTGCCGGCAGACTGCCGGCGAAAATACCAAAACAAGATGCAACGCCGAAAATCGTAATTCCGCATACAAGAATACGCTTGCGGGAAGTCAAATCAGCAATCCTGCCAAACGGCACAGAAAAAGCCGCTGCAATCAGCATATATACAGTTACTACCCAGCCAATTGCCCCCGCGCCCACATGAAATTCATTGCTCATATCAGGCACTGATAAATTGAGTGCACTCCCCATGAATGTCGTAATAAATGAAGTAATAACAGCTACAAAGATCGTAGCTTTCTGTACTTTTTGCATAAATAGTCAATCCTTTTCCCCTTCAGGAAGCGTATCGCTCTTTCCCTGATAGACTAAAGCGATCGTTTTTCCTATCTCGTCTCCGAGAACATTATCCCCCTGCTGTGTATAGTGAAGATTGTCTTCTCTCAGCTCTCCGCTTTCCGGTGTAAATCCGAAGGCTCCTCTGCTTCCCATAAAAATATCATCATATGCCTGCGCGAGTCTTTCCTGTACATCATTCGGCCGGAAAAATCTTGGTGCTACATTGCAAATAAATGCATAATCAAATCCGAAATCCGGCGAACGCAGCATGCTGTGCATAATAAGAAAGCGTTCCATATAAAGCTCTGGAGCCAGCCAGTCGTCGGACTCTCCCTGTACCCAGATATAGCTTTTTATCCGCGGTTCAAATCTTTCCTGAAACCATTCGGTCTGCATAGTCGTGTTAAAGTTTCTCCACGAATCTTTAATGGTTTCAAAACCTTTCTGCTCCGGCAAGAATTCTTCTATCTTCATACCGCTGATTCCGGTGTTCATGATAATCACTTTCTCACCCAGCTCTCTATACAGCCGATTTACCAAAGATGCTTCAATATTACCGAATTTCATCGTGCCGTCATCATTTGTAATACTTTCAATCACAAATTCCGCCAGACGGGAATTATAGAGATATGCAGTACCTTTTTTCGCTTGCGTCGCCGTCTGCGGATCAGCATAATAATATTCAGCATTGCTTTGCCCTGCCAGCATATAAATGCTGATTGGCGTTCTAATTGTTCTCGTTATTACCAATTCTTCTTTATTATATCCATCGTCTGCCGTTATTACTACACCACTCTCACTGACATTTCTGATAAGGATCTCTCCGTTTTTATCTACTGTCGCAATGGCATCATCGCTTGACCAGTATGTGATTTCTTTCTGTGCTGAAAAAGCAGGTACAAACTGATAATAATCTCCAAACTGAAGCTCAAAGCCAAGCGTTTTATCTTTTATAAAATCGATCTCATAAACATCTTCACCGCATACAACCTGCGCCGCTGCTTTTTCTACTCCGTCAGGAAAATATGCCTGATATATTTCGTCTGCTTCATCGCAGACAATCTGAGGGATGCGCGGTCTTCCCGCCGGTATTAAAACTTTTCCGCTCTGAATCATATAACGCTCGTCATCCAGCTTTATTTCCGGTACCGCTATTTTATCGTTTTGCAAAAACAATAAAACACCTATGCCAAGTGCAGCCAGCCCCAATAAAATAATACAGATCGTTTGCCGTAAAGATTTTTTTGTCATATTCTGCTAATTTTCCTATCTTTAATATTTCCGAATTTATTTTTTATTATATCATTATTTTATTTCTATCCGCCAGCTTTTTATAGAATAAAAAAAAGAGGCATTCAGCTAACTTGTTAACTGAATGCCTCTTTTATGGTTGGTTCGTTCGCAAAATTTCTACACTATTTTACAAAATAGC
>CALXBT010000092.1 GCA_944386585.1 uncultured Clostridia bacterium | reverse complement strand
ATAAGACACATAAACACAATATTGCGTCCGCCGCGCTGTTTAACAAAGTTAATCGCGGCAGCTGCGCTGCCGCCTGTTGCCAGCATCGGATCCACCACAAAAATCTGTCTTTTTTCTATATCCTCCGGGAGCTTACAGTAGTATTCCACCGGTGCATGTGTTTCGGGATCTCTGTAAAGTCCGATATGTCCGACTTTTGCACTCGGCACAAGTGCCAGCATTCCGTCTACCATGCCAAGTCCCGCCCGCAGAATCGGTACGATTGCAATATCCTCTCCAGCAAGCATTTTAACAGTTGCTTTGCAAATCGGTGTTTCAATCTCTACCTCTTTCAGCGGCAAAGTTCTCGTAGCTTCATACGCCATCAGTTCTGTAACTTCTCTTACCAGTTCTCTAAAATCCTTTGTTGATGTCTGTGACTGTCTCATCAGCGCAGTTTTATGCTGAATCAGCGGGTGATCAAATACATAAACTTTTCCCATCTTTTTTCTCCTCGTCTTCTGTGCGTCTCTTCTGTACATAATTTCGCCGCATGCCAACGCAAATACATAAAAAACCGTCTGCTCCGCTATGCCGGCTGCAGCAATGACACTCTTTTTTAATCATACAACATTTTATCCTCTTTGTGAACTCAAAAGCTTACTTTTTGCAGGAAATGCTGTGTCTTTAAGCAAATTCAAGCCAAATTTTCGGTTTTACGCCGCATATATTGCATCTTTACAGCTGATTTTTATCCTTTTTCTGCTTGAGGATCTACATTTGGTCAAGCAGGTCTACTCTCCGCTGATGACGGCCGCCCTCAAATGCCGTTGCAAGCCATGTTTTCACAATCTCCACCGCAAGCGGCGCTTCTGTCGTCCTACCGCCGAGCGCCAAAAGATTGGCATCGTTATGCCGTCTTGTCATTTCTGCCATATGTACCGAAGTACAAAGCGCGCATCGAGCACCGTGCACCTTATTCGCTGCAATGGAAATGCCAATGCCGGTACCGCAGACAACGATGCCTCTGTCAAACTGACCGCTGACAACAGCTTCTGCACATTTCCTTCCATATTCGGGATAGTCAACAGAATCCTCCGAATAAGCGCCAATATCCTCAATCTTATCGATTTTTTCCCCTGCTTCATTTACAGGAACACCCGTCTTTTCCAGCTCCTCCAAAATTTTTTTAATTTCATTTTTCAATTCAAAGCCGCCATGGTCAGAGGCAAGTACAATTTTCATCTTTGTTCTCCTGTTTGTTTTTTCTGCTTTTCTTTCCGCTGTTTTTAAACCTTGACAATATTGTAACCGGCACTTTTGAGCATACGATTCATAACCGCAAAGCCAACGCCGTCATTATCAGAAAGCGCACCGGCTAAAATCAAATCCACATCCTCTTTATCCATTTGACGCAGGTCGGCAAACAAGTCATGCGCCGCTTCAATAAATGCCTTTTCCTCAAAAAGAATCACGCCCACTTTATTGCCGAGCCGCTCGTTGAGCATCTTTAATCTTTCAATCTCTGCTTTCACATTATCGCGCTGTCCTTCAACCACGACCATTTCCGCCTTCGGTGCGTAGTGCTTATACTTCATGCCCGGTGATTTTGGCTTAAAATCATCGTCAAAACCGGCGTTCAGATCGTCTGAATCTTTGCTTTTTGCAGCGCTGCTTTCCGTACAGATTTTCTCCCTGCATCCATTTTCTTTTGGAAAACGCGATGGATGCACAAAGAGCGATTTATCATATTCTACCTTTTTCCCAAGCGCCGCGCTAATATCTTCTGCTGTCAAAATCCCCGGCCGCAAAATCGTCGGTATTTCCCCCGTCATATCAACTACCGTCGATTCAATTCCTACACGGCAGTCCTCTCCCGCAAGTACTGCCTCAATCTTTCCGGAAAGGTCGTCGATAACATGCTGTGCTTTTGTTGGACTTGGCCGGCCGGAAAGATTAGCACTCGGTGCTGCAATCGGACAGCCCGCCTCATTGATAAGTGCAAGCGCTGCTATATTATCAGGCATTCTGACCGCTACTGTATCAAGTCCCCCTGTCGTTACATCCGGTACCAAAGCTTTCCTCTTTACTACCATCGTAAGCGGTCCCGGCCAAAAGGTATCAATCAGAGTTACAATATCAGGAGAAAGACGCGGCGTCAGTTGTCCGATATCAGAAGCGCGCGCAATATGAACAATCATTGGATTGTCGCTTGGACGGCCTTTTACCTCATAAATTTTAGCAGCGGCAGCAGAATCAAGCGCGTTGGCACCAAGTCCATACACAGTTTCTGTCGGAAATGCTACCAGCCCGCCGTTTCGGATGATTTCCGCTGCCAGCCTAATATTTTCTTCCGTTGGTTTTAATATCTTTGTTTCCATCTTTCTTCTCTCCCTCAGGCTCCGAAAGTTTTCCATCTTTTCAGCATCGCGCTATGCTTAGAAATTTTTCATCTTTTCTGCCTGATCGTTTGTAATCAGACCGTCGATAATCTCATCAATATCGCCGTCCAAAAAATAATCGAGCTTATAAATTGTCATGCCGATCCTGTGATCAGATACACGGCCCTGCGGGAAATTATAGGTTCTAATTCTCTCCGAACGATCGCCGCTTCCAACTTGACTCTTTCTTTGCTCCGAAAGTTCTTTGTTCTGCTCATTTAATTTAATGTCGTAAAGCCGAGCCCGCAGTACCTTAAAGGCCTTTTCTTTATTTTTAATCTGCGATTTTTCATCCTGGCATGTTACCACAAGTCCCGTCGGAAGATGTGTCAGCCTTACGGCAGAATCCGTCGTATTTACGCTCTGGCCGCCGTTTCCAGATGACCGGTATACATCAACCCTGACATCGTTTGGATTGATTTCTACTTCTACATCGTCTACCTCCGGCAGTACTGCTACGGTTGCCGCCGAAGTATGAATGCGTCCGGAAGACTCTGTTTCCGGCACGCGCTGTACCCGATGCGCCCCGCTCTCATACTTTAGTCTCGAATATACGCCTTTTCCCTTGATGAGAATTACCGCTTCTTTGATACCGCCAAGTCCAGTATCATTGATTTCCATGACTTCAGTTTTCCATCCTCTGCGCTCCGCATAGCGCATATACATCCTAAGCAGATCGGCCCCAAACAGTGCCGCTTCTTCTCCGCCTGTTCCCGCTCTTATTTCAAGAATTACATTTTTATCATCATTAGGATCTTTTGGAAGAAGCAGTATTTTGAGTTCATTTTCATACTGCGCAAGACTTTCCTCCAGTTCTGAAATTTCTATTTTTGCCATTTCACGCAGTTCTTCATCGCCGGAATCAAGCATCTCTTTTGCTCCGGCCATATCAGATTTTGCTTTTTTGTACTCCTTGTATTTATTTACGATCGGTTCCATCTCGCTCATTTCCTTCATGTGCTTTTGCCACATCGGTTGATTATTAATTATCTCCGGATCGGAAACCTTCTGCGAAAGTTCTTCGTATTTTTCAAGGATAAAGTCCAATTTATCGAACATACAATAAAAATCTCCTTATATTTTAATCTTTTTAATTCTAACTATTTATTTTAACATAAAAAATTTTTTATAACAAGGCATCAGAAAAGAAAAAACAGGCATCAGCAGCAAGAAAGGGTGTTTTAAAATATACTTTTTTATACAAAACAGAGTCTTTTTCTATAAAAATACCGGGAAAGGCTTTCCCGGTATTTTCGACTTCTCTACAAGATATCTTTTCTATATTTTAGGATTCTTATTCTGTCAGTTTTCCTCTGCTCCGGCTGAATGAAACCGCTGTACTGCGCATGCAAGCTGCGCGCGCGTAAGCGCCGCATCCGGTGAGAGCTTTGTATCACTTGTTCCGTGAATAATTTCTTCTCCGATCGCCCAAGTCATTGCTTCCTCTGCCCAGCCTGCCAGTTTTTCTTTATCTTCAAACTCACTGACAGCCATACCGCCGGTACTGATGTCATAATTCATGTATTCCGCATAACGATAAAGAATCGTTACAAACTGCTCGCGGGTAATGCTGTCCGAAACGCCAAACACAGAAGTGCTGTATCCGTTGACAATACCGGATGCCTGTGCCCATGAAACTGCATCAGTATAATATTTGCCGTCCTTCACATCGCTGAAGGTACCTGAGCTGGTATCCGCTTCATTCTCATCCGCAGCTATCTCTTTCGGCTGTCCTGCCATTCTGTAAAGAACCGTTACAAGCTGTTCCCTCGTCAGACTGTCGTTTGTACCAAACTCATACCCATTATAGCCGTCCATGATTCCCATATAGAGCACATAGTCGATGCCCTCATGATACCATGTATTGTTCTTTGTATCTTTATAGGTGCTGGAAACGCAGTGAATTTTCTCATTTGCTTCATAATCCCACGAAGCTGCTGGTATGTACGCGCCTCCCAGCATATTAGAGAAAATAAAATTGCTGATATACGCATATTCATCTTGCTGATGCGCTTTATGTGTCAGTGAATTAGCAAAAAGTGCAATCGTAATCTCATCACCGTCCTTATCCTTGCCCTCATAAGAGAACCCCTGCACAGAGCCATTAAGATAAGTGTCTTTAAGAAGTTTCTGTTCTTCTGTTATCGCTTTAATAAACCCTTCCGTCGGTGCTTTACTGCCGTCCATCGCTACAAGCACCGAAGCGCCCTCTGGGATCTCCGTCAGATAACCGATCCCTGCTGACAAATACTTTCCGGTTGCTTCATCATAAATGTAGCTATCCTCAAATCCGTACATGATATTGTCGCCGTCAAGTACATAGCTTGCATTGAGCAGTGTCGTATTCGGATAAATTACATAGCCCAGACAATCCATTCCTTCTGCCGACGCTCTTTGAAATTCTTCGCTGCCGAAAAATTCTCCGGCAGTCGAAGCCGCACCGGCGCCGTAGCCAATATACGGCGTGCCGTTCTTTACTGCACTGACCGCTTCTTCTTCAAGACACGATGTTCCGATAATCACATCTGCTGCATTTGCATCTGAAGTGGTATTAAAATTCATCAGCTCCATTGCAACTCTGTCATAATTCCAGCCGTAATGATCCCAGTCGAGCCGCAGAGAATACCGGAAACCGTTTTCACTTTCCGGTTGTTCCCCAGCGATATAGATAACAGGAGCTTCCGTAATCACATGTGCCTCCGGATAGTTCAGATTTTGCGGTGCAATACCTGTTGCACTTAAAATATAATCATCGCTGACCGTCAGATAGTCCTGATAAGAGCAGATAAAATCACCGTAATACTTGCTGTCTTTGTCTGTAATCATGCCCACCTTTTTGCCGGTCTTGAGCAGTGCGTTCACTGCTGCTGCCGAATCCAAAGAAGCATTGCTGAGAATCACATCCGCACCGGAAGCGCCGCTGAAATAAGAACCCTTTCCTGCAAGGTAAGCGTCGCACTCCTCTTCGTTCATAAAATCTCCGCAGATGCTTATTACTTCGTTATAAGCGGAAGGACTTGCTACTGTTATCATATCAAAGCCTCTTGTCTGTGCAAAGGATGTGATTCCCTCTGAATAAAGCACTGTCCATGAAGAAATCATCGTACCGTCGTAAAGCACGCCATTTGCTACCGAGCGCTTTGCCTGATGCATAGAAACAATCATTGTACCAGCCGGATACTCTGTCTTTCCGTATGTAAATTCATCCTCTGTCAAAAGTATCTTTACATCGTTTCTCGCCAGATATTTCATCATATCATAAGCCGCTTTCAAATTACTTTGATGCGCGCCGTCAAGCGGAATAATATAAAATTCAGGATAGAAGTTGCCGTTTTCCCCTTCCCCGTTAAATTCCGGACGGAAAAGATCTGCTTCTGCACCTTCTATATCATACTGGTCGCAGAACCACTGTCCTACAAGCTCATACGCGTTAGAATTAAAGTTCGTAACGCCGCGGCGGAAAATCTCTACCTGATTTGAAAGAATTTCCAGCTTTTCTTCCGTGATATAAGAGGCCTGGCCCATACAGCCGTACTGAACAGACTGCGCCGTATCATCATTATAAGCCGGAAGCTCTACTGTATAGGCCACTGTTCCATGCAGCATCGCAAACTGCGGCGTATAGGAAGTAGACATATCGTCCCACGGACTCTCCCAGTAGGTCTCATCGCTGCCACTTTCCGTTTTATTTCCCGTGTAATACAGGTAATCCCTCTGTGGCATAACATAGCTGTTATAACTATCATTATTGGCAACTGCCGCAGTACCGAAAGCTTCTCCTCCTGCAACTAAGTGCTCTGCCAGCAAATCGTATTCAAAGTTCGGCTCGTGCGGAGGATCGCAGGGTTCTACCTGATAGCCCTCTACTCTGCCGTGGAATTCCGTCATCATCACCGGATTAAAAGTCCCTATCAGCTTCTGCATGTTCTGAGTTTCCGGTGTCGTCTGGAAGGAATTGTCTCTGTTCAGGTCATATCCATTGGATGCTTCACGCGTAATATAAGTTCGACCCTCTACATTCTCTTCCGGAACAATGATAAAGAAAACATCTTCAAGAAGCGTCTCAGCACTGACCTTTTCTGTTACGCTGGTATAATACTTGTCTAAATCGACAGGTCCGCTGATACCATCGTTTTTGTCCGTAATGGCTCCTAAATAAGTCGCTTTTTCTGCCACAAGATCAGGTACGGCAAGGCTTCCTGCTTTGCCGGCCGGACCGTGTTCGGCTGCAAGCTGTGCTTTGCCATCTGCAGTAAATCCCGTAAGCTCCTTATATTCTATCTCCTTTCCAGAAGATGCGCTTTCCAGCAGCATCCATGCAAACTTGAGAATTCCGTCCGGCGCTGATACTTCGTTGGCATGAATATTAGAATACATCACCGGCACTTTAATATCATCGTACACACCGTTTTCAAGATCACTTAGAACCTTGTCCGGATTGATTTCCGCTTCCTCCGTGAATGCCAGCCATTGTGCTACATCCTTTTCGGCTCCGGCAATAATGAGGTAAGGCATATCGAGCGGTTCGTAAAGAACACCGGAGGACTGACCCATAGAAAATTTCTTTACATACAAATCTGTCTCCTGATTTGCAAATTCCTCCATTTTATCAATCTCATCATAGATCTCCGCCATTGTATGAAAACTGTCATACGGCACTATCTTTACAGCAGCAGCACCAATTTTTCTTCCGTTCTTTTCCGCTTCTAAATTAAAGTAGCCGCAGATATCCAGATAGTCGCCGCCCTCACTGTGCGTAGTGCTTGGATCGCTGCCGAAATAACAGTTATTTTTAAATGTCACGCATAGATATGTATTTTCGCCTTCGGTTTTCAATGAAGTCTCTATGTCATAGAAAAAATCAGCACCTTCCGCTGTTTTCCATGTACTGAGAGGTCCTCCTGCCGTCTGATGCGGAAACAGTTCTGAATCTACATACATCTTTTCAGAATCTCTGTTCAGCGACCAGACAATCTTTCCACTATCAATATCTGTCTGCGAGACAAAACTGTCTCCGTTTAATAAAATTTCAGCGGTAAAAGTTCTGCTTTCAGTCAGCGCGATGACATTCCCGCCGCTTTCCGCATTTTTAAATACCGCTGTTTCATTCTGCACCTCCGCCCCAAATGACACCGCATTTGTCTGCCATGCAAATACAGAAAATATCATCAGTGCGGCCAGCACGACGGAAACAATTTTTTCAGTCTTACTTCCTTGCATCATTTTTTTACATTTTCCTTTCATTTTTCTTTTAAGAATGTGCGCTTTTTCTTCTCTCTCAGAATAAAAAAGCATCTGCATATTCTTTCATTATTTTTAATAAATATACATCTTTACGTAAAAAAATGCAAGCATTTTTTAATATTTATACAATATTTTTTTATTTTTTTGTGAGTATTAACAAAAATTTTTGATTTTTATACAAATCAAAAACTGCAATTATCCAGCAAGATACAATAGCTAAAGGCATTACAGTTTTCAGTTTAAAGATATTTGGCATCAATAAAAAAATACCGGGATATTTCCCGGTATTTTGCGCATCGTTTAACGCCGAACTAATCGATTTTATATTTATTTTTGAATTTCTCGACTCTTCCGCCTCTGTTAACGAATTTCTGCTGTCCTGTAAAGAACGGGTGGCACTGTGAGCAAACATCAAGCCTAATCTCTTCTTTTGTCGACTTAGTGACAAAGCTGTTGCCGCATGCGCAAGTTACTTTACATTCCTTATAATCTGGATGGATTCCTTCCTTCATGCTATTACTTCCTTTCCTGCTCAGGCCCCTCGCCCTGCAAAATTTTTGCTGCTAAGCTTTAGTATGCTTTATTTACAGCCTTTATACTATATCACACTTTTCAATCATCTGCAAGTAGTTTTGCATGGTTCTTTTTAAAATTCAATTTTATACCAAAGAAAAATGCTTTGAAATCGGGGTTGTTACTGTGATTCGGTAGTGCCTGCCATGAAAGGCATCGGCATCTTCAAACCAGCACCTTCTATGATAGCCCCCTTTGTATATCGTACATACAAAGAACGGTAATTCCGGCAATTGTAATATCTTTTGGCACATCCACTGTTATTTCAGCGGATAAAATTTTTTGCCCACCTAATTTTCCAAAACAGCGCTGTTCTCAGACACGCCTACAATATAACTGTCTCTTTGCTGGGATAAACAGTATTCTATATTTCACAAAAGCGTCAATACAGCGATCCGATCAAGCCCCGCAAGATCTTTACAAATGCGAACTCCGCAGTAACGGCCGTCTAAAGCAGCCATTTCCGTTACTGCGTCTGCCTGATCAAATCCAATTTCAAGCAGCAAGCTACCGTTTTTTTTCAAGAAATCAGGCGCTTCCCGCACAATGCGCTTATAAAATGCAAGACCGTCCGTCCCACCGTCCAGTGCCAGATGCGGTTCATAATCTCGCACCTCCGTCTGAAGACCACTGATGTCTGCGCTCGGAATATACGGAGGATTGGATACAACCATATCAAATCTTGTTTTCCTCAGTTTTTTTTGGAATGGATGAAACAAATCACCACAGACAAACGACACCTGTGCACCGTTTTTTGCAGCATTCCTCTTTGCAACAGAAAGCGCCTCTGCGCTTATATCGGAAGCTATTATTTCTGCGGCAGTCATTTTCGCAAGCGCCACTGCAACTGCGCCGCTGCCGGTACAAAGATCAAGAATCTTTTTGACCCTGCCTCCGGTTTTTATCATTTCAAGCGCTTCCATTACAAGATTCTCCGTATCCTGCCGCGGAATCAATACATGTTCATTAACTTCAAAATCAAAACCCATGAACTCTTGATGGCCCGTAATATACTGCAGCGGTTTGCCGCTGCACCTTATATCGAGCAGTGAAAAATACTGCTCGCAATTATCATCATCAATCTCTTTTGCCCAGTTCATAAAAAGTCCGCTGCGCTCTATATGATATGAGTAGCAAAAAAGTTCTTCAGCATCCACTTTATAGTCCGCGATTCCTGCTTCTTTTAGCCGTTTTTCTCCAATTTTCAATATGTCTTTTACTAACAGTCCCATTTTATCACCAATTCTGCAATTGTTTTTCGCCAGCTCGGCCTGTATCCCTTTCAGCCTTCTTTTTTTCTTTCCGCCTTTCTTTTCTCTTTTTGAAGCTGAATCTCCTCTTTTGTTATTTCAGTTCCCGGTATTAAATTCCCGTCAAGGTCGCATTTCCCGATAAAATCGGGCGTATCAGACGGCACCATAACCGCTTTCATCGCAGCAATAGCAACTTCAAGATGCTCGTCCTCCGGCTCACAAGTCGTTAATTTCTGCAAATAGATTCCCGGCAATGAAAGTATCTTCACGATAAAATGATCTGACCGGCCCGCCCAGTGCAGAAGTTCATAGGAAAGGCCCGCAACCAGCGGAATCAAAAGCAGTCTTGAAGCGATACGCCAAAATAAATTCGGCCAGCCAAGCAGTGAAAACAGCACCAAAGAAATTACCATGACAAACATTAAAAAACTTGTGCCGCAGCGTGGATGCAGTGTATAAAACTGCTGACAGTTCTCTGGCGTCAGTTCCAGCCCGTTTTCGAAGCAATGAATACACTTATGCTCTGCGCCGTGAAACTGAAAAACACGCCGAATATCGCTCATTCGGCGAATCAGTACAATGTACAGCACAAACATAATAATTCTGAGAACTCCTTCCATCAAATTAAGAAGCACCTCACTTTTCACCGTATTACTGCACAGATGCACCAGTGCGGTCGGCAAAACGATAAAAATTCCTACGGTAAATAAAACAGCAAAAAACACTGATGCATAAATCATGATATTCCACGCCGTATCTTTTCCGAATTTGCGCTCCAAAAACTGTGTCAGTCTATCCTCTTCTTCTGCTTCAAGCGCTCCCGGCCCATCATAACTTTCCAGCACATCCGCTGAATACATAAGAATTTTTGTGCCCATAACAAGAGAGCTTATAAACGCTGCAATTCCGCGTAAAATCGGAATATTTGAAACCCCGCGCGCCGGCGGCAGTTTTTCTGTCTTGATATGAAGCGACTGATCCGGAAGCCGCACAACCGTTGCCGTACGGTCTGTTCCCCGCATCATAATTCCTTCTAAAATTGCCTGACCGCCGATCTTAGTTGGGCAGGCATCCTTTATAAATATCCTTTTTAAATCCATTTTAATCCCTTAATTCTTTCTTTTCCGCCTTTTTATGCTTGTCCCTTTGTTTCTTTATTTCTGATTGTTCTTCCTCTTTTCAAATTTCATTTCTCCGCCGCAACATTTTTCGCAATCTATACCAATTCTATATCCGAGATCCCAAAGTGGTAAGCGCCTATACAGAAACAAAGTCTGCAATCATGTCAAAATCTATGTTTTGCTATTCGTTTATCGTCTTTTGAATCACTTCAATAAATTCTTTATTGCTCTTTGTATACATGAGATTGTCAATGACTGTTTCTGTAATCTCCTGTACACCGCGATTTGCAAGTGCGCGTCGCATTGTCCAGATTGCGCCGAGTTCTTCCGCGCTCAGCAGCAGATCTTCTCTGCGTGTACCGGAACGATTCAAATCAATTGCCGGGAAAATCCTCTTTTCCGAAAGCTGTCTGTCAAGATGCAGCTCCATATTGCCAGTACCCTTAAATTCTTCAAAAATCACATCATCCATACGGCTTCCGGTCTCTACCAATGCCGTTGCAAGAATCGTGATGCTGCCGCCTTCCTCCATTTTCCGTGCAGCGCCGAAAAACTTCTTTGGCTTATGAAGCGCGCCCGGATCAAGACCTCCAGAAAGCGTGCGGCCTGAAGCCGGCACGACTAAATTATATGCCCGCGCCAGTCTCGTAATACTGTCAAGCAGAATGACAACATCCTTTTTATGCTCTACCAGCCGCTGCGCCCGTGCCAACACCATTTCCGCCACTTTGACATGATGCTGCGGTGTTTCATCAAAAGTGGAATAAATCACCTCTCCCGAAGCAAGACTGCGCTTCATATCGGTAACCTCCTCCGGCCGTTCGTCAACAAGCAGCACAATCAATTCCATCCCCGGATAATTTTTTTCAATCGTATTTGCAATATTCTTAAGCAGCACCGTTTTACCGGCCTTTGGCGGCGCTACAATGAGCCCGCGCTGTCCTCTTCCAATCGGCGCAACAAGATCAATCAGGCGTGTCGCTAAATCACGGCTGTTTCCTTCAAGAGAAATTCTCTCATAAGGAAATACTGGTGTCAAGCTGTCAAAATCAGGACGCCTAATGGCAACACCCGGCTCATCTCCATTTACGCTGTTCACATAAAGCAACGCGCCGAATCGTTCTCCCTCCTTTGGAAGCCGCGAAATTCCTTTGATTTTATCTCCCGTTTTTAAATTGAAACGGCGAATCTGTGTCGGAGATACATAAATATCCCTATCGCTGGTAAGGAAATTAGAAAACCTCAAAAAACCGAAACCACCTTCTGCAAGTTCTAAAATCCCTTCTACCTGAGGCCGTTGCTTTTCCTCTGCAGCACTGCGTTCCTCTTCTTCCGGAATCTCCTGTCTGCGAACAGCCGTTTCGACTCTTTTATCTGAATCCGCAGCAATCTTTTTAGGCTGACTTGCCTGCTGTTTCGCCTCTAAGCCCCCAAGCTGCTCCGGTTCCGGTCCCGTGCTCTCCTTTTCTATATATCCGTTACCCATGATTGCCGCAATCAATTCATCTTTTTTAAGCTTATCATATCCGTTCACACCGCAAGTCCGTGCAATTTCTTTCAGCTCCGCTACCTTTTTTGCTTTTAGAATCGTTTTATCCATTTTAAATATCGGAGAACTTCTCCGTCCTTTCTTTGAAATGATTCCTTTTTTATTTTTATATCATGTGGGTTTAAAAAGAATTACTGATAAAAACAAATTTTTTGATTTCAACCAATCTAATTTAAGAAAAAGAGGGCGGGTGCTTTCGATGCCGCCCTCCAACGACCTATTTTACTTCAAGCAGCATAATACCGTCTGCCAGAAAATCAATTTCTTCTCCTTCTTTAATCCGCGCAGTACTTTCTGTATTTTCATCAAAAATATAATATACATTTTTGTTGTTTGTTTCAATCCCGATGCAAATCACACCGGATGCCAAGTTTTCTACCGATGTAATTCTGCCGCTTAAAACTTCCGGCGCCCCTACCAAATGTACCTGCGGCGTTTCCCTCTCCGCAAAACTCATGCCTGATACCGCAATCACACCATTTTGTGAACCGATTACTTCTACGCCCTCCGCAAACCTAATCTGCTGGCCCGGAACTGTCTGACCGCTTGGTACAGCCCAGTTAAAGGTTTCTTTTGCAAGCTCATAGCCAGCTGCAGAATTTTTAAATACGCGGTTACTGATCGCCGCAAATTCGCTGCGTTTCACCCCAGAATCCGGCAAAAATGCAATACTGCCGTCAGGCTGCCACGACCCTTGCATGATACCATGTCTATATAATACATCAACATACGGCGCCGTTTCATCGTCTATTTGCGATGCGTCTGTAAAAGGCAGATAATACGCACCTGTAAAATTTTTATCAAGCGCCTTTGCCGTCCAAACTGCTACTGTACGGCGAGGCACCGGATTTCCGAGTTTTGTGCTTTGATCTACAAAATGTGCAAGCTCACTCTGCTCGATAATGCCGTATTCCAGCCCATACGCGACATAAGTCCGCGCCCATTCCGAAATTCCCGCTGTGTTCATAGAAGATGCATGCTTCTCTGTCAGCACTGTCGATGTGCTGGAAGCAGCATCCGCGCTTCCTGTACTGCCGGCAAGCTGTCCTGCTGCACTGAGAGCCCGGTACAGCATTGTCGCAGCTTCTTCATAGCTTACTGCATTTTCCGGACAGAAGATGAAAGTTCCGCCTGCCGCCTCGTATCCATTTACAATTCCTTTCTCCGAAGCAAAAGCAATATCTTCATGCGCCCAGTACTCTCCTGCAATATCTGTAAAGCTCACTGCCGCAGATGCTTCAGCGCTTTGCAAAGCGATTCCGCTGCAAAAAACTACTGCCGCTGCCAGAAGTGATGTCATTTTTCTGCTTTTTCTCATCTTTTCTCTGTTACTCCTTCCCCTTTTAACTGTTAGGACTTCTTCTGCTACTCACTATCTGCTCCGCCAATCGCACCCTCGCTGATTGCCCCATCCGTCGTTGTTTGCGGTTTTATCGAATAAATTTCTCGCAGCAGCTCCTCAATTCCTGTTGTATCTGGGTAAACATACCACGGCGGTTCACTTTGAAGCGTATGCGGCATCGTATAAGTTGCAATATTTTCCGGCTTAATCCCCAGCGCCTTCGTACCGAGACTGAGCATCGCTCGGTAAGTTAAATTTGATTCAATCTCCTGAAAAGCGACCTCCGCAACATCTAAAACTCCGTAATTCAGCGCCTGCGAAAGTGCATTTTTCATCCATACCTGTTGTGCCTTGACCCTTCCGATGTCTCCCTCTGCATAGCCGTGCCGAAATCGCAGGAATTTGACGGAATCCTCTCCAGAGAGCGTCTGCTGACCTGCTTTTAAATGGATATGAAGCGGCGGATTATCCCACTCATCGTCATAGTCCATATCTTTTTCCAGATACATCGGTACACCGCCCATTGTATCGACAATCTTTTCAATATCGTCATATTCTATTACAGCATAATAATTGATCGGAATCCCAAGCAGCACATCGCTGACGGCTTTTGCCGTATTCAGCGGATTTTTCTGATAGGCAGCATTGATTTTAAACTGTGCATACTCTGTCTCCGCATAGCCGGGTCTATAATAATAAGTGTCCCGCGGAATTGAAATAATATCGACGCGGTCCGTCTCAGGATCAAAGCTGCCGAGCATGATTGTATCTGTCAACGGCGGATTGACTCCCATCAACAGAATGTTAATTCTCTTTGAATCAGAAAACTCTTCAAAGAAAGGACTGTTTGGATCTACCAAAACTTCAAACTTCACATCCTCAAGACCATCGCCAAGACCGCCTCCCTGAAACGGACTGGAATCTAAAAAGCTGTTTACTGCAAACGACAAAGGAATCAATACGATCAAAAATATTCCTAATGCAACCGCAAATGTTTTCCAAAAGCTCTTTTTCCTGCTTTGCGGCTGTGCTTTTTTTTCTTCTTTTCTTCTTTTTCTAGCAGCGGCCATTACTCTTTTCTCATGTCGTTTCTGCCTCTTCTGTTCTGCGTTCATTATCTATTTCCTTTTCCCCTTTGCCAATCTATTTTCTGCCTTAACGCTTGATAACAAAAATCCTAATCTTTTTTATTTTACATGATACTATTCAAAAAATAAATAGCTACCTTAAAGAATTCTTTAATATTTCTTAATAAATTATTAGTTGAATTGTCATATTAAAGCATATATAATTATCTCGTGATGATTATCTGACCCGCCGGTCGGGTATCAATAAAAAGTATCTTCAAAACATGCCATATGCGCTACGCCTATGTGCATGAAACTATATGAACGCAAGAAAGGAACGATTATATGAAAAAAGCACTCAGTTTTATTTTGGCTTTATCCCTCGTCGTTGGAAGCTCAGCTGCCGTCTTTGCAAAAGAAGATGCGGCAAAGGATACATCAATGCAGTTTCAGGGACCGGAAATTAAACTTTCGCTTGATCAAGCTCTTGAAAGAATGACTACCACAGGCCCTGCTTTTGAAGCAGTAATGCTTGAAAAAGACGGCAATGATGCAGCTGCAAGAGGACAGTTTGAAGCAATCGATGCTATTGAAGACGCTCGGGAACAGGCACAGCAGCTTCCGGCAGACCAGCGCGTATCTGTTCCGTCTCTGAATTCCCTTACAGGCAAGCAAGCAACACTGGCAAAAGATTACTATAAAAAATATGCACCTGTTGCTTACGAGGCTGGAATCAACGGGATTAAAAATCAAACGATTCAGGCTTATTACGGTCTTCTTATGAGCACTGAAAGCTACCGCATCGCACAGGAAACAACGCAGGTCAAAAAAACTCTGCTTGATAATACAAAGCGAAAATACGATCTCGGCGTTGCTTCTAAGATGGATGTACTGCAAGCAGAAAACGCTTATCTTTCTGCTCAGCAGCAGGAAGCAGAAGCGCTCACCACTCTTACAACAGTAAGAATGCAGACCAATATGGCATTCAATTATGATATTATGCAGAAGCTGACACTTACCGACAGTCTCGTATTAGTAACTGCACCATCAATCAATCTCGACAGCGCTATTAAATCAGCTCTCGCAAACAGAGCCGATATCATGCAGGCTAAGTACAATATGGACAATGCTGAGCTTGCGTTTAACAGCGTAAAAGCTTATCCGAAAAGCTCCGCTACCTATATGGGTGCAGAAGCAACCTACAATGGTCAAAAGCTCGCATATCAGACGAAGCTTCTGACAGTAGAAATTGAAATCAGAAAAGCCTACATGGAACTTCAGGACTTGGAAGAAGCCGTTAAAGTGGCACAATCCACCTATGAAAATGCAAAAGAAGCCGCACGGCTCACGCAGCTTCAGTATGATGCAGGAATGTGCACGCTGACCGACCTTCAGACAGCGCAGAATAATTCTGCCGCTGCACAGCTGGGTGTGTACAGCGCAATTATGAATTATGACATCGCGGTATACAGCATCGATTACAATTCTAATGCCGGCATCTTATAAAAACGATTGATGTAGAACAACAGAAAAAGGCTGTTTCTGCAGGATAACATAAAAAATCCGTACAGGTTTACTGTACGGATTTTTAAAAAGCTGTTTTCTATTTTTTCCATGAAGATTTCAAATCCACAATCCTGTTAAAAACAAGATTCTCTTTTGAAAATAATTTTTCATCAGCAATATAATAGCCGTGCCGGAAAAACTGAAAGCGTTCTCCCGCCTTTGCTTCGGCAAGCGCCGGCTCTGCATAGCCCACTGTAACTTCTACAGATGCCGGATTCAGCTGATTATTGCCATTCTCATCCGGTAGCATCAAATAATTGTAATTTCGGATTGTAACAGGCACAGCCGTCTTTGCGTCAACCCAGTGAATCGTCCCCTTTACCTTGCGTTCTTCAAAACCAGAGCCGGAACGCGTCTTTGGGTCATAGGTGCAGTGCAACTCCTTCACGGAGCCGTCTTCATTTTTAACAACCTCATTGCAGGTAATGAAATAGGCGCCTTTGAACCGTACTTCATTACTTGGAAACAACCGGAAATATTTCTTTTCAGGAAATTCCTGAAAATCCTCGCCATCCACCCAAAGTTCTCTCGAAAACGGTACCATGCGGCTTCCCATTTCCGGTACTTCTTTGTTGTTTTCGATTTCCATCATCTCGCTCATATCTTCCGGATAGTTTGTAATAATGACCTTGATCGGCTTCTCAACGACATTCCTCGATTCAACTTTTGTCTTAAGATCTTCACGCACGCAGTGCTCCAAAAGCGATACATCTACTATACTGTTGGCCTTTGAGACGCCAATCCGTTCACAAAAATCACGGATTGCTTCCGGTGTATACCCTCTTCTTCTAAGACCTGCGATGGTCGGCATTCTCGGATCATCCCATGATTCTACATCTCCATTTTCTACCAGTGCCTTAAGATACCGCTTGCTCATCACAGTATTCGTAAGATTTAATCTTGCAAACTCAATCTGCTGGGGCGGCTGCGTCCACCAGCCGATCTCCCGCAGCACCCAGTCGTAAAGCGGTCTGTGATCCTCAAATTCAAGCGTACAAATTGAATGAGTAATTCCTTCTATTGCATCCTCAATCGGATGTGCATAGTCATACATCGGATAAATGCACCATTTATCGCCTGTATTGTGATGCGGAGCATGGGCAATTCTGTAGATAACAGGATCTCTCATGTTGATATTCGGTGATCCCATATCAATTTTTGCTCGTAGCACCTTTTCACCGTCTTTATATTTACCCTCTTTCATTTCAGCAAAGAGTCTGAGATTTTCTTCTACGCTTCTTTCCCGATACGGCGATTCTCTGCCCGGCTCTTTGAGCGTGCCTCTATACACTTTAATTTCATCGGCTGAAAGATCACATACATACGCCTTGCCTTTTTTAATGAGTTCAACCGCACCCTCATACATCGTATCAAAATAATCAGATGCCCACAGGCGCTCATCCCATTCCCAGCCCAGCCATCTCACATCGGCCTCGATTGAATTGATATATTCGACATCCTCTTTAACCGGATTCGTATCATCATATCTCAGATTGCATTTACCGCCGTACTTTTTTGCTGTTGAAAAATTCAGGCAGATTGATTTTGCATGCCCGATATGAAGATATCCGTTCGGCTCCGGCGGAAACCGCGTATACACCTTACCGCCGTATTTTCCGCTTGCATTGTCGTTATCGATAATATTATGAATAAAATTATTGGATTCTGCCATACATCTGCCTCCAAAAAAAATCTTATTTGTAGTATACCACACAAGGTAAATAAATACAACAAAGAAACCTTTCGGTAAAAAACAGTTTTTAGGAAAGCAAAAAGACTCCTGACATAAACCAGGAGTCTTTTTTCATTTAAAATCATGTTTTATCAGTTTTTAGACAATTCACAGCATCTACTGTTGCAAAGCTGTAATTTCTAACCGTTCTTATCTTTCTACGATAAGAGCAGTTCCCTGTCCGCCACCGATGCAGAGTGTAGCAAGACCAGTCTTTGCATCTCTTCTTGCCATCTCATAAAGGAGTGTAACAAGGATTCTGCAGCCGGATGCTCCAATTGGGTGTCCAAGTGCGATAGCTCCACCGTTTACATTGAGCTTGCTTGTATCAAAGCCAAGCTCTTTTCCTACTGCTACTGACTGTGCAGCAAACGCTTCATTTGCTTCAATAAGGTCGATATCCTTAATTTCAAGACCTGCCTTAGCAAGCGCCTTCTGAGTGGAAGGAACCGGTCCGATACCCATGATCTGCGGATCAACACCTGCGGAAGCATAAGATTTGATAGTCGCCATTGGCTTGATTCCGAGCTCGTCTGCCTTTTCCTTTGACATTACGATAACAGCAGCACCTGAATCGTTGATACCGGATGCATTTGCAGCAGTTACGATACCATCCTTCTTGAATGCAGGCTTAAGTCCTGCAAGACCTTCAGCTGTTACTCCTGCTCTTGGGAATTCATCTGTATCAAAGATCTTCGGATCACCTTTCTTCTGAGGAATTTCAACTGCAACGATTTCGTCCTTGAACTTTCCAGCAGCGATAGCAGCCTCTGCCTTATTCTGAGAAGCAGCTGCAAACTGATCAAGTTCTTCTCTTGTGAGGCCCCACTGCTCACAGATATTTTCAGCTGTAATACCCATGTGTACGCCGCTGAATGCATCCGAAAGACCGTCTCTGATCATAACATCAACTAACTTCGCATCGCCCATTCTTGCGCCCCATCTTGCTGCAGGAACGAGATACGGTGAAAGGGACATATTTTCAGCACCACCGGCTACGATGATATCAGCATCACCGGCTTTGATGATCTGAGCAGCAAGCTCAACAGCTCTGAGACCGGAGCCGCAAACCTTGTTCAGAGTCATGGACGGAACTTCCTTCGGAATTCCGGCTTCCATTGAAATCTGTCTTGCAACATTCTGTCCAAGACCTGCCTGAAGTACATTACCCATGATAACTTCTTCAACCATATCCGGAGTAATCCCCGCTCTCTTAATCGCCTCTTTTACTGCGATAGCGCCGAGTGTGGTTGCAGGAACTGTCTTTAATGAACCGCCAAAGCTTCCGATCGCTGTTCTGGCTGCACCTACGATTACAACTTCTCTCATTTTTTAATCCTCCTAAAACATATTATTACTTACAATAATAATCAGATGATAAGTATGTTACTAACATCATAACATATGCTGAAATAATTGCAAGACTTTTCACGAAAAAATGTTAATATTTTAACAACTTTTTTTGTTTTCACAAAATTTCTTTCATCAGCTTCTCAGTTTCATTTATCAGTTCATAATTTATGAAGTCCGCTTTCAGCGGTGTTACCGTCGCATAACCTTCGTTAATCAGCATTACATCAGGCTTCGGTGAAAAAAGTCCGATAATATCCAGTTCTGTTCCGCAGTATTTATATTCGTTTCTGCCCTCTGAAATCCCCTGAGGAAGATATTCTTCTAAATATTCTTTTGGACCTAAGAGAGCGGTTTTCACACCTTTGATTTCGGAAACCGCTTTATTTGGCACATTGATATTGATTGTCGTATTTTTGCCAATCCGTCCGTAACCTTTTTCTGCAAACCGCGTTGCCAGCATCGCTGCATATTCAAAATGTTGAGGTTCAAAAGACGCAACTGAAAGCGCAACGGCCGGATAACCTTTGATATTTCCTTCAATCGCTGCTGATACCGTACCAGAATACAGCGTATCACTGCCAAGATTGCTGCCGTGATTGATTCCGGAAAACACCATATCAATTTCGATTTTCTGCTCTTTCAATAGATATATTCCCATTTTTACACAGTCTGCCGGCGTTCCTGATACTTCATAAGCCTTTACAGCCCCTTCAAAAGGAACTTCCCGTACAAACAGATTGCTGTACATCGTCATACTGTGCCCTGTCGCACTCCGCTGCATATGCGGCGCGCTTACATAGACCTCCGCTACCTTTGACAGTGCCGCTACCAATTCATGAATTCCGCGCGCACCGATTCCGTCATCATTTGCCACCAAAATTTTTCTTTTTTTCATTTTCTATCTCTCTACTTCTGCTATTTTTCAACGCAGCTGTTTTCTGCTTTTAGCATTCGTTATCTTTCTTTTTAACTCAATTTTTCGTTTTTCCAGTCACAGTTTCTGAAATCCCAGTTTTCCTGTCCGATACGACCATTTATTTTTCTTCCCCCAGTACTTTTCCAATCGAATCGTAAATTACAAGATTTGCTCTGCTGTCGTAATCTGTCTTTGTCTTATTGATTAAAATAATATTTTCCCCGCAAAAATAATTTATGAATCCTGCCGCCGGATATACCACAAGAGAAGTTCCGCCGATTATCAAACAATCCGCTTCTGAAATATCAGAAACAGCCTGCCGAATTACATCATCATTAAGTGCTTCTTCATAAAGCACTACATCCGGTTTTACGATTCCTCCGCATTTGCGGCAAACCGGTACCAGTCCGTCTTCACGACAATTCTCCGGATTCATAATATAATCCAAGTCATACGCAGCATGGCAGCTGGTACAATAATTTCTCAGAACAGAGCCGTGAAGCTCATGCACTCTTTTGCTTCCGGCTTTTTGATGCAGGCCGTCAACATTCTGTGTTACCACAGAAAGCAGTTTTCCCTCCTGCTCTAAACGCGCAAGCGCAAGATGCGCTTGATTAGGCTTTGCATCCTGATATACGAGATTGCTTTTATAGTAATCAAAAAACAATTTGGTATTGCTTCTGTAAAAACTGTACGACAGCATCGTTTCCGGCGGAAATCCGTACTTCTGTACCGCATGATAAAGTCCAGTCTCCGATCTGAAATCGGGAATATTGCTTTCGGTTGATACGCCAGCGCCGCCAAAAAACACGGTTTTTTCGCTTTCATCTATTATTTTTCTGACTCTTTCATCCATTTTGAAGCTCCTTTCTCCGTCTTTCCGTACTTTTTATATTTTTTTCCTTTTTCAGCAAGGACTATTCCCAGCAGACGCTATTATTTTATCATAAAAAGCAAGGTTTCTGCCACTTCTTTTGAAATTCTCTTTTTTGAAGGATGACATGTTCTTCTTTTTTATTCTTCTGTTTCTTCCTTCATCTCTGTGAGGTGTTCCCAGTATCGTACCGGCATAAAATTCTTCTGACAGCGCAGATTTGTTCTCTCTTTTATTGCAATATTTTCAAAATATTTTTTCCAAAGCTTCCGGTATTCCATTTCCTTTCGGTGATATTCCTTTGTCAGTTCCTTCTTCATAAATTCTGATAAATACCAGTGGCCTCCTGCCGCTATAACGGCTTTACTGCGGCGCAGATCATGAATGATAAAAGGATTGTTTTTATAGCGGTCACTGAAATGCGGAGCAATCAGCGTTAATATGTTATGATCCGGTGCAAGTTCCGCATAAAGTATTTCATCCTCCAATACCGAAAACCGCAGAAGTCCCATCAAGCGGTGCGCTTCAAAGGTTACTTTTTTTTCAAGCTTTTCAGCCGCCCGCACAATTTCAGAGCCGTGATACTGCGAAATGCTGCTGCCTTTTAAAAAGCCGAGCCGCAGATAATTGAGAAGAATCATTTCCTTTTGCGGGTCGTCCGCTAAAAAAATCCTGTAAGCGCGCTCCAGGTCAAATGCTGATATTTTTTTCTCGATGGCACGGTAAACAACATCCGCCTGTTTTGCATCCGTTTCTATTTCTATTGCTGTATCAAGAAAGGTCATCTGCTGCAGACCGCCGCGCAAAAAAATTGCCGTTGCCTTTTCTTTGTAATAGTGCGCATATACACAGCAGAGAAAGCCCTCAAAGGTTCCGTCATAAAAGTATTCCGCCATTTTTTCTCCTGTCATTTCTTATCGTTGTAGCGCCGGTACTGCAAACATCGATAGCTGCTTCTCCTGGGTATTCTCAAGCAGCTCCCTGCGGATTTCTTCAGGATCAAGCGAGGCAAGACCATAATATTTCCCCGAGCAAGTCAAAAAATATTTTGCACGTTTCAGCACCACACCCATTTTTTTTAAATCTTCATACCGCACCGACGCTACGCGCCGCTGGCGCAAAATTCGGTAAGCAGAGGTTGTTCCGATGCCAGGTATACGAAGCAGCTCTTCAAAGGACGCTTTGTTTACTTCCACTGGAAAACGGCCGATATGACGCAGCGCCCATGAAATCTTAGGGTCCATCTCTATATCGAGAAACGGATGCTTTTCGTTTAGAAGCTCATCTGCCCGGAAGCCGTAAAAGCGCAAAAGCCAGTCCGCCTGATAAATACGGTGTTCCCGCGATAGTGGCGGCGCAACAGACTTATCAGGCAGCAGTGGCGAATCGCTTACCGGAATATAAGCGCTGAAAAAAACACGCTTCATTTTAAAAGTGCGGTACAGACTTTCCGACAGTTTCAAAATCTGCCGGTCTGTTTCATTCCCAGCTCCAACAATCATCTGTGTTGTCTGTCCGGCTGGTGCAAAAACTTTTTTGTGCCGATTTCTCTCCTCCAAAACATAGATATCGCCGGAAGCTGTGTGTTCATGCTCCTTTTCTATATTTATTTTGTCTGTCTCTTTATTTCCTCCAGCTGCCGCTATTTCTCTTTGCATCTTCACCCTCATCTCTCGTTCTTCCGGCGATACCGGTGTTAAAAACCGCAGGCGCGCCTCTTTCTGTACAGAGCTGTCCTCTAGCATAAAATCGTTTCCTTTGATATAGTGCGCCTCTGTATTTAAATGCTGCCCTTTAAACATAATTCCAGGTCCGATCAGCCTTTTATGCTCGATCAGTGTGTTGGTGATTTGTTTCATCGGTCGAAAGATAGCATCTGCCTTTTTCTGCGGCGCTAACAGTTTAAGATCTTTTTCCGTCGGCAGTTCAATATTGACCGACAGCCGATCTGCCACAAAGCCAAGCTGTTCGACGAGCTCCTGCGATGCACCGGGAATAATTTTAGCATGAATATAGCCGGCAAATTCATATTCATAGCGCAGAATCGAAAGACACTGTAAAATCCGCTCCGCTGTATAGTCTGGTGATACCTCTACTGCCGACGACAAAAAAAGCCCCTCAATATAATTGCGGCGGTAAAACTCAATGGTCAGATCAGCAAGCTCCCGCGGCTCAAAAGAAGCACGCACGCAGTCGGCTGTTCTTCTGTTAACACAATAAACACAATCGTATACGCATCGATTGGTAAAAAGTACTTTCAGTAATGAAATACATCTTCCGTCTGCCGACCAAGAATGGCAGATACCCGCTGCACAAGTATTGCCGATTTTACCGCCATTACTTCTTCTGACTCCGCTTGTCGAGCAAGATACATCATATTTTGCGCTGTCAGCAAGAATTTTTAATTTTTCATATCGGTCCATTCTTTTGCCTCCGAAACTTTTTAGAATCCCAGTCCCTAAACGAATTTTTATTCCTTCTAATTATTTGAGAACTTATGTTTTTATTATATCATTTTAAGAACATATGTTCAATATTTTCTTCTTTTTTCACGCAGGTATTTTCTTCCTCATTGTATTTCACAGCAAATTTTAGTACAATATCAATAAAGAAGAAACAGGGGGTTTTGAAGATGAAAAGCAACAAAAAAACCGCACTCGTACTGGGCGGAGGCGGTGCGCGCGGCGCCTACGAGATTGGTGTCTGGCAAGCGCTGCGGGAACTGGGAATCCGAATTGATATTGTCTGCGGCACTTCCGTCGGCTCTGTGAACGGCGCAATGATTGTGCAGGATGAATTCGACTTAGCCGTAAAGCTTTGGCAGGAGCTTGACACCAGCATGATCTTTGATCTCAATCTTTCAAAACAATCTGCTCCAAAAGCTTCCGGCAAGAAAAACTCCGGCCGTGTGGGAAGAGGCATCTCGCTTGACGAGGCAGGTGCCTATGCGCGGGAATTTTTAAAAAAAGGAGGTGCTTCTGCCAGCGGACTTGCTGCTATTCTCGATAAATATATCGACGAAGAAGCAATTCGCAGCTCCCCGATTGAATACGGCCTCACAACCGTAGAGCTTCCAACACTTGCACCGCATTATTTATACAAAGAAGAAATTCCGTCCGGTAAAATCGCAGATTATATCATTGCAAGCTCTTCTATCGCACCGGCTGTACAGCCGCACAAAATAGACGGTATTGATTACATCGACGGCGGCTTTGCCGATGTAGTACCGCTGGAACTTGCGCTAAATAAAGGCGCTGAAAACATCATTGCTGTCAATCTTCAGGCAGTCGGTATCCTGCGCAGGGAAAAATTTAAAGAGGCTGAAGAATCAGCGGATTTCTTTGAAATCATTACTTCTGCATGGGATCTGGGAAATGTCCTCGTTTTCGACCGCAGTAATTCACGCCGCCTCATGCGTCTTGGTTATCTTGATACAATGAAAACTTTCCGTATTTTCAGCGGCAATTTCTATACTTTTCCGCACCGCTCCTTTGACAAAAAGACACTGATTGGAGCGGACTACGCTGCAAAGCTGTTTGAACTTGATCCGACCGTAATCTACACGAAAGATTCTCTCAATGAAACGCTGGCAGACAAAATAAAAGCACAGCGCCGCATTATGAAGCGCGAATTGCTGCGCAAAGACAATCATACTCTGCTTGACGACAGCAAACCATTTAAGCTGCGTATTTCCGAATCTGTTAATCTTCTGGGGGAAAAATTGAGCCGGAAAAGCTTTGCTATTCAAATTGCAGACGAGCTGAAAAAAGAACCGGACAATCACCTTCTTACTTCCCGCGCAGCTTCTAAACTGATTCGGGAAGAACTGGCGGCTGCGCACTATCTTGCGGCGCATATTCTATAAAAATAACTCTTTCATGCGGTCTTTCTCTCTTGCTTTCGGCAAAAAAAGCGCAGAATCAAAGAAAAATATGATTCTGCGCTTTTTAGTTTTTATTTTTGTACTTTCAACTGTTTGTAAGTAAAATATCTTTCTGCCGGCGTTTTCTGAAGAGCAAAGGACAAGATTGTTGCAATTATCATTCCTACAATAAATTGCCCAATGTTCCATGGGATTCCCAGTGCAGCTGTTGCAAAGTTTCCATACATAATTCCCTCTGCTACAAAATAGCCCGCCGCCATGAACAGCCCACCAAGCGTCATTCCTGCAAATTCTTTTAACTTAGAGCTTTCTCCCCGTAGGCAGAGTCCCATTAAAATTGCCATTCCGCCTTTAATAATAAGCGTCCACGGCGCCCAAAAAGCAAATCCGCCAATCACATCGCCCAGCATAGAGCCGACACCGGATGCTACTGC
>CALXBT010000091.1 GCA_944386585.1 uncultured Clostridia bacterium | reverse complement strand
ACATGGATTGCCAATAATATCGATGCTATCGCAAGAAATCTGGTTTTATCGCTGACCGAATATTTCGGAATACCTTTTGTCAATCCGTATGACATGTGATATACTACATGTATGAAGCAACTAAAAGAAACACTGCAAAATTTCATATCAGAATTAAATTTAAACGGAGAGCCGTCGCTTATAAAACTCGTTTTCAGCGACTGCCGCAAAAAATCGCTTCCTTATAAAAAAGTAACGATTAAACCAGTCCGCATCAAAGGAGAATTCTTTTATCAGGCAGAATATACATATGCAGACAAGGTTTTTCATGACAATCTTTCATCGCAGGAAACGCACGCCCTCGCGCTGGAGCTGATTACGCGCGATTTCAAACAGATAAATGCTTTCACCGAAACACGCGAGGTGCAAATTCTTGCGGCAAAGCCTGATCATCCGAAAATAACTGTGCGCAAAATAGAAAAATCTTTTGCCCGCACAGAAAAAAAAGAAACAGAAAACCCGCCTTGCGGCAGTCCCGCTTCCTTCAGCGAAGCTGATTTCTGCACCGCTCCTCCTGACCGGTTTTCTCATAACAGAAATAAAAAACGCATAATTCCAGATGGAATTCCGTGCGATTTTTTAATTCGTCTTGGCGTTATGGACAAGGATGGACAAGTTTTCAAAAAACACTATTCGAAGTACCGCCAGATTAACCGTTATCTTGAAATTGTGGACGATGCTCTTCACTATCTTCCAAGATCAGAACGGCCGCTCCGAATCATTGACTTCGGCTGCGGAAAAGCATACCTCACTTTTGCTTTATATTACTATTTAAAAATTCTGAACGGCAGAAAGGTAGAAATTGTAGGACTTGATCTCAAGCAGGATGTCATCAAATTCTGCTCTGAAATTGCTGAGGAGCTTGGCTATACAGAACTGCGGTTTCTGCTTGGTGATATTGCAGACTATACAAACGATTACGCAGATATGGTTGTAACGCTACATGCCTGCGATGTAGCAACCGACTATGCGCTCATCAATGCCGTATCATGGAATGCTCCTGTTATTTTATCTGTTCCGTGCTGTCAGCATGAGCTGTTTCGTCAGATCAAAAACGAGTTGCACGAGCCAATATACAAGCATGGTATCTTAAAAGACCGTTTCACAGAGATTCTGACCGACGGCCTTCGTGCTCTCAAACTGGAGGAGGCCGGCTATAAAGTATCGCTGATTGAATTTACTTCTCTTGAACACACAGCGCGCAATATCATGATACGCGCTGTCAAAGGAGAAAACGCCGGACATAATGAAAAAGCACGGGAAGAATATGAAGCGCTATGTAATTTTTACAAAATTACCCCAACTATTAGCAAGCTCCTAGAAACTATGAAATAACAAAAAAGGAGAGGCATATAGCATGCTTCTCCTTTTTTCTATAAACCTTTATATTCTGAAAATCTGCAATTTCTGTTCTTCTATTTTCCGCGCTCGCCGTTTTTTTAAATTTCTCTTCTTTTAAATAGCAAGAATGTTTCCCTCAGATTCTCCCGCCTTCAGGCTTAAAAGACGATTTACACATATTTTCTCATATATTTCAGCGCATTTTTTTCCAGCCTTGATACCTGTGCCTGGCTGATTGAAATTTCTTCTGCTACTTCCATCTGCGTTTTTCCCTCAAAAAAACGAAGCTCCAAAATATGGCGTTCACGCGGGGACAGCTTAGCCATTGCTTCCGAAAGGGAAATATTTTCAATCCAGTGCTGGTCGCTGTTCTTCGTATCTTTCACTTGATCCATGACATAGATCGGGTCCCCGTCATCATGAAAAACCGGTTCATACAAAGAAATCGGTTCTTGTATTGCATCAAGCGCCAGTACAATATCCTCGCGCGGAATCGCCATCTCTTTTGCAATCTCAGACAAGCTCGGCTCGCGCTGAAGCTCACGGCTCATACGCTCCTTAATAGTCAGCGCTTTGTAGGCTGTATCACGCAGAGAACGCGACACGCGAATACTGTTATTATCCCTCAAATAACGCCTTACTTCACCGATGATCATCGGCACTGCATAAGTGGAAAATTTGACGCCGTGCGAAGTATCAAAATTATTGATTGCCTTGATCAGTCCGATACATCCTACCTGAAATAAATCATCGGGATTTTCTCCCCTGTTGTTAAACCGCTGGATTACGCTCAAAACAAGCCGCAGGTTTCCTTTGATAAACTCATCCTTAACCTCTTTATCTCCAGCTTTAATTTTTTCCATCATCTCTTTCATTTCAGCATCCTTATATACAGGAAGCTTCGCGGTATTTACTCCGCAGATTTCCACCTTGTTTACCATAATGCCATACCCCTCCGGCTTATTTTTCTAATTTAATCTTGCGCAAATATGAATTGTTTTATTCTTGCCGCAATCACTTTCAGAAAGGTATTTTTTACAAGGCGGCCTCGCACGCTGAAACCAGCGCCGCCGGATTTTTATATTTGTCTTTTTCTTATCCGAGTCTTCTGATTTCGCGCCTCAGTCGACTGATAATTTTCTTTTCAAGTCTTGAAATGTAGGACTGCGAAATTCCCATTTTATCTGCAACTTCTTTTTGCGTCATTTCGCGTCCGCCGGTAAGGCCAAACCTCATTTCCATAAGTTCCTTTTCCCGACTTGATAATTTCCCCATTGCATAAGCAAGAAGATCCTTATTGACAGCTTCTTCAATATGGCTGTAAACAATATCACTCTCTGTCCCGAGTATATCGGAAAGAAGAAGTTCGTTGCCATCCCAATCAATATTCAAAGGCTCGTCAAACGACACCTCGCTTTTTGTCTTATTATTCCTTCGGAAATACATTAATATTTCATTCTCAATACACCGCGAAGCATATGTTGCAAGCTTGATATTTTTCCCGGAATTAAAAGTATTAACAGCCTTGATCAGGCCGATTGTTCCGATTGAAATCAAATCCTCAACATTAACGCCGGCACTTTCAAATTTTTTTGCAATATAAACAACAAGGCGCAAATTCCGCTCAATCAGGATTGCCCGCGCTTCCTCGCTTCCATTGTCAAACTGTATCAACAGATCCTTTTCTTCTTCGGCGGAAAGCGGAGGCGGCAGAACATCGCTTCCTCCTATGTAGAAAAATTCATCGGCATCTGTCATACCAAGCCAATTTCTTAATATTTTTACTACTGTTTCCATTCTCATCATATCAATCCGCCTCCTACAATCTCCTTGTTCAGTAATACATCGAAGCCTGACTGCCCGTCTTTCGGCAGAAAATCGCCTTCATATATCGCAAAAATCGCCGGCGCAAAGCAGCGCCCATCGTTTAAAATTAGTTTATCAGCCCGAAAACCATTCATCAGACCCTTTTCAGTGCCGGCTGCCCGAAAAGGAATCACACAGTAGCGCTTTTTAATTTCCGAATCGGACAGCATTTTTAAAATGCCCTCCGCCCCCTTTTCGGAAATAACGAATACCGGAGTCCGGCTTACCGGGTCTCGCAGACTGTTTCCTGTGTCTGTATACGCTGAAAGAAAAAACTGTTTTTCTCCAATCTGCACGGTCACATCATACTGCAGCTTTTCCGTCCGCACTCTGCTTCGCAGCCACCGCGCAAAGCATCCAAGCAGAAGAGATCCGGCCGTAATCCCAACAGTTACACTTATATAAGTCGGAGCTTCCATGTATACATATCCGTTTCCAGTAATTCCCCTGACACCAGTAAGATAAATGACTGCAATTGTCAGCCCTCCAAGCAGGAAAGACACTATGTAAAAAGTAGCAAGAAGCCTGATTCCGCCTTTTCCGCAAACGGCTTTTAACGGAAATGTCAGAAAAATCACAGCCGCCGAAAAAGCAAATTTTATAAAAAGCGCAGGTACTGCCGGAATCCTGACAAACAGAATAAAAGAAAAAAGACCACACAATGCGCCTCCTGTGCACAGCCGTACTTTACCTGTCTTAACGCCGCATATGCGCCCTGAAAAACAGAGAATGATAATTCCCGTAATAAAATTTTCCAAGAATAAATATTCTGCGTATACAACCAAATAAAAAACCCCCTGTTCGGATATTATTATATCCAAACAGAGGGTCGAATTTTGCAAAATATAATTGTCGAATCTGATTTATTTCAGTGCTTCCTTCGCTTTATCACAGAGTGCTGCAAATCCAGGTGCGTCATAGATTGCCATCTCAGACAGCATCTTTCTGTTGATTTCAATATTTGCCGTCTTCAGACCGTTCATCAGCCTTGAGTAAGAAATATCATTCATTCTCGCCGCTGCATTGATTCTTGCAATCCAAAGTCTTCTGTATTCTCTTTTCTTAAGCTTTCTGCCGACATAAGCCGATCTCAGGGACCTCATTACAGCCGGATTTGCTGCTCTGAATACCTTACTCTTTAATCCATAAAAGCCTTTTGCCTGTTTTAAAACTTTTTTATGTCTCTTATGCGCATTCACGCCTTTTTTCACTCTTGCCATAGTATCTTACCTCCTATATTATTTCGCCATAGATCTGAGCATTCTCTTTAAATCCGCACTGGTGAGCATCGTTGCCTTTCTCAGGCCTCTTTTTCTCTTTGCTGATTTCTTCGTAAGAATATGGCTCTTGTATGCCTTGTTTCTCTTTACTTTACCGGAACCAGTTAACTTTAATCTTTTACAAGCGCCTCTATGAGACTTCATCTTATTCTTTGCCATTTCGAATCATTCCTCCTATGATTGATTTACTGATTGTAACCGTTTCATTACTTTTCCGATTTCGGTGCTACTACCATTATCAAGCTTCTGCCTTCAAATTCAGGCTTCTTCTCCACATTACCGACTTCCGCAACAATTTCTGCAAACTTATGCATGACATCCATACCTTTGCTGGCATAATCCTTTTCTCTTCCGCGAAAACGCAGAGAAACTTTTACCTTATCGCCGTCTTTCAGGAATTTAGCGGCGGTATTCGCTTTCACATTGATGTCGTGCTCTTCAATAAAAGTACTGAGACGAATTTCCTTGATCTGCGTCGTCTTCTGCTTCTTTTTCGCTTCTTTTTCTCTTTTCTGCAGCTCATACCGATATTTCCCATAGTCGAGAATTTTGCATACCGGCGGATTTGCGTTCGGAGAGATGTTGACTAAATCAAGCTTTCTCTCGTTCGCCAGGTCAAGTGCCTCTTCCCGGCTGATAATGCCGATCATCGTTCCGTCTGCGTCGATAACACGAAGCTCTTTATCACGAATTTCTTCGTTGATTAAATTTTCCTTGCTAATGGTTATACACCTCCTGCACCTTAATAAATTTAATAACAAATAAAAAACGGACGCTATAAAGCACCCGCTAAAATCAACACATAAACTGTTTCCATGTGTTTTATGGTATCAACCCTCACTGCCTGCGCTGTAAAGGTGAGAAGCGGATTACTTCTTCTTTGCTACTAAGACAATATATCATACAGTATGCAGAAAGTCAATACAAAATTGCACGAACTGCATGAAATCCGCAGCATTCGCTTTGGAACCATCAGGAAAAATATCGAAAGACACCTTTTACCTTTCCAAGAATACGCACATCCTTTACAATAATCGGTGACATATCGGGATTTTCCGGCTGCAGTCGGATATGATCAGCCTCTTTATAAAAGGTCTTGACTGTTGCCTCAGATTCAAATCCATCGACCATAGCCACCACGATATCTCCATTATTCGCTGTATTCTGCTCCTGAACAAGAATATAATCACCGTCAAAAATACCGGCTCCGATCATGCTCTCCCCTTTCACTGTCAGCATAAAATTGTTGCCCCTGCCCATAAATCTGGCAGGCACTGGAAAGGTTTCCTCGATATTTTGCTCCGCCAAAATTGGGGTGCCGGCTGCAATCCGTCCAACAACAGGAACATCTACGATATCTGTCCGTTCTGTATTGGCATAGCCGTTTTCTGCCGCTATGGAAGTCTTTGCTGCTGCATTCTCCGGATCGGTAACCATCAGAGCACGCGGCTTAGAAGGATCTTTCACAATATACCCTTGTTTCACAAGACTTTCAATATCCTTATGAGCTGTAGAAGTAGATTTAATATTCAGCGCCGTACAGATTTCCCTTACAGTTGGCGGATATCCCTTTCTGCGGATTTCCTCTTTCATATAAGCGAGCATGCGGCGTTCTCTCTCTTTTAGATTTCCCATGCGTCTGTCCTTTCCGATAAAAAATGCGATAATTGTTCTGTATTACGAACATATTATCACATTTTTCATAAAAAGTA
>CALXBT010000090.1 GCA_944386585.1 uncultured Clostridia bacterium | reverse complement strand
ATGATTTAGCAGGAAAAATGCATCAGGGACAGCTTCGGAAATCCGGAGAACCTTATCTGATTCATCCAGTAGAAGTTGCAAAAATCTTAGCGGAACTGGGAATGGACGATCATGCGATTGTCGCCGGTTTGCTTCATGATGTTGTAGAGGATACCGATTATACGACAGAACAGCTTCAGGAAGATTTTGGAGATGAGATTGAACTGCTTGTAGATGGTGTTACTAAGCTCGGTTCTGTCAAATATGAAAGCAAAGAGGAGCGCCAGGCAGAAAATCTCCGTAAAATGTTTCTTGCAATGTCAAAAGATATCAGAGTGCTGATTATCAAGCTGGCAGATCGTCTTCACAATTTAAGAACGATTAACTACATGACGCAGGATAAAATTCAGGAGAAGTGCAAGGAAACGCTGGAAATTTATGCGCCGCTTGCTGCACGGCTTGGAATTTATACGATGAAATTTGAACTGGAGGATATTGCGCTTAAATATACGGATCCAGAAGCTTACTATAACTTAGTGGAACAAGTATCAGCTAAAAAATCGCAGCGCGACGAAGTGATCCATACTGTGATTGAGGAGATTAAGGAAGGACTTGCAGATCTCAATCTTCACTATGATATCATGGGACGCTCCAAGCATTTTTATAGTATCTATAGGAAAATGAAGCTGCAGAATAAACAGATCGATGAAATTTTTGATCTGACAGCAGTGAGAATTATTGTGGATTCTATCAAAGACTGCTATGCAGTGCTTGGTATCGTGCATACACTGTGGAAGCCAATACCAGGAAAATTTAAAGATTATATTGCGATGCCAAAAACTAATATGTATCAGTCGCTTCATACAACAGTTATCGGAGATAATGGTGATCCGTTTGAAATTCAAATCCGAACTTATGAGATGCATAAAATTGCTGAATTCGGTATTGCTGCGCACTGGAAATATAAAGAGGGTATCCAAAAAACAAACAATGAAAATGAAGAAGTGAAACTTGCGTGGCTGCGGCAGACGCTTGAGTGGCAGAAGGATATGAAAGATCCGAAAGAGTTTATGGAAACACTGAAGGTTGATCTTTTTGCTTCACAAGTATTTGTTTTCACACCGCAAGGAGAAGTAGTGGAGCTTCCCGCAGGATCTACACCGCTTGATTTTGCGTTTAAAATTCATTCGGCAATCGGGTATAAATGTGTAGGGGCAAAAGTGAACGGTAAAATTGTACCAATTGATACTACGCTGAAAAACGGAAATATTGTAGAAATCATCACCTCTAATAATTCAAGCGGTCCAAGCGCAGACTGGCTCAAGATTGCAAAAAGCAGCTCGGCAAGAAATAAAATTCGTCAATGGATTAAGAAAAAAGAAAATCCGGCGGATGCTATTGACCGTGGTAAAGAAATTATTGAAAAATATGTACGCAAAAAAGGATATGATCCAAAGGAAGTTCTGAAAAATGCTTATATGATGAAGGCTTATAAACAACTTGGACTTTCATCGGTGGATGAACTTTATACACAGATTGCAGCGGGAAATTCTTTTGCAAGCAAAGCTGCGGCAATTCTCTTTGGATATTATAATGAAGAACGGAATTTAGAGGAGCAGCAGAAAGAAGAATCGGCAGGCTCTATTGCAGCTGTATTAAACGAGCGTTCCAAAAAAATGCAGCCACATTCTTATAAAAGTGATTCTTCGGGGATTGTTGTTAGGGGTATGGATAATTTGTTAATCCGTGTTTCAAAATGCTGTAATCCGGTACCGGGTGATGAAATCATTGGCTTTATTACGAAAGGGAGAGGAATTTCGGTTCACCGTACAGACTGTGTCAATGTTCTTTCTACGCCGGAAGAAGAAAAAGGCCGGTTTATTGAGGTGGAATGGGACCAAACCAAACTGGACAAGTCATATAACGCTGATATTTCAATTATTGCAGATGACAGAAAAGGTCTTTTTTCGGATATTTCAAAAGTCTGTGAAGATATGGATGTTCATATTGCGGGTGTCAATGCTAAAAGTGCAAAGGACAGTGTCGTCAGCATTACAATGACGCTGTCGATTTCAAATACGGCACAGATGCAGAAACTGCTTCGTAGCCTGAGAAGCGTGCAGGGTGTAACAGATGTCTATCGGTCTGTCATATAACAGGAAAAATCAGGAGGAGAGATGAGAGCAGTTGTACAGAGGGTAATAGAGGCTGATGTAACAGTAGATGGCATGATTACTGGCAGGATTGAAAATGGACTGACAGTACTTCTTGGTGTTGAAAATGGAGATAGTGATGCAGATGTGAATTATATCACTAAAAAAATTGCGAATCTGAGAGTTTTTGATGATGAAAACGGCGTCATGAACAGATCTGTGACAGAAATCGGCGGAAGTATTCTTATAGTATCTCAGTTTACGCTGCTCGGTGATGTGCGTAAGGGAAACAGACCAAGCTATTTTGCAGCAGCAGCGCCGGAAACAGCAAAAGCATTGTATCGATCAGTTGTTTCTAAACTGAAAGGGGATTTTCAAATTCCTGTGGAAGAAGGAGTTTTTCAGGCAGAAATGCTGGTCCGCATTTATAATAACGGACCGGTTACAATTCTGCTCGACAGCAGGAGATTATTTTAGGAGGAAATGAGAATATGAAAGTAACCTGTATTCCAAGCGGCTCATTAGGAGTCAACACATATCTTGCAGGAGATGAGGCAAGTGGAAAGGCCTTTATGGTAGATCCAGGTGGACAGAATAAGGAAACTGTCAACTGGCTGAATAATAACGGCTTTACATTAGAATATATCGTTTTAACACATGGGCATGGCGATCATATCGGCGGTGTAGACTATTACCGCAATTTATTTCCAGATGTTAAACTGGTTGCAGGAGAAAAAGAAAAGGATCTGCTGGCAAGTCCGAGTCTCAATGCCTCTTATGAGATTTGTGGAAGGGCAGTCTCACTTACAGCTGATTTATGGGTTCATGACGGAGATACGCTTGCAGTCGGTGGAATGACGCTGAAATTCTTTCATACACCGGGCCATACGCCGGGTGGGATCTGTATTCTTGTTGATGATGTTTTATTCAGCGGTGATACGCTGTTTTACCGCTCAATCGGCCGGACAGATTTTCCGGGCGGCTCTTATGAACAAATAAAAAAAGCCATTCATAACAAACTTTTTGTTCTTCCTGAGAAAACGAAAGTGCTGCCTGGTCACATGGGACCGACTACAATAGAAGAAGAAAAAAGGAGTAATCCGTTTGTATAAAATTATTTTACGGGAAAATGTAAACCGCTACAGCTGCGAAGGGCTGATAAAAATTTTTCTTCGTCCTGATTTATATGATTTGATTTATGCACCCAGCGCTGTTTCTGATGATTTTTGGCCGGAAACAGAAAAAACGCCGGCGCGGAAAAACAAAGACAGGCAGAAATACCAGCCGAATTATGAAGCGGTAATCAACCTGACAGGTGATGAAACGGCAAGTACAGATAAGAATGCTGTAAAGCGTATGCTGTACAGCCGGCTTTCGGCACTGACAGGCTACTGTCATGAATGGGGTATTTTAACTGGTGTCAGACCGGTAAAACTGGCAGGTGAAATTGTAAGAAGATGCGGCAGTTTTTCTAAAGCGCGAAAAGAACTTCTCGATTTTTATCTTTTATCGCCGGAAAAGGCAGACTTGATTCTCGATATTTATCATTATCAGCAGGAGCATCTGCCCAAGCCGCCGCATGAAAGCGTTGGACTTTATCTTGGAATTCCGTTTTGTCCAACAAGATGTCTTTACTGCGCGTTTACCTCTAATGAAGCAAAACCTGAAGAAATTGAGCGGTATTTAAAAGCGTTGCATCGTGAAATTGACGGTACAGCCGATGCAATGAGGATGAAAGGATGGTATCCGGAATCTATTTATATTGGAGGCGGTACACCGACTACGCTTACAGCACTTCAGCTGGACGAACTGCTTTTTCATATCGAAAAGGCGTTTGATTTTTCGAGGCTTCTGGAGTTTACCGTAGAAGCAGGAAGACCGGATACGATTGATTCGGAAAAGCTTGAAGTCATTCAAAAGCACAATATCGGGCGTATCAGCATCAATCCGCAGTCGATGAAAGACAAGACGCTTGAAATCATCGGGCGCACTCATAAGTCATCAGATATTGAGCGAGCTTTTGCAGAGGCAAAAGAAGCCGGAATCTCTTGTATCAATGCTGATGTTATTGCAGGGCTACAGGGAGAAGATGAAAATGATTTTGTCCGCACACTGGAGAAGATTATTGCAATGGGAGCCGAAAATATCACGGTTCATACGCTGGCTGTTAAGCGTGCTTCAAAACTTGTTGAAATGGATAAAGATTTTCATTATAAACAAGCTGCAATGGTGGCAAAACAACTTGCAGCAGGCAGAAAGCTGCTAAAAGAACACGGCTACCGGCCGTATTATCTTTATCGCCAGAAAAATATGGCAGGAGGACTTGAAAATACTGGATACTGCAAAAATGACACACTGAGCGTTTATAATATACGGATTATGGAAGAAATGCAGACAATCATTGCGCTTGGAGCGGGCGGTATTTCAAAGGTTTATTATGATGCTGAAAACAGATTAGAGCGCGTTGCAAATGTCAGCAATTATGAGATATACATAGAGCGAATTGAAGAGATGATTGAGCGGAAAAAGAAAAATTTATTCCAGGAGGAAGAAACGATATGCTAACGAATGCACCAAAAGGAACAAAGGATGTCATGCCGAAAGATGTCTATAAATGGCAGTATGTTGAAAAGGTGTTCTCCGAAATCTGTGAAGAATACGGTTTTAAAGAGGTCAGGACGCCGGTATTTGAACATACAGAGCTTTTTACGCGGGGTGTGGGAGATACAACTGATATTGTAGAAAAACAGATGTATACTTTTGAAGATTATGCAGGAAGAAGTATTACTCTGAAGCCGGAAGGCACTTCGCCAGTTGTGAGAGCTTTTGTAGAACATAAAACTTATGCAGAAGTACAACCGACAAAGATGTATTATATAATTCCGTGTTTTCGTTATGAAAAGCCGCAGTCAGGAAGACTGCGCGAATTTCATCAGTTTGGAATCGAAACTTTTGGAACGGGAAATATGCTGGCGGATGCCGAAATTATCGGTTTGGCCTACGATTTTTTAAATCGTCTTGGAATCAATGATGTAGAACTTCATATCAATTCTATCGGCTGTCCGGACTGCCGCAGAAAACATAGAGAAGCTCTGAAAAATTTTTTGCTGCCTAAATATGATCAGCTATGCGATACCTGCAAAGGACGCTTTGACAGAAACCCGCTGCGGATTTTAGACTGCAAATCGCCGGTCTGCCGTGAACTGACACAGGGCGCACCAATGATGCTTGATTATTTGTGTGATGAATGCTCTACTGCCTTTACAGAATTGCAGAAAAATTTGACAGCAATGAAAATTCCGTTTACGGTTGATCCGGGAATTGTACGGGGACTCGATTATTATACCAAAACAGCTTTTGAATTTGTTTCAAACAAAATTGGAGCGCAAGGCACTGTTTGCGGCGGCGGTCGGTATGACAATCTGATAGAAGAGGTAGGAGGACCTTCGATACCGGGCGTTGGTTTTGGACTTGGGATTGAACGTTTGCTGCTTGTCATGGAAGAAAGCGGCGTTGTGATTCCAAAGCCGGAAGGAGCCGATGTACTAATTGCTTTTATGGGGGAACGCGGCAAAGCGTATGGACTTGGCCTTATGAGAGAATTAAGGGCGCTTGGAATTCGGACAGAAATGGATGTCCTGGCAAGAAATTTGAAGGGTCAGCTGAAATATGCCGACAGGATCGATGTCAAGTATACTGTAGTCGTAGGTGATAATGAGCTTGATACTGGCATGCTTCTTCTTAAAGATATGAGAAACTCTGAGCAAAGAGAAGTAAAAATGGAAGAAATTAAGGACGTACTGATAGAAAAGAAAGGTGAAAGGTAATAATGGTTTTGAAAAGAACGCATATGTGCGGCGTGCTTAGAAGCAGTGATATTGATAAGGAAGTTGTGCTGAACGGCTGGATAGCCAAAAAGAGAAATCTCGGGGGGCTTATTTTCTGCGATTTAAGAGATAAGACCGGGATTATACAGATTGTCTTTAATGATACGGTTTCTGATATGTTGCATCATCAGGCAGACAGTTTAAGAAGCGAGTATGTCGTAGGAATCAAAGGGATTGTAAAAGAAAGGCAGTCAAAAAATAAGGAACTTGCCACAGGTGAGATTGAAGTTTTTGTCTCGGAACTGATTATCTATTCGGAAGCAGATACACCGCCGATCTATATTAAAGATGATGACAATGTAGATGATAATCTGCGTTTAAAATATCGTTATCTTGATCTTCGGAAACAAAAGATGCAGCGCAATCTCACTTTTCGCCATAAGGTAGCAAAGACTGCAAGAGACTATTATGATGAAATGGGATTTACAGAGGTGGAGACGCCAATGCTGATTAAATCTACACCAGAGGGAGCTAGAGACTATATCGTTCCATCCAGAGTGCATCCTGGTAGTTTTTATGCACTCCCGCAGTCTCCCCAGATGTTTAAGCAGCTTCTGATGGTTGGCGGTACCGACCGTTATATGCAGATTACAAAATGCTTTCGGGATGAAGATTTGCGCGCGGATAGACAGCCGGAATTCACACAGATTGACCTTGAAATGTCCTTTGTTGATATGGATGATGTAATTGAAATTCAGGAAGGTTTTTTAAAGAGACTGTTTAAGGAGGTTTTGAACGAGGAAATCTCGCTTCCGCTTCCGCGTATAACTTACGAGGAGGCAATGGAGAGATACGGTTCTGATAAACCGGACACACGATTTGGCTTTGAACTTGTAAAGCTTAATGAGCTTGTAAAGAATTGCAGTTTTGGTGTATTTACAAATGCGCTTTCTGCCGGCGGTGATGTGCGCGGAATTACGATTGAGGGTGGCAGTGCTCAGTTTTCGAGAAAAGATATTGATAAGATGCAGGACAGTCTAAAAGCTTATGGAGCAAAAGGACTTGTTTGGATTCGGCATGGCGGAAATGAAATTACTTCTTCTATCAACAAGTTTTTCAGCCAGGAGGAACTTCACGCACTTCTCACAGAAATGAATGCAAAAGAGGGCGATTTGTGTCTGATTGTAGCGGATAAACCCAAAATTGTTTTCGATGCTCTTGGTTTTTTAAGGCGTGATATTGCAAAGCGGATGGGACTGCTCGACGACAGCAATCATAATCTCCTTTGGGTGGTGGACTTTCCGCTGTATGAATATGATGAGGAAACAGGTTCTTACAGTGCAATGCATCATCCTTTCACTTCTCCGAAACCAGAAGATATCGATAGACTTCAAAGTGATCCTGGCAGTGTGAAAGCACAAGCATATGACATCGTTTTAAATGGTGTAGAGCTAGGAGGCGGCTCAATCAGAATCCATGACCGCTCACTGCAGTCAAAGATGTTTCAGATTCTCGGGCTCTCAGAAAAAGAAATTGAAGAGAAGTTTGGTTTTCTTATTGAAGCATTTCGATATGGTGTACCGCCGCATGGAGGTCTTGCCTTTGGACTTGACAGATTGGTCATGCTGCTCACCGGTGAACAGTCGATTCGTGAAGTCATTGCATTTCCTAAAAATCAGGCGGCACAGTGTCTGGTATCAGAGGCACCGGCGCCGGTATCAGACGTGCAGTTGGAAGAACTGGAAATCAGTATCAAATAAAAGAGTAGAGGAAAGGCATGAAGATTGGAATTTTCGGCGGTTCTTTTGATCCCGTGCATAAAGGGCATATTGCACTTGCCAGACAGGCATGCGAAAGCGGTGCAGTTGATTTGGTTGTATTTATGCCCGCAGCGAACCAGCCGTTTAAGCTTGACCGCTGTCCAGCGAATGGACAGGATCGCATCAATATGATTCGCGCGGCAATCAGCGGAATACACGGTCTTGAAGTTTCTGACTATGAACTGTCAAATCCGGAAGAAGTTTCTTATACAATCAATACGCTAAAGGCGATGGAGAAACGGTATGGTCCGGAGCATAAGATTCATTTTATTTTGGGAGCAGATTCTTTTTTAAAGATTCATACTTGGATGAGAGCAGAGGAGCTTTTATCAAAATATCCTTTGATTGTCGGTGTGCGTCCGGGTTTTCCAAAAAATGAACTTGAAGCGCAGGAGTGTTTCCTGCGGAAAACTTATGGTACTGAAATAATTTGGCTTCACAATCCGCTTCTTGATATTTCCTCGACAGCAATTCGAGATGGGATAGCTGAACAATTAAACACAGTTCCGGAAAAGGTAAAGGAATATATTCTTGAACAAGGACTCTATTATTGAATATCTTGAAAATAATCTTTCTGAAAAAAGAAAGATTCATACATATGCAGTGCGTGATACGGCAATAAAGCTTGCAAGACAGTATGGCGGCTCTCCGGAAAAAGCGGAAACGGCAGCGCTGTTTCATGATATGTTTCGCGGACTAAAGGGCGAACCTCTAAAGCGTGCGGCAGAAGAGCTGGGGCTGGAGAAAAAATACTATGATAATCCGAATTTAGCGCACAGCAAAATTGCTGCCGCTGTAATGAGACGGGATTATGGTATTGAAGATGAAGACATTTTGAATGCAGTCGCTTATCATACGACCGGCAGAGCCGGCATGTCACTGCTTGAAAAAATTATTTATCTTGCAGATGCGATTGAACCAAACCGGACTTATCCGGGTGTTGAACACCTGCGGAAAACTGCAGAAACGGATCTTGACCAGGCTGTTCTTGACAGCCTTTCAGGAACGATTGATTTTATCAAAAGGGAAGGGCTGGCGCTTGATTATAATACAATGCAGGCCAGAGATTACTTGTTAGAAAGGAAGAAAAAACATGATGATTCCAAGAGAAATTGCATTTCTTGCCGCGAAAACATTGGACGATAAAAAAGCGCAGGATATCGTAATTATTGATATTTCGGAAAAAGCTTCATTTGCTGATTACTTTGTAATTGCATCCGGCGGTTCCGAACGGCAGATTGGCACCTTGAGTGAGGAAATAGATGATACATTTGCAAAAGAAAAAATTTTGCTGAAAAATATTGAAGGACAAAAGACTTCCGGCTGGATTCTTCTTGATTTCGGGGATGTGATTGTCAATATACTGACGACTGAAATGCGTGAGCGTTACAATATAGAAAAAGTATGGGGTGACTGCACCTTTATTCATTATGAGGAAGGAACAAAGAGATGAATGAAAAATATGATTTTAATGAAATCGAACGCAAATGGCAAAAATATTGGGAAGAAAACAAATCTTTCAAAGTAACTGAGGATTACAGCAAGGAAAAATACTATGTCCTTGAAATGTTTCCATACCCGTCCGGCAAACTTCATATGGGTCATGTGAGAAATTATTCTATCGGTGATGTTGTCGCAAGGTTTAAGCATATGAGCGGCTTTAATGTACTGCATCCGATGGGATACGATAGCTTCGGACTGCCGGCGGAAAATGCGGCAATAAAAAATGGTGTGGAACCGGCAGAATGGACATATTCCAATATTGCGGAAATGACAGAACAGATGAAACGCATGGGTCTTTCCTATGACTGGGACAGAGAAGTTGCTACTTGTACACCCGAATACTATAAATGGATGCAGTGGATTTTCATCCAATTTTATAAAAAAGGCCTTGCTTATAAAAAAGAAAATCCAGTAAACTGGTGTCCGAGCTGTCAGACGGTGCTGGCAAATGAACAGGTAGTCGGCGGTTGCTGTGAGCGCTGCGGAAGTGCTGTCGGTAAAAAAAATCTTTCTCAGTGGTACCTTAAAATCACTGATTATGCAGAAAGATTGCTGGAAAATCTGGAAAAATTGGAAGGCTGGCCTCAGAAAGTAAAAACGATGCAGAAGAATTGGATCGGCAGATCAGTCGGAGCAGAGGTAGAATTTGAAATTAAAGACTTTGACAAAAAGTTAGAAATTTTTACGACAAGACCAGATACACTTTATGGCGTTACTTATATGGTAATGTCTCCGGAACATCCGTTTATCGAAGCGCTTACGGTAGGCACTGAATACGAAGCAGCTGTAAAAGAATATCAGGAAAAAGTTCAGAAGATGACAGACATTGAAAGAACTTCAACTGCTGGTGAAAAAACCGGTGTTTTCATTGGAAGATATGCGGTAAATCCACTGAACGGTAAAGAAGTACCGATCTATATTTCCGATTATGTTCTCATGGATTACGGAACAGGGGCAATTATGGCTGTTCCTGCGCATGACGAGCGTGACTTTGATTTTGCAAAAAAATTCGGACTGGAGATTATTCCAGTTGTACAACCGGAGGATCCTTCCGTTGATGTAAATCATTTAGAGCAGGCATTTGTCGCAGAAGGAAAAATGATCAATTCTGAAATGTTTACCGGCATGGATAACAAACAGGCGATTGAAAAGATCATTGATTATCTGGAAGATCAAAAAATAGGTAGAAAAGCAATCAATTATAAACTCAGAGACTGGCTTATTTCAAGACAGCGCTATTGGGGTACACCGATTCCGATGATTTACTGTGAACACTGTGGATGGGTGCCGGAAAAAGAGGAGAATCTTCCGATTCTTCTGCCGACAGATGTTGAATTCACCGGAAAAGGTGAATCACCGATTGCAACGAGCAAAACTTTTGCTGAAACTGTCTGTCCGAAATGCGGCGCAAAAGCGCACCGTGAAGTTGATACAATGGATACTTTCCTTGATTCTTCATGGTATTTCCTGCGTTACTGCGATGCCAGAAACGAAAACGCAGCTTTTGACCCAGAAAAAGCAAAGTATTGGATGAATGTCGATCAATATATCGGCGGCGTAGAGCACGCGATTTTGCATCTTATGTATTCACGGTTTTTCCAGATGGTATTTTATGATCTGGGTCTTGTAAAAGATGAAGAACCGTTTAAAAACTTGCTTACGCAAGGAATGGTAATTAAAGACGGCAAAAAAATGAGCAAATCAATCGGAAATGTTGTATCTCCGGAGGAGATTATCGGAAAGTACGGTGCAGATACGGCCAGACTCTTTATTCTCTTTGCCGCACCGCCAGATAGGGAACTGGACTGGTCTGATGCCGGCGTAGAGGGCTCCTATCGCTTTTTAAACAGAGTATATAGATTGGTTTATGAGCTGGCTGATCAATGCAGAAATGCACCGAAGAACTATGAAATCAAGAGCAGTGCTGATAAGGCGCTTGCTTATGAAATGAATGCTTCTATCAAAAAAGTAACAGAAGACGCCGGTGGCCGTTTTATGTTTAATACGGCAATTTCGTCGATCATGGAATTAGTAAATGAAATTTACAGATATAAGGAACTGGATACACTCAACACTGCGCTTCTTGCAGATGCTGTAGAAAAATTGATTCTGATTCTCTCTCCGTTTGCGCCGCATATCTGCGAGGAAATGTGGCAGCATATGGGACACAGCGAATCTGTTTACTGTGAAGCATGGCCAGTTTATGATGAAACCGCACTTATAAAAGATGAAATTGAAATTGTAGTCCAGCTTAATGGAAAGGTTAAGGAAAAATTAAATATCCAGACAAATTTGGATAAGACTGCCTTCGAAAAGGCGGTAATGGAAAACGACAGGATAAAAGCGCTTCTGGAAGGCAAGGAAGTAATTAAGGTCATTGCAGTACCAGACAAGTTGCTGAATATCGTCGTAAAATAGAACAGAAAGGGATTTATGGATACGGAAAATAATAATCAGAAAAAAGAACAGAAAGTAACTGCTGTGCCGAAAGAGGAAAAGGCACGGAGAACGGCGGCAAAGGAGACAAAGATTCTGACAAGAACGCCGAAAACATCAAAGACAAAGAATTCTGCTACGAAAACGCAGACGACAAAAACCACCAAACCGGCAGTTTCAAAAACACCGGCATCCCGTCAGACAAAGAACGCTGCTGCAAAATCAGAAAAGACGAAAAATGAAAAGACAAAAGCGGAAAAGGCACTTGCTATTGTAACAAAACGCAAGACACAAAAAACAACAAAACAAAGCGGAAAAGCAGCGGATCCCCTGAAAGTAATTCCAATTGGAGGTTTAAACGAAATCGGAAAAAATATGACGCTGTTAGAATATCAAAATGATATTCTGATTATTGACTGCGGTATTTCTTTTCCGGATGACGATATGTATGGTATTGACAGTGTAATTCCCGATTTTACCTATCTGGTAGAAAACAGCAGCAAGGTAAAGGGATTAATTTTGACACATGGTCATGAGGACCATATTGGTGCAATTCCATATTTACTGAAACAGATTAGCGTACCGATTTACGGTACTCGGCTGACACTCGGACTTGTAGGAAATAAGCTCAAAGAGCATGGATTAAAAGCAAAGATGAATACAATCAATGCCGGCGACCGCGTTAAAATCGGTGTGTTCAACATTGAGACCATTCGGACGACACATTCGATTGCTGATGCAATTTGTCTGTCTATTGATACCCCCGCAGGAAGAGTATTTCATACAGGAGATTTCAAGGTAGATTATACACCGGTAGACGGAGAACCGATTGATTTTAGAAGACTGGCTGAAATTGGAAGAGAGGGCGTTGATCTTCTGCTTGCTGATTCAACGAATGCAACAAGAGCGGGATATACGGCTTCCGAGAAAACAGTCGGCCAAACGCTGGAAACAATTTTTCGCCAGACAGAATCCAGAATTATCATTGCAACCTTTTCTTCCAATGTACATCGAGTACAAAAAATTATTGACAATGCAGTGCTCTGCAAAAGAAAGGTCGCCATTTCCGGCCGCAGCATGGTCAATGTTGTAAATCTTGCAATGGAACTCGGATATATCAGTATTCCAGCTGGAGTACTTGTTGATATTAACAAGCTGAAAGGTATCCCTGACAAAGAACTTCTTATTATTACGACAGGCAGTCAGGGTGAACCGATGAGCGCGCTTTCGAGAATGGCCACAAACGATCATAAAGCGGTGCAGATCAGACGGGGAGATACGGTGATTTTATCTTCAACACCAGTTCCCGGCAACGAAAAAATGGTTGCAAATGTTGTGAACAGACTGTATGAAAAAGGTGCTAAGGTTATCTATTCTGATATTGCCGATATTCATGTATCAGGACATGCATGTCAGGAGGACCTGAAACTGATTCATTCTCTTCTGAAGCCGGAAAATTTTATGCCGGTACACGGAGAATACCGTCATCTTCAGCATCATGCGCTTTTAGCGCAGGAATTAGGCCTTTCGACGGAGAATATTTTTATTTTGGAAAACGGCGATGTTCTTTCCTATCAAAATAAAAAGGTCAGTGTTGCTAAAGACTTGATACCGTCAGAAGCCATTTTTGTAGATGGACTTGGTGTAGGAGATGTCGGCAGTATTGTCCTGCGTGACCGTAAAATGCTTTCAGAATCCGGGCTTATTATTGTTGTTGCAGCTATTGATGGTGCGACGCACCGCATTATATCGGGACCTGATATTGTTTCGCGCGGTTTTGTTTATGTACGGGAAAGTGAAGATTTGATTGAGAAAGCAAGGATCGTTGCGGTAAAAGCATTGGAGCGCTGTGAAGATGCAGGTATTTCAGACTGGAATGCAATGAAAAATTCTGTAAGAGATGCACTGCGCAGTTTTATTTACAAATCTACCGGCAGAAGTCCGATTATCTTGCCAATTTTTTTAGATGTATAATGGTTTACCTTATAGTAAAAGGGAGGATATAAAATGAATGTTTATAATGAAGCGCATAATTTAGCAAAAGCGATTAAAGAATGTGAAGAATTTAAGACATATCAGGATCTGAAAAAGAAAATAGACGGAGCACCGGAACTTGCTTCTGCGATTTCCGATTTTCAGATGCTGCAGATGCAGGTGCAGCTAAAACAAATGTCCGGTGAGGAAATTGAACAGGAAATGATGGGTCGGGTACAGGAACTTTATGGAATTTTGCTGCGCGATCCAGCGGCCGCTGAATATTTACAGGCTGAAATGAGATTTTCACTGATGATGAACGATGTCTATCAAATTCTGGGCGAAGCAGTCGGACAGAAGTTGCCGGGCATGGAGAATGCTGAATAACGACAGTCCGGAGAAGAAATCGCAGGAAAATCACCGATATGGACTTGGCAATGTTTTGATAATTTGATATAATAACTAAGTTATTGAGCGTTAATGATTGTTTGAAACATAGAATAAAGGAGAGAAAGTTATGATCTATGCAAGTGATTTTAGAAAAGGAATCACCTTTGAAATTAACGGTGAACCGCATGTTGTTCTTGATTTTCAGCATGTAAAGCCGGGCAAGGGCGCTGCATTTGTACGAACAAAGTATAGAAATATCTTAAGCGGAGCAACCAGAGAAGAAGCCTTTAATCCTAATGATAAGTTCCCGAAAGCTCATATTGAAACAAAAGTAATGCAGTATTTGTATAATGACGGAGAACTTTACTATTTCATGGATCAGGATACTTACGAACAGGTACCTCTCATGGAAGAACAGGTAGAAGATGCTATGAAGTATCTGAGAGAAAACGATGAGGCAACAATCAAGTTTTATAAAGGCCAGGCATTTCTTGTTGAAGCTCCGAATTTTGTAAATATGAAAGTTATTGAGACAGAACCGGGAGTAAAGGGAGATACG
>CALXBT010000089.1 GCA_944386585.1 uncultured Clostridia bacterium | reverse complement strand
CACTCCCTAATACTCTTTTTTTCATTATTAACTGTTGAGGTTTCCCTCTATCCTTTCAAAACTTTTACCACATTGTATCACAGCATCCGGAAAAATAAAAGCTGTTTCACCGATTTTTCATAATCAGGTTAGCCGGCAGCATTACCAGCCGCCTCCACCTCCGCCGCCGAAACCGCCGCCGGAAAATCCACCCCCGCTACCGAAGCCGCCGCTACTTCCAAAACCGCTTCCTCCCTGATCAGCCGGAGGAATGGTAAGCGTTTCCGTCATTGCGCCTGCACACGATCGAAATGCATTCATAAATATCCATGTATTAAACACCTGATTTTCCATGCCAAAACCGCTTCCGTAATACCATGATGGCGGTGAAAGCGCGATTCCTTCAAATTTTTTTGCCCATTCCCCAGAAAGACCAAAAACATAGGCATACGGCAAAACATCATAAAAGTAAGCAGGATTGTCTGCCGCCAACTTTTCAATTCTATCCTGTTCTGCCAGTCTGATAAAATCCTTAAATCCAATCAATTGCCCAAGCAGCCTTGCACTACTTTCTGTTCTTTTATGCATTACCCGCACAAACATCGCAGCCGCAAAACTCCCGACTACGCCGAACACGCCCGCCTCCGGTCTCCCGTAGGCCTGTGTACAGATAAAGAGTGCAAAGAAAGATGCAGCTCCTGCCAGTAAAAATCCTATAAGATGAAGAAGCCTTACTTTTCCTGCTGAATATACATATCGTTTATCATAAGCTATTACTACAATTAAATAGCCGATTACGGCACCGATAGTAGGCGGAATTCCCAAAATTACCGATCCGAAATCATATGATGCAATCCCAGAAAGCGTCACGGCCACAAAAATCGGAAGCGCAATTAAAAAATATCCCATCAGCCGCGCAAAGCCTGAACTAAGTGTATAAACGCGCTTTTCTTTTGTCTGATTATAATAGGCAGAAAGCTGCTCCCTTGCGGCTGAATAATGCGCATAAAACGAACCTGAAAGTTCCGAAAGTTCTACTCTGTCTCCATTTTCAAAAAGTCCATAAAAAAGTGTCGCTGCAAAAACCTTTTCCTCCGGCGGCAGTTCCTTCTGCTTATTAAGATAAAACACCGATGTTTCTGCATCAAAAATTGCAGAAAAGCCGCTGTTCTTCTTCTGCTGCTCCTCAATAGTCAAGTATCCTTTATCCGCAAAATAGAGAATCATCGATACCATATCTTCTTTGTTTACCATACCGTCCAGCAGATATCCGGCATCCGCAGGTGTAATATCAGGCGGCGGATAAAATTCCACTGTCTGCACCATATCAGGATCCCGCCCAAAGAAAAACCAAAGCAGCAAGGCTGCCGCAACTGTCAGCAGAATTATGCCGTAAAGAAGCGGCACCGCAAAATCAGTATTTGCTGCCCCAACAAAATATCCCTCTGGAAGATCAGCCTGAAGAGTGACTCCCTCTCCTGCATCCAGCGCACCGCATTCTAATACGATCGTGTTTTGTCCAAATTCCGGAATCACCTGCCCATCAGAAAATGAGCCGTAGCTCCCTGTGTAAACCCACACCTTTTCGCTGTCAAAGTCTTTAGGAAACCGAATTGTCACCGAGGCATCTGCAATTGAAGTTTCCCAGCCCTGCGGGATTACATTATAATAGAAAAAATCCTTACTCTCAATCGCATCCTCATAAAGCGTGCAGGTATAAGTAATTTGGTAGACCTGCGGCCCGTTGATAAAATAATCAGGACTGCCAATCTTGATAACTAGATTTCCATTTTCGACATCAGTTTCATAGTCATATCCAGCTACCTTAACATCACTTATCTTCATGCGCCGTTCAATTTCTTCAGTTTTCCCGTCTATCTCAAGATAAGCTGTTCCTTTGAGCGGAATATAACGATAAATGCCATGCCCGCTGTTAAAAGCATCTATTTTAATCTCTTCTGTTACGGCAAGCGTATTATTCTCCTTCACATCAATCGTTACATGATATTCTTCTGTCGTGTAAAACGCTGCCGCATGCATTTCTTGCGGCAGCGTAAAGGTAGAGATTATAAAAACTGCTAAAGCGGCTGCTATTCTGCCGGCCTTTTGCATTTTAAAACTGTGTTGCACTTTAGAACTGCACTGTAACATTTTCCCTCTCTTCTGCTTCTGCAATTTCAAACATCGGCATTTTTTCAAATTTAAAGAAACCTGCAATAATACGGCTTGGAAAAGTTTCTGTCTTTGTGTTATATTCCCGCACAACTGCATTATAATATTTTCTTGAATTTGCAATCTCATCTTCAATTCCGGAAAGCTGCTTCTGCAGGTCCAAAAAACTGGTATTGGCTTTCAAGTCCGGATACGCTTCTGCCAGTGCAAACAAACGACTGAGCGTACCTTCCAGCGCACTTTCGCTTTCAATCTTATCCTCCATTGTTGCTGCATCTCTTGCCGTATTTCTCGCCTGAATCACCCTGTCCAGCGTTTCTGCTTCATGCGCTGCATAGCCTTTTACTGTATTTACGAGATTGGGAATCAAATCGTATCTCTTTTTTAAATATACATCCATCGTTGCATACGCCTCGTCGATTTTGTTTACCATTTTGATAAAATTGTTGTAGGCGTCGAGTCCATAGGTAACGCCAATAACAATTACCGCTAAGATTACTCCAATTGTGATCATTTTAAATCCTCCTTATTCTTTCTTGCCGAATTATTTCTATCTTCCATTTTTTCGCTATTCACTGATTTCCCAGTCAATCAACGGGAGATTCTTTTCTTCAAGATATGCGTTCGTTCTTGAAAAATACCGTCCGCCGAAGAAACCGTTGTTTGCCGAAAGCGGAGACGGATGCGCCCCCGTGATCACAAAATGCTGCGGATTTGTAATCAGCACTTTTTTAGCTTTAGCATTTGCTCCCCATAGAATGAAGACCATCGGCTCGCTGCGCTCATTGAGCAGTGTAATAATACGGTCGGTAAAAATTTCCCATCCTTTTCCGCGATGAGAATTCGCCTGTCCGCGTCTTACGGTAAGCACCGTATTCAAAAGAAGAATTCCCTGTTTTGCCCAATCCGTCAGACAGCCGTGCGACGGCGGCCTTATACCAAGATCTCCTTCCAGTTCTTTAAAAATATTGACAAGCGATGGCGGCTTTGGTACCCCCTTCTTTACAGAAAAACAAAGTCCATGCGCCTGACCCGGCTCATGATACGGGTCCTGCCCGAGAATCACAACCTTTACTCCTCCGTACGGCGTATACTTTAAAGCATTAAAAATATCATACATATCCGGATAAACAGTCGTACTTCTATATTCACTGACTAAAAATTTCCGCAGAGACTGGTAATATTCTTTTTCAAACTCTCCTTCAAGAATCTGGTCCCAATCATTTCCTATGTTTACCATATTTACTCCTAATTTTTAAGACTCTGAAGCGGTGCCGGAATACGACCGCCCCTCTGAATCATCACTGCCGGTGATTTTGGATTGATTTTCATTACAGGTCCGGAACCGAGCAGGCCTCCGAACTCAAGCTCATCTCCATCCTTGATACCAATAGCAGGAATCACCCGAACTGCTGTTGTTTTGGAATTGACCATGCCAATTGCCGCCTCGTCAGCAATTATCGCGGAGATCGTTTCGGCCGGCGTTTCTCCCGGAATTACGATCATATCCAGCCCAACAGAGCAAACGGCCGTCATCGCTTCCAATTTTTCAATCGTCAGTACACCGTCCCTTGCTGCTGCAATCATTCCCGCATCCTCCGTTACCGGAATGAATGCGCCGGAAAGACCGCCCACCGCAGACGATGCCATAACACCGCCCTTCTTTACTGCATCATTTAGCATTGCCAGCGCTGCTGTCGTACCCGGTCCCCCGCACTGCTCAAGTCCAATCTCTTCTAAAATATACGCTACTGAATCACCTACAGCGGGTGTCGGTGCCAGCGAAAGGTCGATAATACCAAAAGGCACGCCAAGCGCCCTGCTTGCTTCACTCCCCACAAGTTGTCCCATTCTTGTAATCTTGAACGCTGTCTTCTTAATCATATCAGCAACCTCTGAAAGACTCGCATCTTTCGGCATCTTTGCAAGTGCCGAACGCACTACTCCCGGCCCTGAAACACCGACATTGATTACACAGTCCGGCTCTCCCGGTCCGTGAAAAGCTCCTGCCATAAACGGATTATCCTCCGGCGCATTGCAGAAAACCACAAGTTTTGCAGCGCCGATGCACTGTCTGTCTTTTGTCAGCTCCGCTGCCTGCCGTATTGTTTTTCCCA
>CALXBT010000088.1 GCA_944386585.1 uncultured Clostridia bacterium | reverse complement strand
ATTCGTTCTCTGCCGCAGAAATATGACTGCACGGTATTGGTTTCTTCTCACTTGCTCCTCGAAGTAGAGCTCACGGCTGACGATATTGGTATTTTAAATCACGGCCGCCTTTTATTTGAAGGAACAATGGAAGATTTAAAGACGAGCGCCCGTGCTGCCGGATTCCCGACTGACAATGCGGAAGATACTTTCCTTGCTATGATTGATGAGGACAATCAGAGGAGAGGAGGTACGGTATGAGTCTTTTCATTGAATCTAAAAAATTGAAACGCACCGGTTATCTTCCGGCGTATCTTGCTGGAGGGTTTCTTGCAGCAGCATTTCCGGTTGTAAATATGCTTGTAAGACCGGAGAACTTTACTTCTCTTTCCGGAAATCCGATTGATATTTTGATGTCTGCTAATTGGCAAATGATAGCTATGCTTAATATTCTAATTTCTATTTGCGGCGCTTGTATGATGTATCATACAGAATATGCCGATAATGCTATGCAGAAAATGTCGGTGCTTCCGATTCGACAGGGAAAGATGTTTTTCGGAAAATTCATTATTTCCGCTTTGGTTTTATCCGCTATGGTGGTAATAGAGATGGTGGCTTTTATCGGTTGTGCAAAGTATTGGTTTCCAAACTATGCGTTTGACCTGATCGAAACATTGAAAATCACAGGCTTTCAAATTGTCGTTACGCTGCCGACGGTTATGCTTATGCTGGTCATTGCGTCCGCCTGCAAGAATATGTGGGTATCCCTCGGTATCGGTGTGATTCTCGTATTCACGCTCTCTATTCTTCCGCAGGACAATGCTGTGTTAAGCCTGTTCCCGTTTGCTTCTCCGTATCAAATACTTTTTGAAGCAATGGAAAATAGCCGTGCTGCTTTGTTTTTAATTGTCTGCGGAATCGAAACGGTTGTGTTTGGCATTGCGGAGCTTATCTATCTGAAAGCAAGGAGGTGTTTTGAATGAGCTATTTATCTTTAATCGGGGTGGAACTTAAAAAAATCCGTCGTTCCAAAATCTTTTTGATATTGCTGATTCCTATCATTATGATGTGGATTCCGGGTATTATCAATGTAGATATGAACTTCGATTTGAGGGGTATCCCGATTACTCCTGAAAACAACTTTTTCATTCAGGGCTTTATGGGCATGGTATGGTTTATGATTCCTGCATCGCTCGTGATCTGCACCGTGTTGCTCAATCAAACGGAACGCTCAAACAAAGGGATTTTGAAAATGCTGTCTCTGCCAGTCAGCACGACCAAACTGTGCCTTGCAAAATTTACTGTTTTGCTGATACTGGCAGCAGTTCAGATGATCCTGTCCATTGGAGCGTACTATATCTGTGCGGCAATCGTTACCCATACGCAGGACTATAACTTTATCCTTGGGCCTCTATATGTCTGCAAAAATGTATGCAACATATATGCCGCCGCCGTTCCAATGGCTGCTGTGTACTGGGCGGTTTCCACCGTCATTCAGTCTCCCATTTTTTCGGTTGGTATCGGTTTGGCTTCGATTGTACCTTCTGTACTTATGATAAACACAAAAATTTGGTTTGCCTACCCGATGAGCTATCCGTTCTATCTGATCATGGTGGCGTATGGGAGAGCTGCTGAGGGCGTTTATGAAACACAGATTGCCTGGCTTCCGTGGCTGCCCGTTGCAATCGGGATTACAATTCTTGCGCTTACCGTATCCTGTGTTCGATTCGGCGCATCTGAAAGGAGATAACTACAATGAAAAACAAAATCTTAACTGCTATTTCTACTATTATGCTGTTTGTTCCGTGGACGATCTTGCCTCTGCGTAGTTTCGATTGGGCACTGGAATCTCCGGTAGCGGAGATTATGATTTACAGTTACGCCGCCTTTATGATTTTTTCAGGTATCTTTTCCATCTTGGCTTATACCAAAGGCAAGGTAAAATCAAAACTTATGCAGGTATGTGTTGCAATCAACAGCATTTACGCGGTTGGTGCTATTGCAATTATCGCTATGAGTATCACAACTTTGATTAACGGATGATGAATTATGAAAAAAGCAAAAACGATTGCTACAGCTCTGCTTGCTGTATGCTTGGTTTTCAGTATGGCCGGATGCAGCACTGATGACAGCAATATCAAAGATAATCTAATCGACGGGTTTAATGGCTTGCTGCAGCATTTCAGTAAATATGCCCTTACGGACGAGAAAGATTTGCAGGGCGATAAGACCAAAGGTGAGGACACCTATACTGGCTCCTATCATGCGGAATATGATGACTTTAGCGGTACTGAGTACATTTTCGGAGGCACGGGACTGGAACGCGAAAACGGCAACGATCTCACTATCACTTACGAGCTGACGGTTGATTCCGGCACAGTAAAATTTTATTGGCGCGATAAAGACGAGGAAAAAATCATCGCAGATACAAGTGACACGGGTACATATTCTGTTACGCTTGATGAAGGAGATAACTACCTTACTTTAGAAGGCGATAATTTTTGCGGCTCATTGCAGGTGACTGTAGAATGAGAGAGAATGTTCGTTAAGTCGAAATTTAAGGAGGGGATAGTATCGGATGGATCGTTCTATTGGAGTTCAGAGAACAGGATTGGACCGTCGTTGATGATACGCTGCTATTTCTTTAGCAACAGCCTGATTTTGAAAAGTTAGAAATTGCTTCCGAGCCGATATTATCACTCTCCGGGTTAGAAATCAATTTTAGCAGCCGAAAGGTGATCTGCTGTAGGAAACGAAAAGGATACTGTAGGCTACCACACTCGCAATCTTTGCAGAAAAATATGTCCTTCAGCTTCTTTTCCGGAAATTAGCATTGGGAGTATTCAGGAAGTAGGGTATCGTTTAAAAAGCAGTCCATAAATGTATCTTTCCCATAGGTGAAAACGCCTATGGGGATTTTTCTTGCCCGCCTTTACTAGAGGGCAAATTTTTTGCTTTTTTCAAAATTGCTATCCCCAAATGACTGTTGCTAGTGAGAACATAATGAGGGGCTTTTTACTTTGAATAAAACTTTTCTCAGATTTCGTTGAAAACGGGGTGTCATTTGGCAATGCAATTCCAAATAAGTAGAGGGGATAAATATTTACGATCAAATTATTAATAAAATTAAAGGTGCTGATTATATTGTTTGCCAGTGCTATTTAGGCTTTCGCCCGTGTGAGTTCCTCGCTTTAGACGTTAAAAATTATAACCGAAAAGAAAGAGCCTTTTGCGGTGGCGCTAAGACAGAAGCAGGAAAGAATCGTATTGTTACGGTATCGCCCAAAATCCAGC
>CALXBT010000087.1 GCA_944386585.1 uncultured Clostridia bacterium | reverse complement strand
AAAAATACTTCTTCGAGAAAACATGCAATCAGTTTTCGGCGCGGTCTTGCGGCGGTGCTTGAAATCGGGTTTTGGATTTTCGGAGCATTTGTCATTTCAGAATTTCTGTATTACGCGGCTTACGGTGAAATTAGTTTCCATAATTTTTTAGCGCTCGGCTTAGGCGTTTTGTTGTGGAAAAAAGCATTTTATGATATAGTATATTAAATTATGCTTTATGAAAATAAACTTCCTTGAAAGACAAAGGGAAAAGAGGAAGCAGGAGAAAATGTCAAAAAGAAAGCCGAGAAGAAGCCGTGAGTTTAAAAAAAATAGTCAGGTAATCGATATTGAAGAAGCCCGCCGTCAACGTCGGGAAAAGCGTCAGAAAGCGGCTAAAGCAGAGACGCGGAAAAGAGCAGCGGCGCAGCAGGAAAGCGCTGCTGTTTCTGTCCGGAAAAAGGCAAAGAAAAACAGAAGACGGCTGGTCTATGCTGCTATAATCCTGTTTATTATAGCAGTAATTGCGGTGTCCGCATTTAATATCTTTTCTCTATTGCACGAGCGTGCAGAACTAAGAAAAGAACAGGAGAGACTTTCTATGATAAAGGACAGGCTTGAGCAGGAATTGGAGTCTGTGAATTCGCCTGAGTATATTGAGCAGCAGGCGCGCAGTCATTTAAGATTGATTAAGCCGGGAGAAACGCTTTATATTCTGCCAAAAAGCAGTAACCAGGAGACTGAAGACAGCAGCGGGACTGCTGAAAATACTGAAAACGGACAAAGCAGTACTGAATAAGAAGGAAGAAGAAAATGACAGTCAAAGAAGTAATCATTGTTGAAGGCCGCGATGATACAGCGGCAGTAAAGCGAGCACTTGATGCGGATACAATTGAGACACATGGCTTTGGAATCAGAAAGGAAATCTGGAACCGGATCGAAAAGGCATATGAGGAGCGCGGGATTATTATTTTTACGGATCCCGACTATGCGGGGAATGAAATCCGCCGCCGGCTAAAAGAGCGTTTTCCGGATGCGGGAGAGGCGTTTCTTGCAAAATCAGATGCTGAAAGGGACGGAGATATTGGGATTGAAAATGCGGCACCAGAGGCGATCTTTGAAGCGCTGAGAAAAGCGCACTTTACAAAAACGGAACCGTATTTTGAATTTTGTGAGGAGGATCTTATGCGTAGCGGTCTTGCAGGAAAAAACGGCAGCAGAAAGCGCCGTGCGCAGATAGGTAAAATTCTCGGCATTGGATACGGAAATACAGCTGCTTTTTTAGATAGACTGAACAGATACGGAATTACAAGAGAGGAATACAATGAAGCTTTACGCACCATCGACGATTAAAGAAATTAAAGAGCGCTATGGATTTAAAATTTCAAAGAGCCTCGGACAGAATTTTTTAACAGATAAAAATGTAATTGACAAGATTATCGGAGCAATGAATCTTACACCACAGGATCTTGTGATTGAAATTGGGCCGGGACTTGGTGTTTTAACTGCGGAGGCGGCACCGCAGGCCGGAAAGGTAATTGCGGTTGAAATCGATAAAAATCTCATTCCGATTTTAAAAGAAAATATGGAAGATTTTGACAATGTTGAAATAATAAATCAAGATTTTATTAAGATAAATTTAATAAATGTGCTGGAACAAAATGATATAATAAATGGTCAAAAGAGAGATGCAGTAAAAATTATGGGTAATCTGCCCTATTATATTACTACCCCTATCATTATGAAGATACTGGAGGAAAGAATTCCGGCCGACAGCATTACAATTATGATGCAGAAAGAAGTCGCCGACCGTATTAAAGCGGCGCCGGGCAGCCGTACTTACGGTGCACTATCAGTTGCGGTGCAGTATTATTGTACTGTTACAGATGTGGCAAAGGTGCCGAAAGAAGTTTTCTATCCGCAGCCTAAAGTGGATTCGGCGGTGCTGAGGCTTGATGTGCGGAAGGAGCGGCCGGTAAAATTGATCGATGAAAGTGTGTTTTTTGCGTGTATCAAAAATGGCTTTGGACAGAGAAGAAAGACACTGAGCAACTCTCTTTCCGGCGTTTGCGGCCTTTCCAAAGAGGAAGTGAAGGATGCGCTTGGCGAGGCAGGCATTGATCCTGTACGCCGCGCTGAAACGCTGTCACTTGATGAATTTGCAGCACTTGCAAATTGTGTAGTATCACGGATTGCAAAGTAAAACAGCAAGAGGTATCACGAAAAGGAAAAAGGGGAATGGAAAATTTCAAGGTTTTTTTGAAGCGATATTTACAAAACAGTTTATGCCTTTGTGCGGCGCTTGCCTTGATTCTTAATTTTACAATTGAATCGCTGGCAAGACAATCGGTCGGCGGCGGATTGTCCTATTTGATTGAGTCGCCGCTGGTGTTTTTTTACAATACATTAATTATTTTTACAACGCTGTCGGTTGCCCTATTTATAAAACGCAGAGTTTTCATGTATGTTGTGATAACAGGGATCTGGCTGACGATAGGAATTATCAATGGAGTTATTCTTTCCAATCGAATGACGCCGTTTACAACAAAGGATCTGATGATTCTGGAAGATGGCCTTACGATTGTAACGAATTATCTCAGTGTTTTTCAAATCGTGCTTGCCGGAGCGGGCGTGCTGCTTCTGATTGCAGCGGTGGTGCTGGTATTTATTTTTGCACCTAAAAAAGAAAAGATACCGTATAAAAAGAATGCGGTTTACTTTTTTATTATTCTGGCAATACTTGGCGGTTCTACCGGAATTGCAGTTAAAACAGGCATTGTCGATACTTTTTTTGGAAATCTTGCATATGCGTACCGTGATTTTGGCGTGCCGTACTGTTTTATTAATACATGGCTGAATACTGGTGTTGGCAAGCCGTCTGGCTATTCAGAGGAAATGATGCTTTCAATTTTTAAGGATGGAGAGCTGACAGAAGAGGTCTATGCCGATTCAGATCATTTGGGCGAAGACGTTCAAAACGGCGATATCGTATTAGCAGAAGAAGAAAGACCGAATATCATTTTTCTGCAATTAGAATCATTCATTGATCCAGAACTAATTACTGCAATCCGGCTGTCACAGCCGGCAACACCATATTGGAATGAACTTCAGGAGAAGTATTCCACCGGATGGCTTACTGTACCGTCAGTTGGGGCAGGAACTGCCAATACGGAATTTGAGGTCATATGCGGTATGTCAGTCAAGTTTTTCGGACCTGGTGAATATCCTTACAAGTCGATTTTAAGCGAGCAGACCTGCGAAAGCTACGCGTATGATTTAAAGGCACTTGGCTATTCGGCTCATGCAATTCACAATCACCGCGGAGTATTCTACATGAGAAATACCGCTTTTTCAAATCTTGGATTTGATACATTTACCAGCCTTGAATACATGAGCAATGTTGTGAAAACACCGCGAAACTGGGCAAAGGATAATGTGCTGACAGGAGAAATTATTGCCGCTCTTGATTCAACGGAAAATCCAGATTATATATACACTATATCGGTGCAGGGACACGGTAAATATCCGGAAAAACAGGTACTGGAAAACCCGCCGATTACTGTAACACAGGCACCGACAGAGGATTTAAAATGGCAGTACGAGTACTATGTTAATCAGATTTATGAAATGGACCGTTTTGTGGAAGCTCTTACAAAGGAACTTGCGAAGCGCGATGAGCCGACGGTGCTCGTGATGTATGGAGATCATCTGCCGGCGCTTGATATGACGGAAGAGGAACTGCAAAGCGGAGATCTCTATAAGACCGAATATATTATTTGGAGTAATTTTGAAATGGAAAAAGAGGATCAAGACCTCTATACATATCAGCTTGCTGCAGAAGTACTGGAAAGACTCGATATTAATGTTGGAACAATGGCAAAATTTCACCAGAACTATAAGGATAGTCCAACCTATCTTTCCGATCTTCGGGCGCTTGAATACGATATGCTTTACGGAAAAGGCTATATTTACGGAGGAAAGCATCCGTTTAAGCCGACGAAGCTGCAAATGGGAATTCGTGAAATTAAAATTACAGGAATTGTTGAAATAGGCGGTAATTTATATATTAAGGGTGAGAATTTTACAGAGCAAAGTAAAATTTCTCTTTACGGTGAAGTTTTGGAAACCATTTATCTTGGACCGACGGTACTTGGGCTTCTTGAAGAGGTTAACCCGGAGGATGTGCTGGATATGAAAGTTAGTCAGGTAGATAGGAACAGTCCGTCGGATATTCTTTCTACAACAGAATAGCAATAAATGTATCATAAAAAGAAAGGGGGAAACATGGAACCACTGATCAAAGTAACGAATGTCCGTAAAATTTACCGCATGGGAGATGAACGGGTTGTGGCACTCGACAACATTTCACTGGAAATATACAGAGGGGAAGTCGTTTGCTTTCTTGGAACTTCCGGCTCCGGTAAGTCGACATTTCTTAATATGGTAGCAGGACTTGAAAAGCCGACGAGAGGAGAGATTTATATTGGAAATATTCCGATTCATAAGCTCAATGAAGAACAAGTTACCTTGTTCCGCCAGAAAAATATCGGCTTTATTTTTCAGGCGTATCATTTGATGCCGATGCTGACAGCGCTCGAGAATGTCAGTATGCCGCTGATTTTCAGGAATGTTGAAAGAAAAAAACGCAATCAGCTGGCAAAAGACGCACTGGCGGCGGTCGGCCTTAAGGGGTATGAAAACCGTAAGCCAACGCAAATGTCGGGCGGACAGCAGCAGCGGGTCGGGATTGCAAGAGCGCTTGTCGGTACGCCAAAAATTATTTTTGCCGATGAACCGACAGGAAATCTCGATACCCACACAACAAAAGATGTCATGCAGCTTATCATCAGGGAGGTGCGAAAGCATAATCAAACGCTCATCATGGTAACGCATGACCGAAGTATCGCAAATTATGCGGATAAAGTCGTAACAATACAAGACGGTAATATTTTAAAAGTGGAAGAAGGAGACAAGTGATGAATGTAGGTTTCAAAAAGAGAGCGTTTTCAGCAGTGATGGCAGTCATGGTACTGTTTGGCACCCTGTTTCTGCCGGCAGCTTTCAGTGAAAATGCAGGCAGTATTGTGTATGCGGATGAGTATACGGGACTGAAAATTACGAATGTAGGGGATCCTAATACAAGGCAGAATTCTGAATGTGAAATAACGCTGAAAGTAACGAATACGAGAGATGAGGCATTTACTTTTAACGGTGCCAAACTGAGTTTTTCTAAAGATGAGGGCCTTACGGTCAGCGGCGGAACGAGCGCAACAGTAACGCTCAACAAAAAAGATGATTCGGCAGAAGTGTCTTTTACGGTAAAAACGAGCCGTTTCTGCAATACAGGTACTAGAGACTATCGTCTGATTCTGACAAATAACGGCGAGACAGTATATACTTCAAGATATTTTTCACTTAGTATTACAGAGAATCTTGCGGATCCGGGAGATGACGGAAGCTATGTTAATTCGACGGATATTCTGCATTCAATTTTGCCGGAAACCGGATTTAAAACCGGAAGCGGTAACAGCATGTCGCTGGAAGTGTACAATAATGGAAGTTCCTCCATCAAAAATGCGCAGATCAAACTGGAATTGCCCGAGGGAATTACAATCGACAATGGCAGCAATATGAAGAATCTCGGAACGATTTCTGTCGGAAAACGCGCCAATGCTGATTTTGCATTGATTGTAGAGTCGGGTCTTGAGGATAAGAATTATGTGATTTCAGCGGTTGTTACGGGCCTTAACAATAAAAACGAAAGTGTCTCTATTGAAAAGGATTTTTACATTCCAGTGGACGGGGACGGAAAAAAGGAGGACCCAAGCTCAGTAGGAACACCGCAGCTGATGGTTAACGATTATTCGTATGGTGGTTCTTTTGTGCAGGCAGGTACGAAATTTCCACTGGAACTTTCTCTGCTGAATACTTCAAAAACGACTTTATATAATATTAAAATTACAGTAAACTCATCAGACGGAAGCTTTGTGCCGGCCGACAGCAGCAATGCATTTTATGTAGAACAGATTGGCGGCGGCGAGACTTATGTCAAAACGATTATGCTTTCGGCAAAGAATGACGCCGAGCAGCAGACAACAGCGATTAATGTAGCGATGAGCTATGAAGACAGCGACAATTCAGCGTTTACTTCTGAGGACACAATTTCAATTCCGGTAACACAGAAAACGAGACTTGTTGTTGATGATATTGTACCGCCGTTTGAATGTTATGTCGACAATGTCGGCTCAGCTTCCGTTGACTTTTACAACATGGGAAAAACAACGCTCTCCAATTTAAGAGTCAATGCGGAAGGGAACTTCGATATTATGGAGTCAAACAGCTATTATGCGGGCAATATGGAAAGCGGCAGAAACGATAGCTACAGCTTTTCCTTTATTCCAAGAGAGGTTGGTCCGATGGAAGGCGTTGTAACTTTTACATATGAGGATGCAGCCGGAAATGCGCAGTTTATCGAAGTACCGTTTACTTTTGAGGCGATGGAGATGCCGGTATGGGATGATCCGGGAATCTATGAAGAACCGACGGTTGAGGAGGCTATTCCTTGGAGCCTTATTATTGCGGCGATTGCGCTTGTTGTAATTATTATTGCTGTTATTGTAATCAGAAAAATTTTAAAAAGAAGAAAAGAAAAAGCACTGGAGCTGGAGGATGTAGCATTTGAAATTCCGCAGGAAACAGAAGAACCGGCAGAAAGAGAAGACAAAGGGACAGAGAAAGAATAGAGGTCAGATATGAATACAAGGGATTTACTCAGTCTCTGCGCAAAAAATCTGATGAGAAGAAAAACGCGTACCCTGCTTGCTATTATCGGCGTTATGGTCGGTACCTGCGCTGTTGTCGTGATGCTTTCAATCGGATTTGGAATGACGCAGAGCTATGAGGAGCAAATTCAGAGTTACGGCGATCTGCATATGATTGAGCTCTACAGCGGCGGCGGCGGTTTTCAGGGAGTCGGAGGAGAACAGCAGGGTGTAATCAGTGACAAGACGCTGGCCTCCATTGAAAAGATGGACGGTGTAACAGCCGTTACACCGGTTGTCAGCGCATATATGACGCTTGGAATTGGAAAATATGTTACAAGCGCAGAGATTATCGGCGTTAAACCGGAAGTTTTGGAAAAATTTAATTACGGACTGCAAGAGGGTCGTTATCTCAATAATGCAGATAAGGATGTGCTGGTATTTGGAAGCCAGATTCCGTATTGGTTTTATAATCCGCAGAGCAAGAACTACGAAAGTGTAGAACAGGATGTCATCACAGATAAGATTATTCTTACAGCCGACTGGAATTATGGACAAAAACCGCAGTCAGGGACGGCAGATGATGATAAGGTCGAATATAAAGAATATAAGATGAAGGGCGTCGGACTTCTTGAAATGAAAAATGATTCTCCCGATTACTGCGTCTATATGAATATTTCTCGGCTTGAGGAAATTGTAAAAGAGACAGCAAAGGCAGAAGGACAAAGAACGACAACGATGACTGGAACTGGAGAAAAAACCTATGACAGGGCATATGTTTATGTCGGCGATATCAATGATACCGAGCGTTTGAGCAAAGAGCTGAAAGACCTTGGATATCAGTCATACAGTCCGATTGACTGGCTGGCATCGATGAAAGAAACGGCGAATATGATACAGGGGATTCTCGGTGGTATCGGAGGCATTTCGCTTTTCGTAGCGGCGCTCAGCATTACGAATACTATGATTATGTCGATTTATGAGAGAACAAAAGAAATCGGTGTTATGAAGGTAATCGGTGCCAATCTGCGTGATATCCGTAAGCTATTTCTAATGGAAGCCGGTTTGATCGGCTTTATCGGTGGTATTATCGGAGTTATCTTAAGCCTTACGCTGTCACTGCTGATGAATACCGTTCTGCGGGATTTGATTAGCATTGCGCTTAGCAGTTTTGGAGCTTATGGTACGACAATTTCTATTATTCCTGCATGGCTTATAGTGGCGGCAGTTGTTTTTGCAACGGGAATCGGTGTGCTTGCCGGTTATTCGCCGGCAAAACGCGCGATGAATCTTTCGGCGCTGGAAAGCCTGCGGAATGAATAGTATGAGAATAGAGAAGATTTGACTTGAATTTTTAAATTTTCCGGCAGTACTCTGTTACAGAGTACTGCCGGTTTTTTGTATTGCAGAAGATTTTATACACAAGAAAAGGTACTGTTTTTTTGCGGTGATTAAAAAATTATAAGCAGAGCTTAAGAACTATATTTTTAGCATATTTTTCAATTTTGTGCATATACATATAATAGTATGGACCTGCGAGTTTTATAAAAGAGGGGACATGCATAAAAGGGGGGATTACAAAATGAAAAATTTGCGGAGAAGGGGTCTTTCTTTGCTTCTTGCTGCTTTTACAATACTGACGCTGCCGGTTGCAGCGGCGGGAAGCGTGCAGAAACAGGACCCCTATATCTATATTCATGATAATACGGCTAGCGGTACGCCGTATCTGCACAGAAGCCCGCATCGATATGCTTATACGGAAGGAAGCGGATATATTCCCGCGATGTATATTTTAGAGAGCGGAAGCGATGAAATGTCTGTTTATTGCTGTGATTTGATTACGAGTATCGTAGAAACTGGCAAAACAGCCGCATACCGTCGTCTGAATCTGGAGGATGCAGGATATTATTCCGAAGAAGCGGCCAGACACATCCGCGGAGTATTAAAAGCAGGGTATTGGCCGGGACGAAGCAATCTTTCGGAATTAGAAAAAGCAACCGGAGCAGAGGGCCTGACTGCTGCAGAGGCTCTATCTGCGACGCAGGCCGTTATCTGGACCTTTTCCAACAATAATACATTAACAGATATTTATGTGGGAACAAAGAATATTGAGGATACAAAAGGAATTAAGGATACGAATACGATACCGCCTACGGAAGGTGGAAAAACCAGTCTGACAAAGATTCAGAAAACAGACCGCAATATTAGAGCGGTTTATGATTATCTGATGAATCAGGTCGACGATGCGCCGGCTTCTGTTATCTGGACTTTTGAAGGAGAGCAGGTTGTTTTAACAGCCGGCAGCCAGACAAATTTTTGTGATGTAACGGTGATGTTTCAAATGAAGGGAAGCAGTGAAAATACATCAGATCTTGTATTGACGGCACAGCTTACCAACGGCGGACAGGATGTCTGCGCGCCGAAAAAATATGCAATCTCTGATAATGACGCTGAAATCCTCCCGTCAGAAAGCGGAATCTATACGATTACCTTTGAAAATATTGCGCTTGACGCATTAAATGATAATACGGCTGTAAAGCTTTCGTTGTCAGGAACTCAGCAGGTTGCAAATGATGTATACTTTTATGAGCCGGTCGGCGGACGCAACACGGCTCAGTGCTTTGTCGGCTATGCGGAGGGAGAAACGCCTATCTACAGCGAGGTTAGCGTAACGGTGCCGCGCGGCAGAGCTGATTTTTCATTAGTAAAATATGATGGCAGTATGGGAGGACAAGGATCCGGTACAGGGGAAGAAGATACAGGAACAGGAAGCGCATCTTCCGGTGGTATCCGTTATCCGATGGCAGGAGTCGAATTTGCGCTTTATTATGCGATTGATGGGGGTACGCCGCAGCCGTATCCAAATCTTTCAAACCGCAAGACGGATGAAAACGGAAAGATTGTCTGGGAAAACCTTGCGCTTGTAGAGAGAATTCATTATTTCTGCAAAGAAGTTAACGCACCATCCGGTTATTTCCCGGCAGAAGATCTGATACCGCTTACAGTATCAGAGGAGAAGGTTGAAAATAGACACGTGCTTGGTGATTTGGAAATCAGCAAAACTACAAGAACCGCCGGTGAAGACGGCAATGGATTTGCCGCAGAACACTTTGACTTTAAAGTAGTGCTTGATTTTAATACAGCGGATCTTGCAGAAAATAATTATTCATGGCTTGATATCGGAACGCAGTACAGCACGCTAAATATACAGTATGACGAACTTTGCAGTACGGGAGCAGGAATAGAGCAAATACATCCCAATACGGTTTCCTTTACGGAAACTGAAACGGGAAGCCGAATCTATGAAGCAGTTTTTTCACTTGCTGACGGAGAAACTGCTGTGATAAAAGGCTTGCCGGAGGGCACGGCTTATACGGTCTCTGAACTGGATGAAAAGGGAGAACCTGTAGAAGACAATCAGATGAACCATTTGAACGAGACAATCTATGTCTGCCTTGATGGGGAGCAGAGCGGCGTAATCAGCGGACCAAAAGAAGATGATAAAGAAACTGCTGTGAGCCATGTATCTTTTTTAAACCTTGAATATGAACCGGACAGTTTTGTGCCGACGGGAAAAAAATATCTTAACGGCAGTTTGTCATCAAGTCCATTTTCCTTTACACTGACAGATATTACAGATGAGAATTCTCCAAAGCTTCTTGAAACAGTCACAAACGAAAAAAACGGTATTATTCTGTTTGCACCAATCCATTATGAAAAAGCGGGAACCTACCGCTATGAAATAAAGGAAGTCAAAGGCGAAGGCGGATATCTCTATGATACAGCGGTGTATACTGTTTCTGTCACAGTAACGCAGGATACAGAAAACAAGAAGCTGGTGACAGGTGTACCTGTTATTGTAAAATCAAATACGGAGAATTCCCCGTCAGAAATTGAATTTTATAATAGAAAAAGCGGAGGCGGAAGTGAATATACAAGTGTAACAGTTAAAAAGGTCTGGAAATTAAATGACGGCGGAGAAAAGACAGATTCTGTCATAGTGGAGCTTCTGAGAGATGGAGAGTCTTTCGATACAGTAAAGCTTAGCAGCGAAAATAATTGGCGCTATGTATGGAATCGATTGAGCGATCGATATACATGGACTGTTGCAGAGATTGATGTTCCTGATGGGTTTGTTTCTTCTGTTGATAAAAACGGTATGACTTTTACGATTACCAACGATGATGATTCGCATAATCCAGACGATCCAAAAGATCCAAAAGGCTCGGAGAATCCGGGAACGCCGCAGGATTTGAACGGTTCAGATGATCCGAAAGAGCCGGCAGAACAGACTTTGCCGCAGACAGGTATCGCATGGTATCCAGTCATTCTTTTGACAGCAGTAGGCGTATTTATGATAATAGCGGAGAATGTGCTGAGAAGAAAACAAAAGAATGAAGGAAAGTAACGGAAAAAGAGGACTGTTTATCACAAACAGAATACTGCTTTATGGAGGGCTGCTTTTGCTTGCCGCGGCCCTTTTTTTAACAGCTAAAAATTTTCGCGAGGAAAGAACAGCAGCGGTGAGTTCTGAAAAAATTTTACAGAAGCTTATAGAAACAGGTAAAAATCTGCCGGAAAATTCGTTGCAGGAGGAAAAAGAAGAGATAGCAATGAGCACTGTAGAAATTGACGGCAGCGTTTATATCGGGATTTTAGAAATTCCATCGCTTTCCCTTGTGCTGCCGGTCGCCGGTGAATATACAGAAGCGACATTAAAGAAAACACCCTGCCGTTATCAAGGGTCAGCCGAAGGAAATGATTTGATTATTGCAGCCCATAATTACAAAGGTCATTTCGGAGGACTTCATTTGCTTGAAGCAGGTGATGATGTTTCCTTTACGGCAGCAAACGGGACAGTTTTTTCCTATGCGGTTTGCGGAAAAGAGAAGCTGGATGAAACTGCGGTGGAAGAAATGGAAGCGGGAACATGGGATTTGACTTTGTTTACCTGCACGCTTGATA
>CALXBT010000086.1 GCA_944386585.1 uncultured Clostridia bacterium | reverse complement strand
ATATTGTTTTCATAGGAAGCAATGTTGTTATATTCTGAATGAAGCAAACTTCTCAAATCATGCCGCTCATTCACACTGCAACTTGCAACTGCCAGATCAAAATCATGTGCAGAAAGTTTTTCCGAATAGCGGTCTTTTTCTGCGAAATCAATATTAACAAGAATACCGCACTGTTCAATATCATTTTTTATACTATTTGCCGTCGCTACTTTAAAAACATCTTCTTGATTTACAAGCAGCACAAAAACGAGTTCATTTCCATCCGTATCTTCCAGATATCCATCTGTATCCCGATCACGGTAACCGGCAGAAGAAAGCAGCTCTTTTGCCCGCTCTACATCCTTTTCATAAAGATCTCCTTGATTCTCTGCACCGAAAAATCCATTGAACAGGAAACTATCTGTCAAAATACCGTTTTGATAATAAATATCCTTTAAAATTTTTTCTGTATCAATCAAATAAGAAAGTGCCTGTCTGACACTTTTTTCCGAAAGAACTGGACGGGAACAATTAAAAATTACCAGTTCCGTTACGTTAGACGGAAAACTCTTTATGCTAAGATTTCTGTTTGCAAGAAGTGTATTTCTCTCATATTCATTGTTAAAAAGAAGCATCACATCTTGAACTTTCGTTAAATTAACGCCATCGTTTCTATCCGGCAATATCTGAAAAACCAGTCGGTTTTCTGCTGGAGTTCCATAATATTTTTCATTTGCTGCAAGAACAAGCTGAGTCAAAGCATTATATGATTCTACTTTATATTTTCCGGTTCCAATCGGCTCAAAATCAGCAGCTGCATTCTGCAAAGCCCGCACACTGGAAAACTGATGCTTCGGCAGTATTGGAAAAATCAAATTTTCCATGCCCACGGCTGCATCTTGGCCAAAGGTAATCCTGACTGTATAATCTCCCGTCGCATGGACCGAACGAATATTTCTGACATACTCGCTGTATATTGTTGTTCCTGTTTCAGCAAGAGCAAGATAAGCTTGTACAGAAAATACTACATCATCAGCAGTAAAGTGCTCTCCATCATGCCAAAGCACATCATCCCGCAGCGTAATATCTACTGATGAACGATCTTCGCTGTACACAAAACTCTTGGCCAAATCTGCCTGCGGTATTAGCTGTTCATCCAAATAAAACAGACCCGAATAAATGAGCTTGCTGATTTGGTAACAATCTTCCTGCTTTGAGATTGCTGGATTCAGCGTTTCCATTGACTCAACTGCAATGCGGATTTCAGCACTCTCCTCTGTCTGGTCGCCGGAAAAAAAATCTCCTACATTAATTCCGTTTCCACAGCCTGTAAAAATAACAGATATAAAAAATATAGCGGAAAAAATCACTGCTAAATATCTACGCATATTTTTCAATCAATTCCTCCAGTTGTTGATAAAGCATTTCCTTTTCTCCCGAATTTTCGATCAGTTCATCAGCATATTCCTCGCGCATGTTGTCTTCTAATTGATAGCGCATCCTCGCCAAAATTTCCTCTCTGCTCATTCCGTCTCTTTCCATAATACGCTTAATCCGCACATCCATATCAGCATGTACTACCCAAACACTGTCGCAAATCCCATATAAATGCGCTTCTATAAGAAGCGGTGCATCGATTACAACCACCGGTGTTTTATGAAATGCCGCATATCTTAGCTGACGGTCGACCTCCTCTCGGATTGCTCTATGCGTAATCTTCTCTAATAAAAGCTTATTTTCTTCCGAAGAAAATGCTATTGTCGCCAATGCTTTTCTGTCAAGCGCACCGTCTTCTTGTGCAACCGAAGGTCCGAATGTCTTTTTCAGATTTTCTGTCGTTTCCGTTCCTTTTTCCGTAATCATATGTGAAATTGCATCTACATCGATAACTTTTATTCCCTTCTTTGCAATATATTCTGATACCGTCGATTTTCCGGTACCGATTCCGCCTGTTAATCCTATAATTTTCATTTGCCTCTCCTTTATTTCAAATCATACCAGTTACCGCCGGAGCTGACACCGACCGACAGCTTTACTCTCATTTCCATTACCGTCTCCATGCATTCGGCAAGAAGCGCTTTTACTACCTCCCTTTCCGTCTGCGGTTCTTCAATAATCAGTTCATCATGGACCTGCAAAATCACCCTTGCATCAAGCTTTTCCTGTCGGAGTCTCCTGTATACGGCGATCATTGCCAATTTTATGATGTCAGCCGCACTGCCCTGTATCGGACTGTTCATTGCAAGGCGTTCTCCCAGCTGGCGTACCATATAGGATGAAGCATTGATTTCATGAATGTATCTCCTGCGTCCCATAATCGTCTCAAGATACCCTTGCTTGCGGCAGTTTTCTACCTGCTCATCCATAAATCTTTTCACATCTGGAAACCGTTTAAAATATTCTCCGATATAGCGCTCTGCCTCTTTTCTGGAAACATTGATTTCCGAAGACAGTCCAAAACTGCTCATTCCATAGATAACTCCGAAATTAACTGCTTTCGCAGCACTTCGTTCTGCTTGTGTCACTTTCTCTATCGGCACTTCAAAAACTTTTGCTGCCGTGCTTCTGTGAATATCTTCTCCTATGTTAAATGCCTCTATCAGATGAGCATCTTTGGACATGTGTGCAAGCACACGCAGTTCAATTTGAGAATAATCCGCACCGATCAGACAATTTTCTGATACCGCAGGAATAAATGCTTTTCGAAGACTTCTTCCTAATTCCTGTCGAATCGGAATATTCTGCAGGTTTGGTGCTGTACAACTAATTCTGCCGGTTGCGGTAACCGTTTGTTGAAAATGGGCATGAATTTTTCCATCATCTGCAACAAGAGGCAGCAATC
>CALXBT010000085.1 GCA_944386585.1 uncultured Clostridia bacterium | reverse complement strand
ACGACTTAGTATATGCCGCATTACGCAATCTGTCAATACCATTCTGCAAATTTTCACGGAATAGGAGACTGATGTCTATCAAGTTTTCTTGTGTTACTTTACGGCACATGAGCTTTTTCCGCAGATTTTTCGCAGCATTAGATAACGGCCGTCTTTATTTCACCGTTATATCTGCCAGTGTATACTGCAAAACCTTCGCAAGCTCCTCCAGTGTCATCTCCACCTGATACCCAATCCTGCCGGCGCTGAAAATAAGACTTGAAAGTTCTGATGCCGATGCATGAATAATCGTCTGAAACGGCTTTTTCATTCCGATAGGAGAACAGCCTCCATGCACATAACCTGTCAGCGGCAGCAGTTCTTTTGCTTTCAGCATTTCAATCGATTTCTCCCCTGCCGCAGAAGCAGCCTTTTTCAAATCAAGTTCTTCTGCCACTGGTATCATAAATACATAATGCTCGCCGGATTTTCCGGTTGTTACCAGTGTTTTAAAGACAGAAGCCGGATTCTGCCCCAGCACAGATGCCACATCAACACCGCTGACTGCATCTGTATCCGCATAGCTATAACTGCTGTACACTACTTTTCGTCCGTCTAAAATGCGCATCACATTTGTCTTTTCCATTTTACTATTTTTCGCCATATTCCGCTTTTTCTCCTCTTTTGCTGCTATACCCATTCCTTACTGAATGTAGCTATCAGCCCTGCAAACTTGGCAAAAATGCCCGAACTATCCTATTCTTCCGGCTGTGTATCCTTTTCTTTTACCGCTGTATCTATTCCTCTGCCTGTCAAATCAAAGCTAAATTGCTGGACAAAAACCTCTTCTTTCTCTATTTCAGCATCAGCCGCCGTAACAGCACCTTCAATATCATCAATCTCAGGCAGCTCTTTTAAATCGCGCAAACCGAAATTTTTTAAAAAAGTATCCGTCGTGCCATAAAGAATCGGACGACCGATTCCCGATGAACGGCCGACTTCCGCTATCAGCTCTTTCTTTTCCAGACCTTCAATTACGCGGTCGCATTTGATTCCCCTGATGGCTTCGATTTCGCCCCGCGTCACAGGCTGCTTATAGGCAATAATCGCCAGCACTTCCAGCGCTGACTGTGAAAGGCGTTTTTTCTTTACCGGTGTACAGAGCCGTTCCACATATTCACTGTTATCTGCACAGGTTACAAACTGAAATGCTTTGTTAATCTCACGGATACGAATTCCTCTGCCCTCTTCCTCGTATTCCTTTTGAAGCTCTCTGAAACAGTCATATGCATCCTTCCAGTGAATATTGAACACTTCTGCCGCCGTTTTTACGGGAAGCGGGTCGCCCCAAGTAAACATCATCGACTCCATTGCCGATTTAATACTTTTTTTACCTGCCATCTATTTTTCTCCCCTCTTTTCCCTGTGCGGCTGTCAGTACCCCCGCATCAAGTTCATCGAGTGTTTTTCCTTTCATAACAATAATTTTATCAAAGTTGGTTTTCTGTTTTAATTCTACCGCTTTTGACTTTGCCATTTCCAGCAGTGAAGTAAAAGTCACTACTTGATTAGAAATGTCCTTTTCTTCCCCTACAAGCTCGTCAAATGTCGTGCTTCTATTGCTTCCGGTAAAAAACGCCCTGATATAAGCAATTTTCTGCTCAATGGAAATCTTTTGCCGTTCCAGCCTCGTATAATGGCGCCGCACGTCCTCTACCTTTTTCTTTCGATAAAGAAACAAGTTAAAAGCATTGACAAAACGGTCGATATCCATCTGGAGAAACTCATCCGGCTGCTCAGTACAGCGTGAAATATCCTCCTGTGGTTTGTCATAAATGCGCTGCATATATTCCTCCCGCTCTGCCAGCATCGCAGAAGCTGCTTTAAACCTTTTATATTCCAGCAATTTTTCCACTAACTCTGTACGCGGGTCCTCTGTTATAACTTCGCCCCCTTCCGGATTTACGCGCGGCAGCAGCATCTTTGATTTCATTTCAATCAGAGAAGCCGCCAGCACCATAAACTCGGTTGCGACAGTAACTTCCTGCCGGTTCATTTCATCAATATAAGCAAGATACTGTGCAACAATTTCCGATACATTGATATCATAAATGCTCATCTGCGCATTTTCAATCAAATAAACAAGAAGGTCAAACGGTCCTTCAAAAATATTCAGCTTTACTTTATAGCTCATACACTTTCTCCGCTCAGCAGGCTCTGCGAAGTTTCCTCCTGATTTGCTTTCTTAACTTATTTAGTATATCAATAATTTGATATCCGTGCAAGAAGGTGCTTTCTTTTCCGTCTCAAAATTGTCTGAATCAATTGTCTTTCGCCCTCAATTATGATACATTTAGATAGAAAAGGAATTCATTTTACTCATTCAATAAAGGAGGAATCTCAGTATGATGGACTATACAAAATTATCCGCTTCCGAAAAAGAAGCACTCATACAGAAAGCAGCAGAAAGCGCTTTTCATTATGAAAATACATATGGCAGCTGCGCACAGTCCTGTCTCGGCGGCCTTCGCGACGCCTTTCCGGAACTCGGTATTTCCGAAGAAATATTCAAAAGCTCCTATGGCCTCGCCGGCGGCTGCGGCTGTTCCATCAAAGGCACCTGCGGAGCATTGTCCGGCGCGGCAATGGCAATCAGTCTAATTGCCGGTAGAGATAAATCACACATGGATGACGACTTTACTTCCTGCTATGACAAAATTAAAAAGGTAATTGCAAAATTCAGCGAAAAATTCGGCGTTACCTGCTGTGAAGTACAGACTGCGACGATGGGCGCCTGTTTCGATTTCATGACGGAAGAAGGAGAGGCCGGATATAATGCAAAGAATGGAGACGAAAACTGTTCAAAAGCCGTTTCCTATGCAACACAGCTGGTTGCTGAAATGATTGTCAGCGGAGAACTGTAAATACTATATGCGTGCAAAAAAAAATACTGCTACCCGCATACCAGGTAGCAGTCTGTTAAGAAAGAGCCCGAGTTTATATAAAGCAGCTCGGGCTCTTTTCATTCCTGTTATTTTTTGCACTGCAGGCTCTTTGAATCTCATAAATCATCCTGCAGTTTTTCTATTTTACCGCTGTTTCTCTTTCCTGCGCCAGTGCCATTGCCTCTTTTCCCGTCATATGTTCAATCGAAAGCTCCAGCATACAGAGATGATCCATGCTGTCGTCAATCTCGTAATTACGGTTTTCTGCGCTGTCCTTCGGCGCATACTTAATCGCCAGCTTTTCAATTGCATCTCTTTTAGCCGGTTCATCTTCCATAATTTTTATCTTCCCAAAGATAATGATGCTGCGGTAATGAGTTGCATATTCCTCCGGAACGACCTTATCCTTATCAATAACACAAAAAGAAGCTTTCTCATTTTTAGCAGCTGCATCTACTTTATGACCGGCCATAGCACTGTGAAAATAAATCTTCCCGCTGTCATATACGAAATTCAGCGGTACTGCATACGGATAATCCCCGTCGCCAATCAGCGCTAAAACGCCGGTATCCGCCTTTTTCAAAATCTCAATACACTCGGCCTCCGGCACATACTGCTTCGTCCTCCTCATACTGCGGAATTTGTTTTCCATTTTGTTTCTCCTTTCTAAATCAGCTTTTATCTTATTTTAATACCTGCCTAATCAAAATTGTACGCAGTTACAATCGGTTCTCTTCCTGTCATTTTATCGTTAAAATACTCATAAAGACTAAGACCGAGAAATGACCCGCTGATATTGACTATATTGTGGAATCCTCGTCCTGCAAGCGCAGAAAGCGCGTAATAACTTCGCTGACTGGAACGACAATGCAGATAGACCGGAATATCCTGCGGGATTTCGTCAAGATGCTCCCGCAACTCTGAAAGCGGAATATTGTGTGCACCCTTAATATGTCCCTTATTGTATTCATCCGCTTCCCTTACGTCAATAATGTACGCACCGCTTTCTACAAGCGGCCGCACTTCATTCACATGTACCTGAGTAAACCTTCCGTACAAAATATTGAGCGCCACCAATGCCGCCATATTGACAATATCCTTTGCAGTTCCAAAAACCGGTGAATAGCAAAGCTCCAACTCCTTTAAATCCTCCAGCGTGCCATTCATTGTAATCATCGCTGCAATCACATCAATGCGCTTATCAGCGGCCCCTACGCCAATCGCCTGTGCACCGAGAATTCGTCCCGTCGGTACTTCAAAGACTAATTTAAAGCCCATATAATGACTATCCGGCATAGAACCCGGTTTATCCGACGGAAACAGCAGTACAGAATCAAAATGATATCCTGCTTTTGCCGCCGCCTTTTCCGAAAGTCCTGTTGCCGCTGCATTCTGATGAAAAACACGAACGCAAGAAGATCCGATATAACCGGTATTATTATGCGGAATTCCGTACATATGATCTGCCGCCGCCCGCGCCTGTCTCTGCGCTGGTCCTGCGAGTGCCAGACGGCCGTAAGTATGCAGCATTTTGTTAAAAATTTCTACCGCATCCCCTACCGCATAAATATCAGGATCACTGGTCTGATAATTATGATTTACTTTTATTCCGTGCGTTTCACCAATCTCTAAACCTGCTTCTTCAGCCAGTTTCGTCTCTGGCATTACGCCGATTGCCATAACAACGAGATCCGCCGGCACTTTAAAAATTTGTCCCTCTTTCACTGCCGTTACGCTGCCGGATTCCGCATTTACAGCCGTTACTGTACTGGAAAGATAAAGCCTCACGCCATGATCATCCATCTCCTTATGCAGAATCTGCACCATATCATAATCAAAAGGCGTCATAATCTGCTCTGTTCCTTCAATCAGACTGACATTTTTCCCCGCTTTGCACAGGTTTTCTGCTACTTCCACGCCGATAAAACCACCGCCGACAACTGCTACATTCTCGACTCCGCTTTTTTCTGCATAATTCTTCAGCGCAATAATATCTGTCACATTTCTTACTGTAAAGACATTTTTACTTTCAATTCCCGCAATCGTTTTGGGCAAAATCGGGCTGGCACCCGGTGCCAGCATCAGCTTATCATAAGGCTCCTCATATTTTCGTCCGTCTGTCAGATCCTTTACAGTTACTGTTTTACTCTTGCGGTTAATTGCAATTACCTCACACCTTGTCCGCACCTCGATATCATGCCGTCTTTTAAAATCCTCCGGCGTTACGACCAGAAGATGGTCGCTGCTTTCCACGACACCGCCCAGATAATACGGCAGCGCGCAGTTAGAAAACGACACATGCTCACCGCGTTCAAACATCACAATTTCAGCTTTCGCATCAAGTCTGCGCACGCGTGCCGCCGTTGATGCACCGCCGGTCACACCGCCTACTACCACTAATTTCATAAGGTCTTTCTTCCTCTCCTCTGCCGTCTTTTTATCTCATCTTATCAAAAGCTTTTTTCCATTATATCCTGCTGTTTGGGAAAAATCAATTCACTTACCAGCAGAACCTGTATTTTTTGCAAAAACTGCAAAGGCCGGCACATTAAGCGCCGGTCTTTGCAGTTTTTCTATTGATATGCTTTTTTTCAGTCGTGATTTTATTGTCCTGTATACCCGTTCGCAGCAAGGTAATTTCCAATTCGGCTATATTCTGCAATTACCCTATCGGCATAAGCCGTAGAATGTGTTCCTCTGTTAACTCTTGAGGAACCTTGATTATAAGCCGACAATCCCTTGACCCAATCGCCCCCGTAGGCTTTGATTCTTTCGCTGACATACATTGCCCCAAAGTCAATATTTGTCTTTGCATCGTAAAGGTTGTCAACCGTAAGCCCGTAGCCAGCTGCCGTCTGCGGCATAATCTGCATCATGCCCCTTGCTCCGCCGCTTGCTGTGGCCCACACGCCAAAATGACTTTCCTTGCTTGCAATCGCCATTAACAGCTCTGTATCCACGCCGTACACAGCTTCTGCTCTCTTAAAAAGGAACAGATACTTCTGTGCAACCGTTGTCGATATTGCGGAATTCTGGCTCTTGATATAATTTACAAGCCCCTTATTTCGGAGTGCTTCTGCTTTATCGCAGTAGCTTTCTGCCGAAACACCTTCTATCGTACTGATACACAAGCCATAATAAGGATCAAAATAAATGTCCCAATGAAAGCTGTCTTCGGTTGTAAGTGCCTTTATCGGCAAGAACAGATACTTTCCGATAGCGAGTACCGGTGTATCTGAAAGATCAAGTTCCGTTACAGAAAGCTCCGGCATTTCAATTGCTTCCGCTGTTTCAGCGTTGCCTGCTTCACCGGCAGCTGTCTCTTTCTGTGCTTCCTCTTCGTCCGGAACATAAACGAGGACCTGTACTTCTGAAAGAACATCGAGGATTAAATCCACATTGTTATTTTTCAGCCAATTTGAACTGATATTTTTTCTGGTTGAATCAGTTTTCAGAAGTTTTAATGTGCGGCTTTCCCAATCCATTTCCGATGTTAATCCTAAGATTTCTTCCATCTCAGCGGATAATGGAAAATAGGTGGTGTTATTATACATGAGGAACGGGTATTGCAAGTTATAGTTAATAATCTCCTCACCGTTTATAATAACATGTTTTTCAAAAAAATCTCCTTGAACGTCTTCTTCAGCATAAATAGAAATTGATGAGAACAGCACCATGAGGAAAGTAAGCCACACAATCATAAGCTTCTTCGTCATATTTAGTTTCTCCTCTCTTTCTCCTGTCTGCTTACGCGGACAAATCTATTGTACCATATTTATTCAAAAAGTATACCTTTTTTGCCTTATTCAGAATATTTTAAAATAAACAAACGGCTGAATTTCAATGCTCCAGCCATTTTCTTCATAAACTCTTTATACAAAAATCACATAATTAACCGAATCTATGACCGCCGAATCATCTTTATATGTGGAATCCCGTCCTCCAAAAATTCCTCCGATACCTGCACAAATCCCAGTTTCTCATAAAATCCTTTTGCATAAGACTGCGCTTCAATAGCAATAATTTCCGCACCAAAAACAGTCTGCGCAGTATCAATGCCCTCCTGCATGATTTTTCTGCCCATACCGCAGCCTCGTTTTAAAGCAATCACTCTGCCAATAGCAACTTCCTCCATTGTTACTCCTTTTGGCAGCACCCGCAGGTAAGCCTGAATTCCGTCTTCATCGCGAAGAAATACATGATATGCGTCTTTATCGGCATCGTCAACCTCCTGATAAGGACACGCTTGTTCTACCACAAAAACAGCTACTCGCAGTTTATAAATCTCAAACAGCTCCTCTGCCGAAAGCTCCGAAAACCGTTTTTTTACTAATTTCATCAATCAAATTCCTTCCCTTCTTTACTTTTCAGTCCGATATAAAGTGATCTCTCCGATATCCGCAAAAAGCATTTTCTTTTTTCAGGGCATCATTCTATATTTCATCGGCACTCTCTGTACGCAGAACCGTTATTTTTTGTCCTGCCGTTTTTATACAGTAAACTGCAAAGCAGGCCAGTGCAATGCAAACTCCGGCAGGGTATGCAATCTCGCTGCGAAGTCTGAATCCTTCCTGTGCCATCAGAATATAGGTTACAGACACGCCCGACATAAATGTTGCCGGCAAAGCACACATCATTGAATACCAGCGATTTTCTGCATGCCGTGCAAGATACATCGCCGCTGCCCACAGTGCAATCATCGCAAGAGTCTGATTGCTCCATGAAAAGTACCGCCATATAATATCAAAATCGATCTGCGTTAAAAACGCACTGACCGCAAGCAGCGGAACTGTAATCAACAGCCTTTTTCCTATCTTTGCCTGATCTAGATGGAGCCAGTCGGCAATCGTCAGACGCGCGCTTCTAAGCGCTGTATCTCCGGAAGATATCGGGCACACCACTACGCCGACAATTGCCAGTGCACCGCCGACCACTCCAAGTAATTTTACTGAAATATCGTATACTACACCGGATTGTCCCAGTGTTGCCAGTGCATTTTCAAGTCCGCCGGTCGCACCGTAAAAAGCCACGCCTGCCGCTGCCCATACAAGTGCAATCACACTTTCTGTAATCATCGCACCGTAAAATACCCTTCGTCCGTCCTTTTCTGTTTTTATGCAGCGCGCCATCATCGGAGACTGTGTTGCATGAAAGCCAGAGATTGCTCCGCACGCTACTGTTACAAACATATACGGCCAAACCGGCTTGCCGGACGGATGCAAATTTGCAAGTTCAAGCTCTGGAAGTGCATATCCCCCAAACACAAGACCTCCGATAATACCTACTGCCATCGTCAGAAGCACTATGCCAAAAACAGGATACAGCTTACCAATGATCTTGTCAATCGGCAGCAGCGTTGCGAGCAGATAATAAATTAAAATAACTGCTGCCCAAAATCCTATATTTAACTGCGGTGGTGTCAGTGTTGCAATCAGCGTCGCCGGACTTGTGGTAAAGACAGCTGTCAGCAGAATCAACAGCACAACAGAAAAAATCCGCATCACAAGTTTCGCTCCATTTCCCAGATATTTTCCAATCACTTCCGGAAGCGATGCCCCGTTCATCCGAAGCGCAATCATTCCGCTCATATAATCATGTACTGCACCGCCCAAGATAGAGCCAAAGACAATCCAGAGAAAAACAACAGGACCGAATACTGCACCCATCAAGGCTCCAAAAATAGGTCCCGTCCCTGCAATGTTTAAAAGCTGGATCAGAAATACCCGCCATGTTTTCATCGGAACAAAATCTACACCGTCCGAATGCTCGACAGCAGGCGTCGGACGGCTGTCAGGACCAAATACTTTCTCCACCAGCTTCCCGTAGAAAAAATAACCTCCCAGCAAAATGGCAATTGCACAAATAAAAGTAATCATAAAACTCTCCTTGCTATCACAATCTTTTTAAGAATCAGCAAAACTGACTGTCTGTCCGCACTTTACAGAACTGTTTTTTCCGTCTTTGCTAAATCCGTCTGCTATTATAATAAATGTTTTTTAGGAGTTCAACAGGAAAATTCTCCGTTTTAGAGCATTCGATCAAATAAAATAATTCCAATTTTTTATCTTTATTAAAATTAAAAAAGCGGACAGTCTTTCATAAACATGTCCGCTACAGTCTGCTGTTAATTTTTAAGCTAATTCATATTTCTCCTGCGGTCCCTTTTCTCCGCCATATGAATCCGTGCCTTTGAACGCGCCAGCCCCTTTTTTACCGCAACAATATTGGGATCCTCGTCTGGCAATTGACGATGCTCCTTCAAATACTTTTCTGCCGCTGCTTTTTGATCGACTGCCAGCGCAAGGTCAATTTCATAATCCCATTCGGCTGCATCAGTATAGATCATAATAATCGTATCACTAACATCAAGATATCCGCCGGCAATAACAGCATATTTCATGCTTCCGCCCTCCTCCCGAATTCGGAGAGGTCCGATATCAATCAGCTTCCGCGACCAAACATGACCGGCCATAAATCCTTCTTCACCAGTTGCTGTCCGCACTACGACAAGTTCCACATTTCCCCTGTAAAACATTCTCGACGGCGTAATTACTTCCAGTCTGATTGTATTAGCCATTACTCTCTTTATACCTTTCTACGACTTCATCAATTCCACCCGCAAACAAGAACATTGACTCTGGAATCATATCATGCCGCCCCTCAAGGATTTCCTTAAAACCTCTGATTGTCTCAGCAAGCGGCAAATATTTGCCTTCCATCCCGGTAAACTGCGCTGCTACGCTAAACGGCTGTGAAAGAAATCTCTGAATCTTTCTCGCTCTTGATACAATAAGCTTATCGGAATCGGAAAGCTCATCCATTCCGAGAATCGCAATAATATCCTGTAAATCCTTATATTTCTGGAGTACCTCCTGTACTCCCCTTGCCGTCTCATAATGCTCTTCTCCAAGAATCAACGGGTCCATAATACGCGAAGTTGATTCCAGCGGGTCTACAGCCGGATAAATGCCAAGCTCCGTAATAGAACGCGATAGCACCGTTGTCGCATCAAGATGCGCAAAGGTCGTGGCTGGCGCCGGGTCCGTCAGATCGTCAGCCGGCACATAAACCGCCTGTACCGATGTAATGGAACCGCGCTTTGTGGAAGTGATTCTTTCCTGCAATGTGCCCATTTCTGTCGCCAGTGTCGGCTGATATCCCACAGCAGACGGCACGCGTCCCAGAAGCGCTGATACTTCTGAACCCGCCTGCGTAAATCTGAAAATATTATCGATAAACAAAAGGACATCCTGTCCTTCCACATCTCTGAAATACTCTGCCATTGTAAGGCCAGTAAGTGCTACCCGCATTCTGGCGCCCGGCGGCTCATTCATCTGACCAAATACCATTGCCGTCTTTTCAATAACACCCGATTCAATCATTTCATAGTAGAGGTCATTTCCTTCTCTTGTTCGTTCTCCCACACCGGCAAAAACAGAGATACCACCGTGCTCTCTTGCAATATTGCTGATCAGCTCCTGGATAAGCACTGTTTTTCCGACACCTGCACCGCCGAACAAACCGACTTTTCCGCCTTTCGTATACGGCGCAATGAGGTCAATGACCTTAATCCCCGTTTCAAAAATATGAGCCGTTGTATCCTGCTCTTCAAAACTTGGAGCCGGTGCATGAATAGAGCTTTTTTTCCCCGTATCCACCGGTCCTTTATTATCAATCGGTTCTCCGATAACATTAAACAATCTTCCCAGCACTTCTCGGCCAACCGGCACAGAAATCGGTGCTCCCGTATCGATCGCTTCCATGCCTCTTTTAAGACCGTCTGTTGAGGAAAGTGCAATACAGCGCACAATATCATCTCCGATATGCTGCGCTACCTCTGTCACAATTGTATTTTCCTCCGTCACAATCTCAATCGCATTTAAAAGCTGCGGTATTTCATCCGGATGAAATTTTATATCTATTACAGGTCCGATAATTTGGCTGATTATTCCCTTGTTCAACTCTCTCACCTCCGTCATTCTCATCACATCTCTGCATTCTGAGCCTCTGAGCCGGAAACTACCTCTATGATTTCATTCGTGATAGATGCCTGACGCGCTCTATTATAGTAGAGTGAAAGCTGGGAAAGCATTTCTCGAGCATTGTCAGTCGCGCTTTCCATCGCCATTCGTCTTGCTGCATGCTCACAAGTTGCAGACTCCAAAACTGACCCGTAAAGCAGGATTTCTACATATTTCGGAATCAAATAGTTGAATACTTCTTCCACAGAAGGCTCATACTCCACCTCTCTGCTTCTCGTATCAATGTAGTGTGTGTCCGTCATACTGTATTCTTCCTTTGCTTTCACCTTAAAGGGAAGCATCTGCACACTTTTAACTTCCTGCTCCAGATTATTGACAAAAGCCGTTGAAATCAGTACTACACGGTCTACTGTTCCCTCATCGTACATATCAATCACCATGTTGGCAATTTTTCTCATCTCTGAAAAGGTAATATTTTCCGGAGGCATCAAATACTCGCTGTGAATATATTTGCCGCGTTTTTCAAAATATTCTTTGCCCTTAGAACCAATCGCAATCAGAACCGAACGGTTAGGATCATCTTCAATTTCAATCTCCGCCTGTTTAATGACATTGGCATTAAACGAACCGCAGAGTCCTCGTTCTGATGTTACAATGATAAAACAGGTGTTGACAATTTCCCGGTTCCCTTCCAGATATTTTTCCGGTACTGCCGCCGCATCGTAAAAAATCTCGGATATGGATTCTGTCATATAGTGAAAATATTCTTTTGTCCGGTCAAAGTTATTCCGCGCTTTTCTCAGCTTAGCGGCCGACACCAGTTTCATTGCATTGGTAATATGCTCCGTAGAGCTGACGCTTTTTATCCGGCGCCTGATATCAGCCATATTGGTCGCTGCCACAGTGACTGTCACTCCCTTTCATTCTTTTTCTGTACAGCTGTGCGAGAATCTATATCTCAAGTTCATCTGCCTTAAGCTTTTTAAACTCTTCAATTCCGGCTCTAAGCGTATTCTCTGTTTCGGAAGAAAGTTCACCTGTTTCATTGATTGTCCTTCTTACTTCCGGATAATGTGCATCAACAAATTCATACAGTTCCTTTTCCAGCTTTCTGATCTTAGCGACCGGAATTCCTTTTAAATAATTATTCGCCGCAGCATAAATAATCATCACTTGATGCGCTACATCCAGCGGACTGTACTGACTCTGCCGCAGAATCTCCATGAGAATTTCACCATGCTCCAGCCGTTCTTTCGTATCTTTATCCACATCAGAACCAAACTGCGAAAAATTGGCCAACTCTCTATACTGCGCCAGTTCCAGCTTAACTTTGCTCGACACCTGCTTCATCGCTTTAATCTGCGCATTGCCACCAACACGGCTGACAGAAATGCCTGCGTTTACAGCCGGACGCTGACCGGAGAAAAACAGCTCTGTCTCAAGAAATATCTGACCGTCCGTAATCGAAATAACATTGGTTGGAATATAAGCTGATACATCGCCTGCCTGTGTCTCAATAATCGGAAGTGCTGTCATAGAACCGCCTCCCAGTTCATCAGAAAGTTTTGCCGCCCTCTCCAGCAATCTTGAATGAAGATAAAAAACATCGCCGGGATATGCCTCGCGGCCCGGCGGCCTTCTGAGAAGCAGCGACATGGCGCGATACGCAACCGCATGCTTTGAAAGGTCATCGTAAATAATCAGTACATGCTTTCCGGCATACATAAAGAATTCACCCATTGCACAGCCGGCATACGGCGCAATATACTGAAGAGGAGCCACATCAGAGGCAGTTGCCGACACGACAATCGTGTACGCCATCGCCCCCTTATTTTCCAGCGTCTGCACAAGCTGCGCAACGGTGGACTTTTTCTGTCCAATCGCTACATAGATGCAAATCACATCCTTGTCTTTTTGATTGATGATAGTATCAATTGCAATTGCTGTCTTACCGGTCTGCCGGTCGCCGATAATCAGTTCTCTTTGACCTTTGCCGATCGGCACCATAGAATCAATCGCCTTGATTCCTGTCTGAAGCGGCTCTTTCACCGATTTTCTTGCAAGTACACCCGGTGCCTGATATTCGACCGGCCGGAATTCTTCCGGCTTTATCTCTCCCCTGCCGTCAATTGGCTGCCCAAGAGGATTGACCACCCGTCCTATTAAACTATGTCCCACCGGCACTTCAATCACGCGCCCCGTGGGCTTTACGATATCTCCTTCCTTAATCCCCGTATCGGGTCCCATAATTACTGCGCCGACATTGTCTTCTTCCAGATTCATTGCCATACCAAACACTTCACCCGGAAATTCCAAAAGTTCGCCGGCCATACAATTCTCCAGCCCGTAAATTCTGGCAACGCCGTCTCCAACCTGGATAACAGTCCCAAAGTCCGAAATCTCCATTTGATTTTTATAACCCTTGATTCTTTCTTTGATGACCGCACTGATTTCATCAGGTCTCAAATTCATTGGCCCGTCTCCTCTCTATTTTATCGTCTCTATAAGCGCAGATACTCTTGCTCTGACAGAGGCGTCGATCATCTTGCCATCTGCAAAAATCCTCACACCGCCAATCAGACTTTTATCTATTTCATTCTCAAGCCGTACTTTTTTTTGAAGCAGTTTTCCCGTCTCCGCTTCAAATTTTGCCAGTCTATCCTCTGAAAGCGGAACCGCCGAATAAATACTCCCGAGAATCACGCCCTCCTCTTCATCCTGCAGTCTTTCATAAACTGCTATAATCTTAGAAAACCGCTTAATGCGTCCTTTTTCTACGAGAATCAGCAAAAAATTAACGATTTCTTCACAAAGATCTCCATCAAACAAATCGTGAATTACCGTTTGTTTCTCCGTTCCCGGAATGGAAGGCGCGCTTAAAAACAGCATCAACTCCGGATCTCTTTCAAAAACTGCCTGAAGCGCTGCAAGTTCTTCCCTTATGAGCTCTATTTTTCCAAGCTCCTTCGCCGCCTGATACAGAGCACTTCCATAGGTCCTTGCTACCGCTAATTCTGCCATCCGGATGCACCTGCCTCTTTCAGAATATTATCAATCAGCTGCGTCTGTCCAGACGCATCGAGCTCTTTTTCTATGATTTTTTCTGCCGCCATTACTGCCAGCATCGCAATCTGCTCCTTTGCCTCTTCCACTGCCAGAATCTTCTGCCGCTCGATTTCAGCCTCTGCTTTCTGCAACATAAGACTTGCTTTTTCATTTGCCTCATCAACAATCTGCGATGCCTGCCTATCCGCCTTCATCTTCGCATCTTTAAGAATTTCCCGCGCCTCCTGCTCAACATTGGCAATCCGCTTATTATAAGCGCTCATTTTTTCATCCGCACGCTTATTCACCGCCTCTGCATTGTCAAAAGCATCCTGAATGCTCTGCTTTCTATTCTCCAAATTCGCTAAAAACGGCTTATAAAGAAATTTTGTCAATACGGCGATAAGTATCAGGAAGTTCGCAACGGCAAACAGCATTTCTTTTATATCTATCCCTAATGCTTCAACCATACATTAAAACCCTCCTGCCTTTGAGGGGCCTTCCTCAAATCAATATGGCTACAGCTTATTAACAAGAGGAATTGCAACAACAAGACCATAAATCGTCAGGGCTTCCATAAATGCAAGCGCGAGAATCATAGTTGTACGAATTTCTCCTGCGACCTCCGGCTGACGCGCCATTCCTTCAAGTGCCTTTGATGCCGCAAGGCCCTGCCCGATCGCCGGAGCGATAGTCGAAAGACCGATAGCGATAGCTGCTGCGATTGCAATTGTAGTTGTCATGTTATTATCTCCTTTCACTTCTGCGGGATCTTGAAATACCGCAGTTTTTTTACACTTTATATTTATATTTTCTATAAGAAAAATTTTTCTGCCTTTTCCCTTTTAAAATACCAAAAAATAAGATCACAATTTTTATAGGTGCTCCGCCGTATGCGCTGCTTCTCCGATGTAAATCGCCGCCAGCAAAGAAAATACCAATGCCTGCACAAATCCCATCAAAATAGAAAGCGCCTGCATCGGAAGCGGAAGGCCCAGCGGTACCATATCGAAAAATGAACTTACTACCGCTTCTTCACCAAATACATTTCCATAAAGCCGAAGCGTCAACGACAGCGGCCGCACAAACTGCTCGACCAGCATGATTGGAAACAAAAAAGCAAAGGGCTGAAATAAATGTTTAAAAAATCTTGGCCCATGGCTTTCCCGAATCCCAACAATCTGCGTCGCGAAAAACACAACAACAGCAAGCCCCATCGGAAAATTGATGGAACTTGTCGGTGCTGCCAGGCCTGGAAAATGTCCCGCCATCGGAAGCAACCCCGAATAATTGCATACAAGAATATAGATAAACAGCGTCGCTACCACCGGGAAATATCTGCGGCAGGCATACTCACCCATGATATCCTCAAAAAAACGATATAATTTTTCAATGCCTGCCTCAAGTGCGTTTTGCAGTTTTGAAGACGGCACCGACTCAATGCGGCGGCCTCCGATTACTGCAACCGCACAGAGAATAAGCGTAATTACAGTGCTTGTTATCATGGCATTTGAAATACCGATAGAATGCAATTTTTCAATCACTTTTTATTCCTCCGCACTTATCTTTTCAAAAATTCTGCGTACAGAAAAATATCTGCCTATAAGACTGAGCCCGACTGCTGTCGCAACTGCTGTAACTGTAAAATTCAGCGGAAGTTGTTTTCTTACGAAAAATAAAAGAACAAAGGTCAAGATATTAATCAGATAATCAAACAGCATTCTGCTGTAAACGGCCCTGCCGGAAAACTTTTCTGCTGTACTTGCCTGAATTATTTTACGCCAAAGCGCGATATATTTAAGACCGCCCATACAGGCTCCATAAAAAAAGCCTGCCGCCGTACTAAGCACATATATCAATTATAGTATCCTTTCTCTGAATAAAAAATATAAAAAATTCCTTTCCCTTGTATCTCCTCATATATTTAATATGCCTTAATAATTTATTATATTATACCCCCATTCCTATATTTGGTAAACAATAGTTATAAAATAAACGAGCTGAAAAAAAATATCCGCATGCGGATATTTTTTACTTTTTTCTAATTTTCAAAAAACTGATTTACTGTTTATTATTCAATATCTTCAATCACATTTTTCACCCATTTTTTAGAACGATACCGCCTTTCCAGCACAAAAAATTTCACAATTTCCTCCAACTTTACAAAGAGCGCACATAGATACACCGGCAACTGAAAAAACAGCGCTGTTATAAACGCCGCTGGCACCCCAATCAGCCAAATAGAAAGCGATTCACTAAGCATTGCAAATTTCGTATCGCCGCCAGCGCGGAGAAGCCCTGTGATTAAAATGCCGTTGTGCAGCGTAACACCCATAAATACGCCGTACAGTACAAGAATCATGAAGCAGTAAAGACGCGCCTCATCTGAAAAATCAAATAAACTAATAATCGGTTTCGATACTGCAATCAATGCAAGACCTGCTGTCACACCGACAAAAATACCAATACGAAGAAGCCTCCTGCCAAGCTCCGCCGCATAGTCAAGCTCTCCTTCTCCCAGTTTCTGCCCCACAAGAATCAGTGTTGCACTGCCGACTGAAAAAGCTGACATGTTAAATAGGTTTTGGATAGTATTTGCCGCCTGCACAGCTGCGTGTTCTGTCACGCCAATTCTTGCATACGCGGCCACATACATGGAAGTTCCAAGCCCCCATAATGTTTCGTTGACGGTCGTTGGAATCGCGTTTCGTATGATACGAAGCGCAAAAACACGCGGCCAGCCAAAGAAATCCCGAAGAGACCCTGTAATGATATTTTTCCTTACAAATACCATAAAAAGTACCAATATCAATTCCACTGCCCTTGCAATCACTGTTGCCAGCGCCGCACCTTTTATCCCGAGCATCGGCGCGCCGAATTTCCCAAAAATCAATATATAATTGAGGCTTGTATTAACACCAAAAGTTCCAAGTGAGATAAGAAACGGAATTTTCGTCTGCTGTGTCGCACGAAGTGCACTGGTAAACGGTACCGTGATTCCCAGCATCAGAAGCATAAAAGAGCCTGTCTTTATATAGACTGCTGCAAGCTCAATTACTTCAGGAATATCTGAAAAAAGCCGCGCCACAGTATAAGGCGCAAAAAATGCTGCTGAAAAAAATACTGCGCTGATGATCATGCCGACCACCAGTGCCAGACCTGCTGTTTTTCGGATATTTCTGATATCCTTACTGCCGTAAAATTGCGCCATATATGTTGCCGTACCAGAGGTAAATCCAAAGATCATCATCCAGTGAACGAAAAAAAGCTGTACGCCTACTCCGACTGCAGAAAGCTCTGCTTCCCCAAGTGAACCAATCATCAGGTTATCAACCAGCGTCAATGAACAGGAAATAATCTCCTGCATTGCCATTGGCAATGCCACAACTGCAAGTTTTTTATATAAACCCCTGCTTTCAATTGTAATTGGTCTTTCTGTACGCTTTGCGGCTATCGTCATCTTTTCCAGTTCCTCAAAATTTCTATGATTCTTTCACAGGCATGCCCGTCACCATAAGGATTGGCAGCATGCGCCATTTTACTGTAAGCAGCTTGATCCGTTAAAAGCTCCTTTGTCATCTCATAGATCATTTCCTGCTCAACGCCAGCAAGTTTAACAGTACCTGCCTCCACTGCCTCTGGTCTTTCTGTTTCTTTTCGCACCACCAGTACTGGCTTTCCAAGCGATGGAGCCTCTTCCTGCATCCCGCCTGAATCCGTAATAATCAGATAAGATTTTGCCTGCAAATTGACAAAAGGCTGATACTGAAGCGGCTCTATCAGATGAATATTGTCTGCGCCGGCTAAGATTCTGCCCGCTGTTTCCCGAACTTTAGGATTGAGATGAACCGGATAAATAATTTCTACATCATCAAATTCATCGCCAATCCTGCGCACAGCACTGAAAATATGCTCCATATTTTCCCCGAGATTTTCGCGGCGGTGACAAGTAACGGTAATCACTCGCTTATGTTCAAAATCAATCCCTGCAAGTGTCTTATCTTCAAATTGATATGGCTTGTCCGCTATCTCAAGCAGTGCATCAATCACAGTATTGCCAGTAATAAAAATACGTTCTTCCTTTATTCCCTCGCGGAGTAAATTCTCACGATTGCGCTTCGTAGGAGAAAAATGCAGATCAGCAAGATGTCCTGTCATCACGCGGTTCATTTCTTCCGGATATGGAGAGTACTTATCATAAGTGCGCAGACCTGCCTCTACATGACCTATGCTAATCTGATGATAAAAAGCAGCAAGAGCCGCAGCAAATGTCGTCGTTGTATCGCCGTGCACCAGCACAATATCTGGTTTTTCTTTCTGAAAAACTTCCTCCAGTCCAAGCAGTACATTGGCTGTAATCATGCTGATCGACTGATTCGGCTTCATAATGTTTAGATCATAGTCCGGTATAAGTCCAAACAGCTCCAGCACCTGATCCAGCATCTCGCGGTGCTGCGCTGTTACACAAAGTACTGATTCTATTGTTCTTTCTTCCTTCAGTTTCTTCACAAGAGGCGCCATTTTAATGGCTTCCGGTCTCGTTCCGAATACAGTAAGCACTTTCATTGTCATTTCCCCGTTTCTCTATTATTCATCATCTGAACCATCAGATTCAGTTACAGTAATAATTTCTGAGTCCTTATTTTTCTTTTGTACCGACTCCGGCTCCTCTACTTTATTTTCCTCTATAGGAGCCGTGCCGAGCGCCGGATTTTGCAAATTCTGATCTGGCACTGCAGTTTCTTCTCCGCTTTGAATTTCTTGATTCTCAAAAGTCGGAACTGCTTTAAGCGATAATTTCCAATGATTTGCATCTGTCAGAAAAATGTAAATATACATAGCAGCAATAGCCACTAATCCCAGCATTTCCACAAAAAGATCGCGGGAAAATAAAACTGCAGCCACGCCCATAACACCACTGATTCCATAGAGTGTCAGCACGGTCCTTCTCTGTCCCATTCCTGCCGCCATCAAACGGTGATGCAAATGGCCTTTATCTGCTTCCATAATCGGCCTTCGATTTGCAACGCGTCTTAAAATTGCAAAGCCTGTATCAAAAATCGGTACGCCGAGCACCAGTACAGGTCCGATCATTGCCAGCACTGTCGCCCCTTTCATCGGTCCAATAATAGAAAGCGTCGCCAGCATATAGCCAAGAAACAGTGAACCGCCGTCTCCCATAAAAATCTTCGCAGGATGAAAATTATACGGCAGAAATCCGAGTGCTCCTCCCGATAAGGCCAGCATCGCAAATGCAGTCAGATAAGCTCCGTGTACATACGCTGTATAGGCAAGGCAAAGCGAAGCAATCGCCGCAATGCCAGCAGCCAGTCCGTCAAGACCGTCAATCAGATTTACAGTATTGGTGATTCCTACAATCCAAATAACTGTGATGCCAATCGAAACCGCACCGGCGAAAAAAATATGTCCGTCTATCGCTGAAAAATGATTTGTAACAAAGTTAATTCTAACCCCGAAATAATACGCCACGCACGCACAGACAATTTGTCCTAAAAGCTTTACCTTCGCCGGCAGTCCTTTGAGGTCATCGACAATTCCAATGAGATAAATAAGAATACCGCCGATAATCACCCCCGTCATCTTAGAAACGGGCTGCGGCAGAAATTCTGCACCCGGAAACGTCTCTGCAAAATATTTCTCAAACATCGGAAAAGCAACATAAACTGTCAGAATCAGCGCCGCCGTTGTTCCGATAAAAATAGCAAGGCCGCCAAAGCGCGGCATTGGTTTCGTGTGCATTCTTCTTGCATCTTTTGGAATATCGACTGCTCCGATTTTCGGTGCAAGTTTCATTGCGACAG
>CALXBT010000084.1 GCA_944386585.1 uncultured Clostridia bacterium | reverse complement strand
GATAATATCTAATGCGTCTTTGATAGTAGGCATATCCAATTACCTCCTTCGGTGGTACTGTTTCTTACTATTATTATACGCTATTTCTCGTCAAAAATCAACTATTTGTTGTGACAGAGCCAAATTAAAAAAGAGTAAAACAAAAAGACAGAAAAAGGCGGTGCTGAAAAGAAGACAGACTTTCCGAAGCTGTCTTTTTCTTTTTTATCGGAGGAAAAGTGAAAGAGCGCGCTGCCTCTTTGAAAAGTACTGAGAACAGACCTGCGTTTTCTTGTATTTTGCATAGTTTACATAGTATGTTTTTTGCCTGCGGTGGCAAAATAGGCAAAGACACATAATTGCTGCAAAAATGAAATATGGAAAACAGAAATAAAAAGCGGCAAATGTCCAAAAAACAGAATTGCTGAAAAGAAAAATAAAACGAGCAATTAGAGACAAAGTTAGTATGGGGAAAAGGAGAAAGAAATATGTCAGTAAATTTAAAGGGAAGAAGCTTTTTGACCCTGATGGATTTTACGCCGGAAGAAATCAGATATATGCTTGATCTGGCCCGCGATCTTAAAGCAAAGAAGAGAGCAGGAATCAAGGGGAAGCTGCTGGAAGGAAAAAATATTGTTCTGCTGTTTGAAAAGACTTCAACCAGAACAAGATGTGCATTTGAAGTGGCGTGCCATGACGAAGGCGCACATGTAACTTTCCTTGATGCGGGTTCTTCACAGATGGGGAAGAAAGAGTCGCTGGAGGATACGGCAAAAGTACTTGGAAGATTTTTTGACGGAATTGAATACAGGGGTTATCAGCAGAAAGTAGTGGAAGATCTTGCAAAGTATTCAGGTGTTCCTGTGTGGAATGGTTTGACAGATGTCGATCATCCGACGCAGATTTTGGCGGATCTGCTTACGATTGAAGAGCATGTTGCAAAGCCGCTTTCAAAGGTAAAAGTCGTTTTTTGCGGGGATATCCGCAATAATATGGCGTATGCATGGATGTACGGCTGCGCTAAGATGGGCATGCATTATGTCGGATATGGTCCGGATGAACTGAGAAAACAGGTGGACAGCGAAATTTTAACGCAGCTTGAGGAAATTGCATCGGAAACAGGCGCAACGATTGAGCTTGCAAGCGAGAAGGAATGTTTAAAGGGTGCAGATGTACTTTACTCGGATATCTGGGCTTCAATGGGAGAGGAAGCGCAGATTCCAGAGCGTGTAGCACTGCTGACGCCGTATCGTATTACGGAAGAACTGCTTCGTGAGACGGGAAACAGCGATGTTATTTTCCTGCACTGCCTGCCGTCGTTCCATGATTTTGAGACGACGATGGCAAAGACGCAGAAAGAAGAAGGCTATGATATCCGCGAGGTAACCGATGAAGTATTTCGTTCTAAGCATTCAAAGGTATTCGATGAGGCAGAAAACAGAATGCATACGATTAAAGCGGTTATGGTTGCTACGATTGGTTAGGAGGGTGCTATGAGTGAGAGAATCGTAGAGAGGAAAAGATTTCTTGCATTAGATGGTACAGAAGCCGGGAGAAGCGGAGCAAAAGAACGCAAAACGGCAGACCAGCTCTCGGCAGAACTTGCTTCCGAAAGAGGTTATATGGAAGACGGCGGGGAAAATGGTGTTGTTTCCAGACACGGACCTATCTACAGGGCAAAGGACGGCAGCTATGATAAAGAGTATTATTATACAGCGCCGAGCACAACGCCGAGAAACGGTGAATATACAAAGGGTACGGCGGCAAAAGAAGACGGCAGAAGATCCGGGCTGTACAAAAATGATATGTATGCCGCAGAAACTGCAAAAAATGATATGATACGCCGACACGGTCCGGTATACCGCACAAAGGAAGAAATCTTTAGAGAAGGCTATCAAAATGCAGTACGAATGAATGCCGATTATGAGCGTGACCATTACAGTCGTTTCAATATGGAAACAGCCGAAGAAAACCCTGATTTTTTGCAGGCTGAAAGCAATCCTGAAAAGATGATCGGACGACATGGTCCAGTGTACCGGGCAAAAGACGGAAGTTATGAAAAAGAGTATTATGATGCGGCGGTGGTAAATGCCGATTATGAGCGTGACCATTACAGCAGATACAACATGGAGGCCGGCTCGGAAAATCCTCATATTTCGTGCGCTTCCGGCGGTGTGAGGAAAGCTGACCAAACAAAGTGCAAGTCGGGCTGCTGCTCTTCGGAAAAGAAGGAGGAGTCTATAACAGTATCCTGCGGAGCCGGAGAAAAAAATACCTGTGCAAATGAAGTGAAAAGCACCTGCTGCTGCGGAGACGCAGGACAGGATACGGGCAGTCAAATGAAAGGAATTCATAATTATTCGGAAATAGGAAAACTAAAGAGAGTGCTTCTTCATAGAATCGGCGAAGAAATTGAAGGTCTTGTGCCTGATAATTTCGAGCGGCTTCTGTTTGATGATATTCCGTATCTTAAAATTGCGCGGGAGGAACACGATCAGTTTGCCAAAGTACTGACTGAAAACGGCGTTGAGGTTATTTACTATGTTGATGAGACAGCAAAAGCGCTCTCCGAAAAACACATTCGTGACGAATTCATTCGGCGCATTACAGAAGAAAGCGAGATTCACTCTAAAAGCGTGAAGGAAGCAATCGTTTCCTATCTTTCTGAGATGCCGGTAAAGGCGATGCTGGAAAAAGTGATTGCCGGGGTTAAAAAAGAGGACATTAAAAATGTTCGCTCAAATTCGCTGGCAGATTATATCACATCAGATTATCCGTATTATATGGACACGATGCCAAATCTTTATTTTACAAGAGATCCCGGCGCCTGTGTAGGAAACGGCGTAAGCATTCATCATATGAGTACAAAGGCGCGGAGAAGAGAAGCGCTGCTGCTTCAGTATATGTTCCGCTACAATAAGGACTTTGCACCGTATGGGACGAATATCTGGTATGATTACGATCAGGAATATTCCATTGAAGGCGGTGATATTCTGGTACTGTCTTCGGAGATTGTAGCAATCGGACTTTCGCAGCGTACGAGTGTAGCCGCAATTGAGCGGTTTGCAGAGAATACGCTGGGCAGGTCCAGTTTTAAGAAAGTGCTGGTCTTTGACATTCCGAAACGCCGGGCGTTCATGCATCTTGATACCGTGTTTACAATGGTGGATTACGATAAATTTACAATTCATCCAGAGATTGAAGGTCCGCTTCAAATCTTTGAAATTGTGCTGGACAAGGATGGGAAAGCGCATTTCACCAGCATTCAGGATGAACTTGTCGATATTTTGAAGACAGAGCTTAATTTACCGGCAGTAGAATTGATTCGCTGCGGAGGGGACGACCGCATGGCAGCGCAGCGAGAGCAGTGGAATGACGGTTCTAATACGCTGGCGATTGCGCCGGGTGTTGTTGTCACCTATGAAAGAAATTATGTGACCAATGAGCTGCTTGATAAAAAGGGAATTAAAGTTCTTACCATTCTATCTTCAGAACTTTCACGAGGAAGAGGCGGTCCGCGCTGCATGTCCTGTCCGGTAAATAGGGAGGATCTGTAAATGGGAGAGCGAATTGTAATAGCGCTTGGCGGAAACGCGCTTCAGTCAGGAAACGGACCGGCAACAGCAGAGGCGCAGCTTTCAGTGGTAAAGGAGACTTGCAGATATATTGCTGAAATCAGCAGCCGCGGCTATGAAATAGGCATTGTACACGGAAACGGACCGCAGGTAGGAAGGATTTTGCTTGCTTCAGAGACGGCAAAAGATGTAACGCCGGCGATGCCGTTTGATGTCTGCGGTGCGATGTCGCAGGGATATATCGGATATCATCTGCAGCAGGCACTAAAGCGCGAGCTTTCAGAAAGAAACAGAAATGTGCCGGTAGTTACTGTCATTACGCAGGTAGCGGTCGATGCGGGGGATCCCGCATTCAAAAATCCGACGAAACCAATTGGACCGTTTTATACAGCAGAGGAGGCTGAAAAGCTGAAATCTGAAAAAGGATATGTGATGAAAGAAGATGCCGGGCGCGGTTACCGCCGCGTTGTTCCGAGTCCGGCTCCGGTTAAAATTATGGAAATTGATTCTGTGAGAAGACTATGGGATTCAACTATCACCATTTCCTGCGGCGGCGGCGGGATTCCGGTTATTGAGCACCCCGATGGCAGCCTTGAGGGTGCGGAAGCTGTCATTGACAAAGATTTTGCCGCAGAGCTTTTAGCAGAAATGATTGATGCGGATATCCTGATGATCCTTACAGAGGTAGAAAAGGTTGCCGTTCATTTCGGAAAACCCAACCAGGAAGATCTTGACAGCCTAACGGTAGAGAGGGCAAAGGCATATGAAAAAGAGGGGCACTTCGCGGCAGGCAGTATGCTGCCGAAAATACAGGCAGCGATGAAATTCGTTTCAAAGAGGCCCGGAAAGAAGAGCATTATCACCTCTCTTGATAAAGCAGTAGAGGCTCTTGAGGGTCGTACAGGAACCACAATTGTCTTTTCATAAAATTAATATTAGAAAAAATTCTGAATTTATAGAAAATTAGCTTGCAAACTGACTGTTTCATGTGTATAATATGAAAAAAAGCTTTCTAGCCTGAAACAGGTAAGAAAATAAATAGTAGTAAAATCGTATCACGATGCACAGAATCCGGATTAGTAAATAATGCCGGATTTTGTGTTTTCTAAGGGCTGTATAGAAACGCTTAGAGACAGTAACTGTAAGGGTTTTTACGATTTTAAAAACAAGGAGAATCTATTAGAATAGTCAGAAAAATAACGGAATTAATACAATTTTGACTTGACGATATTTGCATCAAACGCTATAATACATTATAATAAAATATATTTTAATATTTTATTATGGAATTTTTCATTTTTTTATTACACTTTTATAAGGAGGTGAAAGATGGGCAAAAAAATCCCTATGTGGCAGGTTCTTGTTGTAATTTTGTTTACACTGATCTGCTTCTTCTATGCAACCGGAGTACTCGGCAAAGTATTCGGTCCAGCGTTTGACTGCGGATATGGTGAATTACATATTCCGCTTGTTATCGCCACTATTTTTGCTGCGCTTGTAGCAGTAGCAAACGGCTATAAGTGGTCGTTTCTGGAAAATGGTATTTTAGTATCTATTAACCGTGCGATGGGCGCGATTCTTATTTTGATGACAGTAGGAATCCTGATGGGCGCATGGATTGCCGGTGGCGTAGTACCTGCCATGATTTATTATGGTCTTATGGTATTAAAGCCGAGCTTTTTCTTAATTGCAGCCTGCGTACTCTGCGGAATCTGCTCGCTGGCGACAGGTTCTTCCTGGACGACTGTAGGCACGATCGGCGTGGCGCTGATTGGTATTGGTACAGCGCTTGGCATCAGCCCGGCGATGACGGCAGGAGCAATTGTATCCGGTGCGTATTTTGGAGATAAAATGTCTCCGATGTCGGACACGACCAATCTCGCACCTGCGATGGCAGGCTCCAACCTCTTTGACCATATCAGACATATGATGTGGACTGTAACGCCTTCCATGATTATTGCATTGATTGCATTTGCAATTATGGGAATGGGGCATTCAGGAGAAAACGCTGATATGTCACTTGTTTCCACGCTTCAGGAGAACATCAGTGCAAACTTCAATATCAACCTTGCGATGCTGATTCCTCCGCTTGTTGTTATTTTAATGGTAGCATTTAAGCTGCCGGCACTGCCGGGACTGTTCGGCGGCATTATACTTGGATGTCTCTGCGGCAGTATTTTCCAAGGAGTACCTTTTGCTGATTGGTTTGGAATTCTTCACTACGGCTTCTCTTTTGAAAATCCTGATGCAGTTGATCCATTCCTCGTGGATCTTTTGACCAGAGGCGGTCTTGACAGCATGATGTGGACGATTTCAATGGGATTCGCAGCACTCTGCTTCGGCGGTATTATGGATGCTTCCGGCATGCTTCAGACGCTGGCAGAAGCAATGCTCAAGCTTGCAAAAGGCAGAGGGGGACTTGTTACTGTAACAGTGGTTACGACAGTTCTTGTCAATGTTATTGCCTGCGACCAGTATCTGGCAATTTTGCTTCCGGGCTCTATGTTCAGAGAGACCTTTGAAGATGCAAAGCTTGCGCCGAAGAATCTTTCCAGAATTCTCGAGGATGCAGGAACAGTAACATCGCCAATTATTCCTTGGACGACCTGCGGTGTAACGATGTCCGGATTTATGGGCGTTCCGACGGCAGCATATCTGCCGTATGCGGTACTGAATTATGTTAATCCGTTTGTTTCGATTTTTTACGGCATAACCGGTATCTCGATGGAAAAGATGACGGACGAACAGTATGAGAAGGTCCTTGAGCAGAGAGAAAAAGCAAAGGCGGAAGCGCTTGCAGCACTCGAAGCATAAGAAATACAAAGGAAAAATTAAAACCGGAGGCCAAATATGCCTTCGGTTTTATTTTATCTGAAAATTATTATTTCTTTATTTATGATTTGTTGCTTGTGATATTGTATATTTTGTTATAATATAAAAGTATATTATAAAAGGGAGGATGTGGACGGCTATGAAAAAGTATCAACTGTACATAAACGGCAGCTGGACAGAAAGCGTGAGCGATCGCTGGATTGAGGTGGAGAATCCTGCAACAAAGGAAGTCATCGGTATGGTGCCGCGCGGCAATGAGACGGATGTTGATAAAGCGGTAGCGGCGGCTAAAGCGGCGGCGCCGGCTTGGGCAGAGAAGACGCCGCAGGAGCGCGCACTACTTCTGCGCAGGCTCGCAGAGGTGATTGAAAGACGGAAAGACGAGTTTAGTCTTGTTATTTCAAATGAACTTGGCATTCCGCTTAAGCATGCTTTTGACTTCCATGTGGCAGGTGCAATAAGCGATGCGAAAGAAGCAGCTGATCTCGCAGAGAGTTATGAATACGAAAAACAGACAGATGCAGGCGTAATCAGAAGGGAGCCGTTTGGCGTAGTGGCGGGAATTACGCCGTGGAACTATCCTCTTACGCAGGCAACTTACAAGCTGTTTCCTGCAATAGCAGCCGGAAATACAGTCGTACTGAAGCCAAGCCAAAATACACCGCTCTGCTGTTGCCTTTTGACAGAAGCGATTGAAGAAGCTGAATTTCCGGCCGGAGTTTTCAATATGGTAACGGGTGCTGGCGGTGAAGTGGGTAATGCAATTGCACTTCATCCGGATATTGATGCACTTTCTTTTACAGGTTCTACCGCCGGCGGTATTGAAGTTGGAAAGCTTGCATTGAATACTGTAAAGAAAATTACGCTGGAACTGGGCGGCAAATCGCCTCTTGTAGTCCTGGAAGGGGCTGACTATGAGGCTGCGGTAAAAGAAGCATGCAGTTCTGCCTTTATGAACTCGGGACAGACTTGCTGTGCGTATACAAGAATGCTGATTCCGGCCTCGCATCAGGATGAAATCGAGGCGCTCTTAGTGAAAGAAGCGGCAAAATATATTGCAGGAGATCCGCTGGATCCGATATCGGAAGTGGGTCCCCTCAGTTCAGAAAGGGCGTTTGAGAAGGTAAGAGACTATCTGAAAAAAGGGCTTGCAGAAGGAGCAAGACTTCTTGTCGGTGAAGTGCCGGAAGATTGCGAGCACGGCTATTATGTAAAGCCGGCGGTATTCGTTGATGTAAAGAATGATATGATAATTGCAAAAGAAGAGATTTTTGGGCCAGTACTTTCAGTAATTTCATATGAGACGAAAGAAGAGGCACTTGCAGTTGCAAATGACACGCCGTATGGCCTTGCCGGTGCCGTTTTCGGACCGCAGGAGGAAGCTCTTGATTTCGCAAGGAGGATAAAAGCTGGATTTCTGTGCGTCAATGGTGCGGCCGGCGGCTCCGGAATGCCGTTTGGCGGCTATAAACAGTCTGGCATTGGCAGAGAAGGCGGTATGTTTGGCTTTGAAGAATTTTTGGAAGTCAAAGCGTTGTTCTGGTGATGCGGCCGGTGCAGTTTCAAAAAGAGAGCATTGCAGAGAGATCTGTATGCTGATTAGAAGGAATGGTGATAAAAATTTATGGCAATCATTAAATCATTGAGTGACCAAGTATATGAATATGTTTTTCATCTAATTAAAATAGGGAAAATTGCAGTCGGTGATAAAATTGATGAGGCGGAGCTTATTAAGCATCTTGGAATCAGCCGTACACCGATTCGGGAGGCGCTGATTCAGATGACCTCCGATAATTTGCTCGATAATGTACCGCGCAAAGGGTTTTTTGTCAAAATGATTGATGAAGAAGAAATGCAGGAATGCTTTGCTGTTATTGCACAGCTTGATTCTTATGCAGTAGAACTGGCGATGCCGAATATTGAAAAAGATCGTATGCAGCGTCTTTCAACAGCGGTGGATAAGATGAATCTTGCAATCAGCAGAGCGGATGCTGATATGTATTATGACTGGGAGCAGGAATTTCATACGATTTACAGAGAAGTCTGCGGGAATAAAGTGCTTGCGAATCTGATCAATGAGCTGACCAGAAAAGCATTTCGTACAGAATTCTACGGACAGGATGCGGAGAATATGGTAGAGTACTGGAAATTTACGAATAAAGATCATTTGGAGATTCTTGAAGCGATTGAAACAAAAGATGTGAAGCGGGCACAGAGGTGTATTGTGCTTCATTGGACTGAGCATTGATGAAGGTAATTTCGGAATACTGCTATAAGGATTTTTGATAGACGAGATGTGAAATAAAAATTAAGTCCGGATGCGCAGAAGTATGCGCGTCCGGACTTTTAATTTTAATAGATATTTCACAGAATAGAGCATTAAAACATATCGGAATTTTTTGAATTATATATTGCAGAGAGTATAGACAGATGTTACAATAAAAAGAAACACTCGGAAGGAGAAACGATATGAGTATTAGATTTGCAGACAGAATAGAAAGTTTAAAGTTTCCTAAAATTGAGGAAAACTACAAATATTGGACAGAAGATGCGATTTCATTGGCAGACGGGCAGCCGGACCCTCGGTATTTTCCGGTAGAAGCGCTGAAAAAGGCGTTTTGTGAGGTTTTAAGCGAAAGTCCGGCAGAGGCCCTTTCCTATGGAAATACCGAAGGAAGGCCGTCTTTTCGTAAAAAGATTTCGGATCGCGTGAATGAAAAATTCGGCGCGCATACAACCGCAGATCAAGTGTGTCTCGCAGGCGGCTCTCAGCAGGGGCTTGACTTTGTAGCGAGGGTGCTGGTTAACGAAGGAGAGACAATTGCCTGTGAACAGCCTTCCTATTTTGGATGTTTTCAGGCGTTCGGTGCGGTAAAGCCGAAATACAGGGCAATTCCGACCGATGAAGATGGAATTCTGCCGGCAGAGCTTGACAAAGCGCTTTCAGAAGATAAAAGCATTAAACTCATTTATGTGATTCCGAATTTTCAGAATCCGACCGGAAAGACATGGACATTGGAGAGAAGAAAAGCGTTCATGGAAGTTATTAACAAACATGAGATTCCGGTGCTGGAGGATGACGCTTACGGCGAGCTTCGGTATGAAGGCGCTCATTTGCCGTCCCTGAAGTCGATGGATACAAAAGGGCTTGTAATCTATTCGGGGTCTTTTTCTAAAATTATGTGTCCGGGTCTGCGGCTGGCTTATCTCATAGCAGAGGAGCCAATTTACAGTGAGATTAAGAATGTTAAGGGAAATTCGGATATGCATGTGCCGATGTCGATTGAAATGATGATGGATAAATATCTTGACGAAAATGATCTTGATGTGCATGTTGCAAATCTTATTAAGGTATACCGGGAAAAAAGAGATGTAATGGCGGAAGCGATTCGTGAATTTTTCCCGAAAGACTGCGTTTTTCAAGTACCAGAAGGCGGACTTTTTATTTGGGTAAAATATCCGGATACCTATGATTCAAAAAAATTCTTTGAAGAAGCCGGCGCGCAAAAAGTAATTTTTGTGCAGGGAGAACTGTTTTATGCTGCTGGTGCCGATACGAATACAATGCGGCTTAATTTTTCATATGCACCGCCGGAAACAATCCGGGAAGGAATCAGAAGACTTGGCATTGCGCTTGAAAAAGCGAAAAAATAGAGGATGAAAAACAAGTTGCGTACTTTCGTGTTTCGATGATATAATATGAAGCAAAGCAAACGACAGGCAAGGAAGGCCGGCATGCAGTTTTGCGCGCGGCGAGACCTGCGTGTTGAAATTTTAATGATGGATAGGAGAATGAGTTTATGAACAAGGTTGTTGATATTAAGACGGCAATCGATCAGGTAAAGACCGGCGATAAAGTAATGATCGGCGGATTTACGAACATCGGGTGTCCAGTAAATCTTGTGGATGAACTGGCGACACGCAAGGAAGTAAAGCATCTGACAACGATTTCAGAGGACTTCGGATACAGCGGACTGCCGTATCTGCAAGGACCGGGAAAGCTGCTTGCAAACGGACAGCTCGATGAAATTATTGTTACTTTTCTCGGCAGTCATAAGGAAGCCAATGAGGCAATCAGCCGCGGTGAGCTGAAACTTACGCTGGTTCCGCAGGGAACTTTCATTGAAAGAATCCGTATTGCGGGTGCTGGTATCGGTGGGTTTTATACACCGACTGGTGTTGGCACGGTTGTAGAGGAAGGCAAGGAAACGAAAGTCATTGATGGAAGAAAATACATCCTTGAAATGCCGCTGCATGCAAATGTTGCTCTGGTAAAGTGTCACACGGCAGACAGAATGGGCAATGCGACTTTCCGCTATACAGCACAGAACTTTAATACGATGATGGCGACGGCGGCAGATATTGTTATTCTGGAATGCGAAAAACTGGTAGAGCCGGGCGAGATTCGTCCTGATGCCGTGCAGCTTCCGGGCGTATTCGTAGATTATGTAGTTCACTGCGAGGAGGTGGCGTTCTAATGAATACAAGACATACAATTGCAAAGAATATTGCGAGATTTTTTGAAAACGATACATTTGTAAATCTGGGTGTTGGTATTCCGACGCTTTCTGCAAATTATGTACCGGAAGGTGTAGAATTTTTGCTTCATGCAGAGTGCGGTTTTGCCGGAGAGGAAACGGTGGTGCCGTTCCCATGGGAAAGCCTTGATGATCGTGACGAGGTAATCAGAGGAATGAAAGCGTTGAGCGATGAGGCGGGCTGCGACTGGAGAACAGGACATAGAGATCTCTGTGACGCCAGCAATTCTCTTGTAAAGCTCGGACCGGGTGCTGCGTGCTTTGACAGCTCAATATCCTTTGCAATGGCACGGGGCGGTCATCTTGATATGACAGTACTGGGCGGTCTGCAGGTAGATGAAGAAGGAAACCTCGCAAACTGGATGGTACCAGGTAAGACGACAAACGGTATGGGTGGAGCAATGGACCTTGTGTCCGGCGCCAAAAAGGTTGTAGTTGCGATGGAGCACTGTTCTAAGTCGGGTGAGGCAAAGATTCTTAAAAAATGTACATTTCCTTTAACGGCAGTTGCCTGCGTTAGCGCAATTGTAACAGAGCTTGCAGTGATAGAATTTATCGACGGAAAAATGGTTGTAACGGCGATGAATCCGAATATCACGAAGGAGGAACTCCAGGCGAAGACAGAAGCGGCGCTTACCTTTGCAGAGCAGATTGATGTGATGGATATCGTGGAATAAAAAAATAGCAAGGGAATATAGAAGAATGATATAACTAGCAGATGTGCTTTTAGCGCATCTGCTTTTTAATTTGAAAAATCCGGCAATAAAAAACAAGCAACACTGCTTATTTTTAGAGAAATTTATAGTCAAATAATTTTTTGCACATGAAATACAAATCAGACAAGTTGGATAAATTGGACAAGTCAAAAAAATCAAAATTTTATAAAAAATATGTTGTATAACGACAATATTAGTGTTAAAATGATGTCAATAAAGTACAATGCATTTAATACATATCTTTCATGTGGATTCCCCTAAGCAAATGTGCATGATGGTTGATATGTGTATTGTACGGTACGTTATAGCCATAATTCATATTTATTTTTAGGAGGCAATTATGCAACAGCAAAGTAAATTCAGAAAGTATATGGGCCTCATCTCGCTCGGTTACATGGGCGGAACCATATACGTTCTCATGTTCATCAGGTATGTATTCTATGATCAGATGATTCAGATCATGAATATCAACAACACGCAGCTCGGTCTTCTCAATACTGTCTGCGCGGTTGTCGGCTTCATCACATCCATTCCGGGTGCGTATCTGGCTGATAAGTTTGATGCAAAGAAGATTATTGTATGGTCGGTAGGAGCGATTACAGCCCTTACTTTCATCTATGCAGCATTTGTTGATTCTTATACAGTAGCCCTGATTATCTGGGGAGCACAGTCACTGGTAATGTTCTCATACTGGCCTTGCCTGATTAAGTATATCAACAATCTTGGCGGTGAAGATGAAGCAGGAAGCTCATTCGGTATCTACTACATGATCAACGGACTTTCCGGCGCATTTGGTAATGCGGCTCCGCTGTGGA